>JAUXIJ010000001.1 GCA_030621085.1 Candidatus Cloacimonadota bacterium | reverse complement strand
TACGATCCGACTTCAATAAAATCCTCATATCCACCAACCAGAGCAACTTCAGGATGTTCCTGAAAAAATTGAAGTTGCTTATCAATTGTATCGGGTTTCAGCAAATCATCCGCATGTAGCAATAAAGCAAAATCTGATGAAGCATTTTCAAGGCATTTATTCCAGTTTTTCTGGTACCCTAAATTATCCCTATTTATTAATAGTTTGATATTATGTTTTTCTAGCTTAATGATCTTTCTTACTATTTCAACAGTATCATCTTTAGAAGAATCATCACAAACTATAATTTCATTTACTGAATGGGATTGAATTAATACACTATTAATAGTATCTAAAATAAACTCTTCTGCGTTATACGCTGGTATGGCAACGGTTATTGTTTTATTTTTCATATTTAATCTTCAATAATGCCAATATCAAAAAATCAAAATATTTACCTTCAGCAAAAAATTGTTCATTTAATATTCCTTCTTTTTCAAACCCCATTTTCTCGTACAATTTTATTGTTGCTTTATTTGAGGAGATAACTTCTAAAGATATCTTTCTTAAATTTAAGCTATTAAATGCATAATTAATAATTAATTGCATTGCTTCTTTACCAATACCTTTTCCTCTATTTTCTTTAGAACCAAGAAAGATACCGAAACAACATGTTCGTGAAATCCAATTAATATTGAATAATTTAACTATTCCAACAAGTTCTCTTGATTCATTTTTACAAATTCCAAAATAGACTGAACTGTTATCTTTATTTTTTAAAACACCTTCAATCCACTCCTTTTCTAATTCTTTAGTTACCGGAAATGGATGTGACGCTATTAACGTCGAAAATTCCAGATCATTTCTCCAAGTTATAGTTTTTTCCCAATCATCATACTTCAAAGGACGCAAAAAGATTTCTTTACCTTTAATCATTTTTTTACCTCTTTTTCTAAAACATTCCTACTCAAATTCAATAGAATCAATTATTTGTTTTTTTGTTTTTTCCGCTAATGAAAACATCCCTTTCCTTGTATTTGATGTAACAATTACAAAACCACTTCTTTGACCCATGTGTATGACTTCAGGAATAGTATCTCCTTCTTGGAAAAATATATGAGCCCAAATTACATTTGAATTATCGTGTAAATGTCTAAAATTTTTAATGTTCTTAATTCTTTTCCCCTTCGGTAAGTTGAAAAAAGAAATTATACCATGTTTTAAATATTTTCTTCTAGCTTTTGCAGGGGGAAGACCTAACGATATATTTACAACAGCTTTGTTCATATCTTGTCCAGTGGTGGGTTCAATAAGGTGCGATATTATAAAATCTCCAGCTAATCTCCCTGCAATTTCAATTACATAACCTTCTTCATGATAAAGCTTTATTTCTGCATTAAAGGCACCATTGTTCATTCCTAATGCTCTTATCGCAGAGCTAATAGTATCAACTATTATTCTCTCTTCGTCTTCTTTTATTGCTGGGGGAATAATATGTCCCATTTCAATTGTGTGTGGGAATGAGCCTCTGATTTTTTCTACAATAGCATATATTTCTGATTCACCTTGATAACAAACACCTTCAGCATTAAACTCTCTCCCACCTATATATTCCTCAATAATTACTTTTCCGTTTGATGAAAATCCGGATGTCTCTTCCAAATAAGATTTAAGCTCTTTGTAGTTTTGTATTTTTAGAACTCCTCTGCTGGCATAAGCATCCAATGGCTTCATTATTAGAGGATAATTATAATCTTTTAACAAACCGGGATAAATTTCTTCTTTACTAATTAAAATTCCTTTAGCACAATTTATACCTGCATTTTGGAAACACATTTTCATCTTAAATTTATCTCTGAAATTCTCAATCGATTTACGAGAAAGAAAAATAAGACCCAACTCATTTGCAACTTCACCCATCCATCGAAGAGTACGCTCAACAGGAGTTGGAACAATAGCATTTACATTGAGTTTATTGCAAATCGAAATTGTACCTGCTACATCATTATCTTCCAAAACAAAATAATAATCAGCTATCTTATTCGCAGGTAAATTTTCAGAATTTCCAATAACTACCACCAGATATCCCATTTTTTTTATTGTTTCTATAATTCCACAACAAGATTCACCTGCTCCAATCACCAGAATTTTTTTTTGCTTCATTTCTTAATTCTATCCAAATTAAAAATATTTTACTATTTTTTTAATGCACACATCACTTTTTTAACAGACATTACAACCAACTCTCTTTCTTCTTTAGTTAGGGACGGATAAATTGGCAATCTCAATAATCCACTAAAGAATTTCATTGATTCCGGGAAATCCTCATCTTTTCCCAGATGAGAATAAAATTTATTTCTATGCAGAGGAGTGTAATGCACATTTGAATAAACACCTTCTGCGCGCAGAGCATCCATAATCCAATATTTGTGTTTAGGTGGTACAAGTATTCCAAAAATGTGCCAGTTAGGTATCGCTCCCTCAGTGATTTTTAGAAATTCAATTCCGTCTATGCCTTTTAATTCTGATTTATAATATTCTGCAATTTTTTTTCGCTCTTTATTCATCCAGTCAATTTTCTCAAGTTGAGTAATACCAAGCGCTCCCAGAATATTTGATTGGACAAAGGAACTTCCTATATCTACATATTCATAAAATCCGCGAGTTTTATCATCAATTAAAAAGGATTGTTTATTTGTTCCTTTTTCTCTCATGAATATAACACGATCAGCAATCTCATCATTATCTGTTACAAGAGCTCCACCCTCACCAGTAGTTAGATTTTTCGTACCATGGAAACTGAATGTAGAAACATCCGCTAATGTTCCTGTTTTTTTGCCTTTGTATAAAGTACCAATGGATTGCGCAGTATCATGCACAACATAGAGATTGTATTTTTTGGCTATCTTATTAATCTCATCCATCTCTGCCGGATTGCCTGTATAATCCACTGGACAAATTGCAACCGTCTTATCGTTAATAGCAGTTTCAATTTTTAAAACATCAATATTCCCGTTTTCAGGATCAACATCCACTAAACGGATTTTTAAATTGTTAAGCAACGCACCCAATGCTGTGGAAGTATAGGTAAAGTTCGGCACAATTACTTCACTTCCGGCAGGAAAATCTTTCGCACGAAAAGCTAAGTCTAATGCAGTTGTACATGAATTTGTATAAAACACATGTTTTACTCCTAGATATTCAGATAATTTTTTCTCGAATTCCCGGCAGGCTGGTCCATTTCCGGAAACAAAAGTTGATCTTACAGTTTCCTCAACTGCTTTAAAATCCTTTTCATCAAGATAAGGTTTATGGATTAGGATCGTTTCTTTACTTATCGGTTTCCCTCCGTTTATGGCTAAATCTTTTCTATCAGTATTCATAATAATTAGTCTCCATTAAATTACACATTTGTATAAGGTGTTTTAAATTCGATAGCAGTTAAGGCTTTTGCTAATTCATCAATTCCTTGTTTAACCGTTATCGTGGTATCATACCCAAGTTGGTTAATTTTTTTATAACTTACTACATAATTTCTTTTATCAGCATCTTCACCAATATCTGCATAATGGACAAAGACATTTGTTTTATCTTTGATAAACTCACAAATTTGTTCTTTACTGTAATTCATTTTTTCTGAACCAACATTGTAAATATTTTTAACCATCTTATCTCGATTCTCAATGCCAAAAATAAAAGCCCTTCCCATATCATGAACATGAATAAAGGTTCTCATAAAATGCTTTTCATAAATAACCAGGTATCCCTGTGTAATAGCTTTGTATGTGAAATCATTAATTAATAGATCCAGTCTTATCCTGGGAGACACACCAAAAGCAGTAGCAAATCTATAACCAATTGTATTTCTTTCTTCAAGAAGCATTTTCTCAGCCATTGTTTTTGTCTGACCATACAGACTTAATGGATTTAAAGGTGTTTCTTCTGTGCATATATCTTCAACAGACCCATAATTTGAACCTGTTGATGCATAGATAAGTAATTGATTATTTGAAGTAGCTTTTATCAAATTCTTAGTTCCATCCACATTAACAGACCGTGCCAGTTCAGGTTCTTTTCTGCAAGCAGGATAGCCTACTATTGCAGCTAAATGAACCACCACATCTGCATCTTTTGCAGCTTTCTTTAGCTCATTTAAATCTCTAACATCACCTTTTATAAATCTAAAATCAGGATTTCTAAAAAAGGGTAGAATATAATCACCACCAAATAATAAGTTGTCATAAACACTTACTTCATGTCCTTTTCCTAATAGTTGTGGTATTAAAGTTGTTCCCACATATCCTGCACCACCTGTAATTAATACTTTCATTTGTTCTCCTTTATCTTCCTATAACTTTCCATTTATCTTTTCCAATAATATAGGGATTAATTCTAATATCATCGTCTTTTGCTTTTTCAAATCTCAGGTTGCTCAAAGAAACCAGTACTGTATGCTCTTCTAAACTAACCCATCCATTAGCAAAGTAAGCCGGTACAATCAACACGCCATGATGCCTGGAGCTTAACACCCATGCCTTTACAGCTTTAGGATTAGTTCTAATGAATTCTTTAATTTCATTTTCATTATTTCGGTTAGCAAGCTCTTCCGGTAATTTCATTGTAATGAATTTGGCAGCTCCCGAAGCAATTGTGAAAATTTTCATTTCCTTTTTATGATAATGTAATCCCCTGATAACACCTTTTCCATAATCCTCAACCATATAACATCTATGGAAAAGGTTATGGTCAATATCATCAGTAAACGGTATAAGTAAACCTCTATCATCTGAAATACTTTGAATTTTCAAGATAGTTGGTTCTTTGATATTCGCAATAATTTTAAACATAAATCCTCCATTTTATTTATTGTAAAAATTAATATATTCTTTCAGTGCTTCTTTCCAATGCGGCATGATATTTATACTATGATCTTTGAGTACTTTATTTTCCAACATTGAAAACTTTGGTTTTTTTAGTGTTTTATTAAAATAAGAAGATTCAACTTCTTCAATATCAACATCCATATCCAATAGCTCAAAAAGATATTTTCCAAATTCAACCCAGTTGCAATTACCTTCACTGGTTGCATGCATAATTCCAGTAATTTGGTTATTGATAATAAGCAAAATCTGTTTTGCCAGGTCATCTGTAAAAGTGGGAGAAGTAAATTCATCATTAACAAGTTTTACAATTCTATTTCTCTGAGCCAGTTCAATAAGTTTTTTTATAATATTATTTGAATTATTCCTACTTTTTCCAAACAAGTCAGCAGTTCTCACTATTGAGTATGATCTTGAATAATCTATTATGATTTGTTCACCAACATATTTAGTAATTCCATAATAATTTACAGGACCAGGCTTATCGGTTTCAATATATGGAATTTTCTTTAAGCCATCAAACACATAACTTGTGCTAATATGACATAAATAAATATTATTGTCATTGCACAGGTCCACCAAGTGTTTAACAGCTATTCCATTTACCATCATTGATTTTTCTAAGTCATTCTCAGCTTTATAAACATTCGTATATGCAGCACAATTGATCAATATATCAGGATTATAATCTATAATTTTCTTTTGATAGGTTTCAGGAATTGATATATCAATTTTAGGAAAGTCGAATCCTTTGAAATATATATTTTTCTTTTCACATAAATTACATAATGCTGTGCCTAATTGACCTTTTGCACCGAGAATTATTATTTTGTTTTTCATTATAACATAGCTTATCTTGTGTTATTGTAATATATCACTTAAATTACTGAAAGAATTGTTCGAACATGAGGATTTACGAGATTATCTTCTTTCAACATTTCCCTTACTTGAAATAGTGTTAACCATCTAAAGTTATCGGGAATCTCAATAAGTTCATCTTCACTTATCTCAACAATCATGCATTTAACTCTTTTCAAATAAAACCGTCCCCCATCTTCAGGTAACCAATGATTATATATTGTTTCATATTTTTCATTTTCTACAAAATAATGGGAAAATCTAGGTTTTTTACCTTTATGTGCTTGATTTAAATTACTATATGTAACCTGCAGTGTTGGAGAAAGTAAGACCTTACCATAGTTACCAGGTTCAAATTTAGCCTCAAATAGATAATGATCAATTCCATTAATTTTCTTCTTTAAGATACCAATAATGCTGCTTTTTGTACCCTGATCCACTATCGGCTGTCTCCAACCACCTCTTACTTCTCTAATTTTTGTTTGAATATCAACACCTATAATTGAGAAAAAACCTCCAGATTCATGTACAAGATTTCCAGTTGTTATCTCGTTTTTCCAACCATGGCCTACATCTTTTAAATCTATTGCCGTCACATCAGCAGAACAGTCATTTTGCTGTCTTCTAAACCATTGCCTTACTTCTTTATAATCATTGATTTGATTATAATCTTCTAAAGATTCAATAAAATCAGTTACTTTATCCCTTAAATTAATGTCGGTAATATAATATTCAGATAATAATTTTTCAATTTTATTATGCAATTCTATATTTTTATTAATTTTCTTCATAATCAAATTCAAATATCCTTTCGAAGAGTTTATGGGCGTCTAATGCTTCAAAAATATTAACAGATGGTTTTGTTACTCGTTCTGATACCAATTTATAAAATTCAGTTATTTGAGTTTTATAGCCTAAAAGGTCTTTGTTCCAAAAAATTGAATTTGATTGTTCAAAAAGATATGTTTGTGAGTCTTTACTATCGCTATATTTTGTAAATTTAAGCTTGTTGTTATTTTCTATGCTAATATGATTTTTTTTATTATCTAAAATTTGTATTTGCTCATGATAAGGTAAATTCCAATTAGAAGAAGATGTAAACGTAATTGAAACTACTGCCCCTTTAGAAGTCATAATGGATGCTGAGATAGTCTTACCCAATTTATCATCATTTAATACTTTAGAGAAATGAGCATATACATCTGTCGGAGTTCCAAAAAGGTAGCAAACTAAATCACATAAATGTATAAGATTGCTCAATATGCCAGCTTTGCCAGGTTTTTTGCCTTGTTGAGTAAAGAAGTAAATATTTCCACCAATTATTTTGTCAAATTCGTTACTGCTTTGTAATTCCTGCAATTTTAATATTCCGGGATAAAATCGTTTGTTAAAAGCTACTTGTAATTTATCAAGATGAGTTTTATTGGCTTCAATAAATTCTTTAATGCTATCTGAATTTATCGAAATTGGTTTTTCCATCAAAACATATAAACCTTTTTTTAAAGCATAATCAGCAATTTTTAAATGGTATTCTTCCCCAGTTGCAATTAGGACACAATCACACAAATTAGAGTTAATTATTTCTTTATAATTTGTAAAAATTACAACATTAGGTATTTTAGCTTTAATGTAACTTAGCCTGTCATTTTCTATTCCACAAATAGCTGTTATGACAAATTCAGGTTCATCTAAAGATTGTGTTGGATCATTAATCAATGCAGGTAAATGTGCTTTTATTGTAACTATTCCACACCCAATCAAGCCAACTCTTTTCATATTAATCCTACTTTATATTATATTTTTTTGTTAATATTTCTAAAGTTTCTTCACACTTAATATCATATTGATAAGTATCATTTCGTGTCCAAGCTGGGTTTCTATAGTTTATTATTATCGCTGTTTTGGTGATACCATAAAAACCATGTGGATATTTTGATGGAAATGACACAGTTAAAGGTAAATCTTCTCCTAATTCTATGAAAATTAGCTTATCTGTATCAATCTTTTTTTTATCAATATCTTCCTTTTTTATTATCTCTGGATAGATTACTAAACAAAATTTACCGTATACACAATGTAAAGTATCTATCTTATTTGGATGAGTATGTAATCCTTTGATCTTTCCCCTTAATACTGTCGTCATATAATACTGCTGGAATAATTCATCGCAACGCTCAGCCATAATGTCATCATTTCTGTTTAATATATCAATTAGTATTCCATTATTATCATTATTTAAATCTTTAGTCTGGATTTTAGGACATTCTTTTATTTTTATCCAGTCAGGATATTGATTGTTTTTTTGTTTCATATCATTTCCTTTATTGTCTATTTAAGTAATTCTTTTCAATCCACTTTCTATATTCACCAGAATTAATATTCTTCATCCATTGAAGATTATCTATATACCATTTTACAGTTATTTCCAATCCTTGTTCGAAGTTTACTGATTGCTTCCAACCAAGCTCTGCTTTTATTTTATCGCAATTGATTGCATAGCGTCTATCGTGACCAGCTCTATCTTTTACAAACATAATCAATTTCTTGTAATAATCTTTATCTTTTCCTTTTTCAACAGCTACTTTTTCACAAAGAATATTCAGAAGATCAACATTAGTCCATTCATTTTCACCACCGATATTATATGTTTCTCCACGCTTACCATTTTTTACAATTTCCCAAATCCCACTGCAATGATCTTCCACATAAAGCCAATCTCTTACATTTTTCCCATCTCCATAAACCGGTAAAGATTTTTCTTCCAGCATATTATTTATCATTAGTGGGATTAATTTCTCTGGAAATTGATAAGGTCCATAATTATTTGAACAATTAGATATTGTAACAGGAAGTCCATAGGTATGAAAATATGCCATAACAAGATGATCCGATGAAGCTTTTGAAGCTGAATATGGACTTCTTGGGTCATACAATGTAGTTTCATAAAAATAACCTGTATCACCTAAACTTCCATATACTTCATCAGTAGAAATATGATGAAATAAAACATCTTTTCTATCTTTCCAACTTTTCCGTGCAAGTTCTAATAAATTAAATGTACCAACAATATTAGTATGAATAAATTCACTTGGACCAGTTATTGACCTATCCACATGAGATTCAGCAGCAAAGTGTATTATGTAATCTATTTCATATTTTTCAAATATTGATTCTATTTCAGAAAACTTTGCAATATCAATTTTCTCAAAAAAATATCGTGAATCACTATATTTTTTTTCAATGCTTTTAAGATTTTCAGGATTTCCAGCATAAGTCAATTTATCGGCATTTATAATTTTACCTTTAAAATCTGATTGATTAAAAAGATAATGAATAAAATTTGAGCCAATAAACCCACAGCCACCAGTTACCAATATATTATTCATCAATTATCCCTGATATTTTTCATATAGAATGATTTCTTCATAAATTTTCTTCAGATAATCCCGATAATTGCAATCAGGAATTTTTTCTATTAAATCTTTAAATTGTTGCCTATTAATAAAATTCATCATGTATGCTACTTCTTCAATACAACCTACTTTTAACCCCTGTCTATGTTCAATAGCTCCAATAAATGTTGATGCATCTAATAAAGACCGGGGAGTTCCTGTATCTAACCAGGCAATACCTCTTCCAAAAAGTTCAACCTTAAGTTTGTTTCTTTTCAGGTATTCTCTGTTTACATCGGTTATTTCAAGTTCGCCACGTGCTGAGGGCTTTAGATTCTTTGCAATCTCTACAACTTCATTATTATAAACATATAAGCCAACAACAGCATAATTTGATTTGGGATTATCCGGCTTTTCTTCGATCGAAAGCACTTCTCCATTTCCATTAAATTCAACCACACCATAACGCTGTGGATCGGTAACATGATATCCAAAAACGGTAGCACCAGAATTTTCTTTTACAGCTTTTCTTATGAAATCAAGCTTTCCATAAAATATATTATCACCCAGGATCATTGTAACAGAATCATCTCCAATAAATTCTTCACCCACAACAAAAGCATCTGCTAAACCTTGTGGTTTATCTTGTATCGCATAATTTATAACCAATCCAAGATGTGAACCATTACCAAGCAATTTTTTATAAACGGGTATGGTTACTTCATTGGAAATTATCAATATCTCTCTGATTCCTGTTAACATGATAACTGAAAGTGGATAATAGATCATCGGTTTATCATAGATCATAGTCAATTGTTTGCTATAAGCAAGCGAAGTTGGATAAAGACGTGAGCCGGCACCACCAGCTAAAATTATTCCTTTCATATTTACCTTACCACTATTTTTCATTCAATTCCAGCATTTGCAATTTCATCGAAGTAAATATTTTCAATAATAACTGTATAACCCGGTTCATTCGATTTTTTTCGGATTTTTTGATAAACTTGTTCAATATTACTTATGTTAGTATAATAATTATTTGAAGCATAAATATCATGATTTAAAAAATCAGGATAATATTCTATAAAGAAATCACTGTTGGAAAAATTATTATCATGAATGTCTAAAAGATTTATAAAATCATAAACAAAAGAAAAATAATATTGTGAAACACCAACATCAGAAGAAAATATATTATACTCAAAATTAAGATTTCTATTTTCAGGTTCATTATTTCCATAAAGTTTGATATCTTGTTGGGAATTATTATAAAATTCACAGTGCTGTATAGTTCCAACAAAATGCCATAGTTCGATACCATTTTGATTATCCAAATAATAATTATTGTGAACTAAACCTTCAAATTCATCTTTTATTTTATTGCCATTATAATTTTGATAAAAAATTGAACTTTGAATATTTCCCTCTAACACATTCAAATAATAAATTCCCCCTGCTTCTTGTTCTATTATATTATCACATATCAAATTCTCACAAAACGTCGAATCTACCCCCGAACTATAAAACCCACAATTACCATTTCTAAATATCCCATTTTGTATATGCAGGTTATTAACCTGGTTAAGCAGGCAGGTGTTGGCGTAGT
The DNA here is from genome assembly GCA_030621085.1 of Candidatus Cloacimonadota bacterium. Lineage (GTDB taxonomy): Bacteria > Cloacimonadota > Cloacimonadia > Cloacimonadales > TCS61 > JACNIV01. The sequence continues at coordinate 93,846 of JAUXIJ010000001.1, read as the reverse complement.
CGAATTTTCCCCACTCTATGAGATCGTCCGAGACGGTGGCGATGGAAGATAACTCGGTTGAGTTGTATTGTAAGAGATCCTCGCGTGAGACGTGAGACGTGAGACGTGAGACGGCAAACCCGTCGTTGGAGGTAACCCAGAACATGTTGTTTTCTTCGCCCTGGGCGGTGAGTGTGCCGTGGATGGTTAGGTCAACTCCGGGATTAATGCGGATAACTGTGCCAGGTTCTATAGTCAGGGATTGGTCAGGCAGAAGTGCAGTATCATCTTCTATGATGTAGTGATGGTCGGTATAAAAAGTGGTGCTTGTTTCTTCGAAGTAACCGGAGAAATATTGCTCCTGATACAGAACAATGTCAACTTCTGTGCGGGAGAGACTCTTCGTCGAATGCCTTTGTGAGAATTCCTCAGAGAGACGGTGGTTTAATTGAGAATTTGAAAGCTCATTCTCTCCATCTTGAATATTGATTTCATAAATATATTTGAATCCAAAACTGTCTTTTAAGGCTACAATATTGTAAGTTCCTGTAGGGATCTTTTTTATTTCAAAATAGCCTTCAGCATCGGTTTCGGTGTATTTAACCGGTTCCTGCAGGCGGTGGTCGAATTCGGTATGTTGAGTTATGATAACTCCAATGTGGGGATATTGTTGGTTTACTGATACAATGTCGGGATCGAGGACTGCCAGGTCGTAGAGAGCTACGGTTATGTTGGAGGGGTCGGTTTCACCTTCCAAGTTAACAACCCCTGTCAGATCTCCCCTTGGTGTTTCTGTTGGACTTGAACAGGAAAGAACCAATGTGAAAAGTGAAAAGAGAAAGAGGAAAAAAGATGTGAAGCGTGAAAAGGGAAAAGGGAATTTTTTCTGGATAGCATTCATTTTAATTTCCTTTTTAAACTACTTATTAGATTTATCAATTTACCTTTTATGTTCTTAATTTGTGTTTCAAGACTTTTATCATAGATATATCCGAGATTTTTTGATATTAATAACTGTGTTTCTACTTCTGCTATTGATCCTAGTGATATGTAAAGGAATTGAATATATTCTTTTGTTGAGTTTCTAGCTGATCCTTCTGCAATATTTGAAGGTACTGAGACAGATGCTCTTCTTATTTGACTTGTTAAACCGTATAATTCAGATTTAGGGAAATTGTTAGTTACTTTATATATATCCGTTACAAATCCAATTGCCATTTGCCAGACTTGTAAATCTTCATGACTTTTCACATTTCCCATTTCACATCTCACTTACTATATGCTTTTTGATTTTGTCTTTTATAATTTATCCTTTTAATCTTTTAAAATCCAGAGAATCCTGATTCTGACGATTTAAAGTTTCGGATTTCGATATTAGGAAAACCCCTCTTAGTAAGCCAAAGCTTGCCTGCTGCAAGCAGGGCTTATAAATCTCCCCTTCCGTCAAAAGCCGGACACAGTCTAAAAGGGAGTACTTATGGTAGAAATCCTCAAATTTTGATTCTGATAATTTATCCTTCATATTTATCAACCTGACAGATCGAGTTATTTAATCTCCCTCTCCTCGACTATGTCCGGCTTTTGACGGATAGGAGAGGGTTGGGGTGAGGTCGATTTCATCCTGCTTTTCTCTCTTTCCCTTTTGTTAAAAGGGAATTGCAAGGGATTCTTCTTTTTCATCTAAATGCTGGTTCGGGTTTCCAACCGGAACTATACATTTTAACATTTAGTTCAATTAAGATAATTGAACCAGCCTAACGAATAGCACCTGTCGGGGCGTATCCGGCAGTTGCCGGAGAAGACTGAGGGGTGAGTTCCCTTCATCTTTCTCAAAGCAGGCCATGTTAGTCAACATGGTAAAAGCTTTGAGTTACTTTATCTTTAATCTTTAGATTTTTGAATCAGCGAATTTTCCCTTCCCCTCAACACATCTTCTGCAATAATATGAAAATCTCTCTCTATCTTATTTTCATCAGCAGGATGTGCCCACTTAATTAATTTCAATAAATTGGGATCGATAGTATTAAATAATTTGGAAATATCGATTGGATTTATCCAAGCATCCTTCTTAGTTGATTGCTCCAGTATATCTTTCCAGGAAAAAGATAATTCGTGAGCTATAAAGACAACATCGATAAAGTCTTTAATTTCGAGCCTGGGTAACGCAGATATTTTGTTGGATAAAATATTCTGAATATTATCTATCTTCCCCAGTTTTTCATCTTGTCCAAATCCGTCGTAATGATATTCAACATCATTTATGAAATCGATTTTCAAATCTATTTCACTTTCTTTCGTGGTAACGATTCTTACGAAATCATCGGCTCTGGTGAGAACGTTAAATGTAATGCCTGTCAAAGATAATTTTGCTTCGATTTTATTGATATAATTTCTGAATTTGGGGTCAGCATTCACAAAGAAATCAAGATCATCAGAATAACGATGTCCCAGATATTTTCTACTCAGAACGGTTCCACCGGTCAGATAGAATTGTGTATCACAAGATTGGATGATCTGAATGATCTTATCTTGAAAAGGATATAATTTTTCTGTGTAATAATTCATTATCGATTTATCACTCTATTATCGAATAACATGTTTCTGGCATATCTGAAGCGGTCTTTTAAAGATTTCGATTTAATTCTCCGGATCACTTCATCGGACAAAGCTGAATGCAACTGCTTTTCACTTAATTGCTCTAATATTTTATACCAGGCAACCGATGATAATATCCTTGCATATAACGAAGCTGTTAATGGATTTTTTAAGTCATTTTGATCCAAAAGAACCTGAATTTCAGACTGCGATAATTTCATATCCCAAAATAAATCTTTCATAACTTTTATCCCTCGTTCCAATGCTCCTGCGTTGGAACGCCTGCTTCTTCGCTCCTGCGAACACAGAAAAATAAATATCTGCAATATTGAACCGACCTATTCTCAAAGCGCGCTGTTGGTTCGGGTTTCCGCCAAGTCACCAAAGGCGACTAAAACGGCGGATAAATCCAACAGGAATCACACGTTTTAACGTTTGGTTCAATTAAAATAATTGAACCAGCCTAACGAATAGCACTTGTCGGGGCGTATCCGGCAGTTGCCGGAGAAGATTGAAGGGATTTTCTTTTACAATCAGATTCTTCGTCGTTTGCCCTTGTAGGAGTTTCTCAGAAAGACAGTTGCTTTTCATTTTTTGGTTTTTACTAAATCCCAAATATTTTCCACTTTATATTTTGTTATAAATGAATTTAATATGGAAAAGTTTATCATGGATTCGGAATTTTCTAAAATGCCTTGAACATCAAGAATATGTTTCTGCATTTTAGCTTCGCGGTAGAACATGAGTTTTTTTATGATCACATATTCTATAGGAGCTAATCTTAAAATCATATTAAAAAACTCAATTTCAAAAAAATTGTCTAACGCCCATCTTTGTAAATCAGAATTCCCTAAAAAATAAATATCCGCTTTAAATCCCGATTCAAGATGAATAATGTTAATATGTCCATGTGAATCTCTTTTCAATTCGATTTGAAAAATATCCGGAGGTGGCGAATAAAACATTTCCGGATCAAATTTGCTAAGAAACGTTTCAACTTGATTTTTATTGATATTCATAACTAGGTCAATATCGTGTGTTAATCTGGGATTTCCATAAATAATCGAAGCAACTGAGCCGGTTATAACATACTCAATATTTAGTTCTTTTAAAGGATCAATAAATTTCTGAATTATTTTAAGAGAATCCATTAAGTTTTTGCCATTGTAAATGCTTTAGCTGTAAGTTTTTTAATTTCAGTACTTTTCAATTGAGGATATTTTTTTTGGAAAGCAGCTCTTTTCAATTCCCAGGCCATTTCATATAACATTGCGAATTGTTTCAGTCTTTTCATGGCAACTTCAGAAGTTAAAACTGTTTGTTTATTATGCAGAGGCTTCTCCATCATTTTTAAGTTCCCTTTCTTTCCAGTCCTATATATTATTAACCCATATTTATTTTTTTCTTTCTCGAACTGGCAGTTCGAGTTACTTTTCTTCTTGCTTATCTTTAACTCCCTCTCTTGTATTTGAAGAGAGGGACACGCCTTCGATAAAACTACGGCGGTGCAGGCAGTAGGGTGAGTTGAGAATGCTTTCCGAACGAAGACCGGGGGGGGTGAGTTACTCAAAACTCTTCTGTAGTTCTTCCATATGTACCGGTGCTGTTCCTACTTTTCCTACTTTAATGCCGGCAGCAATATTGGAAATAACAGCAGCATCAGATAAACCAGCTCCACAACTGAGCGCTAAAGCTAAAGCGGCAACTACGGTATCTCCAGCTCCGGTGACATCATAAACTTCCCTGGCAACTGCCGGAATATGAATAGGTTCTTTCCCTTTTTCAAAAACATACATACCTATATTTCCGGCTGTCATAATTATATTTGAATTCAAATCTTCCTGTATTTTTTTGCCGGCTTTTTTGATACTATCTTCGTTTTCTATATTGAACCCAGTTATCTTCTGGGATTCGTTCCTGTTAGGAGTTATTAGCGTAACACCTTTATACCAGGCATAATGCTTTGGCTTTGGATCGACAATAACCGTTATGTTATTCTTTTGTGCGAATTCTTTAACCCCTTTTAAGAGATCTTCTGTAATTGTTCCTTTCGCGTAATCTGATATTATAATAGCCGAAAGATCGTCTACATCTTTCAAATTTGTTAACAACTTTTCAACAAATTGATCACCAATATATTCAATATTTTCTTTGTCCATTCGTAATAGCTGCTGCTCCAGACCTATTATTCTCGTTTTCAGAACTGTGTTTTTCTTGGTATTGGTAAGTATTCCATCTGTACTGATCTCCAGAGAATAAAGTTTATCAAGAAGAATATCTTTGTAGTAATCGTTCCCCACGATCCCAAAAAGAAAGGCATCCCCGCCTAAAGTTGAAATATTGGCAGCTACATTTGCTGCTCCTCCGGGCGCATATTTTTCATCGGTTACCCTGATAATAGGAATGGGAGCTTCCTGTGATATGCGTTCAACTTCACCGTAAACGTATTTATCAAGCATCAAATCACCGATCACTGCAATTTTCTTGTTAGAAAATCTTTTTAGAATTTCCAGAAAATTGTGTGAGTTGTTAGGAGTAAATCGTAAAATGTTATCTTTTTTCATTTTATATCTTCCTTTCAATTGATCGAATAAGACGATGCTGGTTCAGGTTTCTAACCGGAACCATACATTTTAACCTTTGGTTCAATTAAAATAATTGAACCAGCCTATTATAAAGTTTCGGATTTCAATATTAGGAAAACCCCTCTTAGTAAGCCAAAGCTTGCCTGCTGCAAGCAGGGCTTATAAATCTACCCTTCCGTCAATAGCCGGACACAGTCTAAAGGGGAGTACTTATGGTTGAAACCCTCAAATTTTGATTCTGACGTTCTTAACCTTTTTCTTTCTCGAACTGGCAGTTCGAGTTACTTTTCTTCTTGCTTTTCTTTAACTCCCTCTCCTCGACTGTGTCCGGCTTTTGACGGATAGGATAGGGTTGGGGTGAGATTGATTTTTTTCTTCATGCTTCTCTCTCTTTCCCTTTTGTTAAAAGGGAACTTATGCGCCGTGGCGTACTGCACTTGTCTAGGCGTATCCGGCAGTTGCCGGAGAAGACTGAAGGGATTCTGCTTACACCGAATACAGCTTCGCCCCGTCACTTACAGGTAAGCTTAGAACATACTATCGTTCAATTTCCTTCTCTTATTAAGCTATTAATTATTATTAGTAAATATTAATTTTTTATTCTTTATCTAATGTCAACCCTTTTCATAACCTTTTTTAAAGACAATTGTATATAGCTATTTCTATTCCATTCATTGCGTAAATTAGGAAGTCTTTGATTTTCTAACTGTATATTTATTTTGTTGAATATGTTAAGTTAATATGAATATTAAATTTGTTTACCATATTTACTTAAATTCCTTATTTATTAGAATAACAACCTGGGTCAATATGCCTCAGCTTTGAGACAATTTTATACATTAATTTCATTTTAACTACAACCTGCTTTAAAGCTAAGCATCTACAAACTTATTGACACAAAATAAACCACTTAAGTTAATGCTTACAGATAGAAAATTTTAGGAGAATCTGATGAAAAAAAATAATAGAGATGTGCAGAAAAGCAATCCCTTCCTTTCCAGTATAATCAAATTATTCTTTGATATGATCAAACACTTTATCAAAGATTTTGATAACATGCGCAAAGTTAAAAAAATAGACAATTTTGCTGAAAAATTCTCTTCCTTGGAGCATATGTTGATCCGCCTGGAAAATAAGATCCAGGAAAACCGAAAAATAATCGAAGACCTTAAGAACCGCATTCTCTGGGGCAATGTAATTATTGTTGTGCTTCTGCTGATCATCCTTTATGATCTACTCAGATAGAGACTTCCCGATATCCAATTTTTTATAACTTTCAATTTTCACAAGACGATAGGGATCTGCAAACTCAAAGTGGATATTAATAACTTTTTCCGGTAGAAGTAATTCTGCTTTTTCCGCCCACTCTATAATTGTCAGATTTTGTTCAAAGATGTCATGAAGCCCTAATTCCAGCACTTCTTCATACGAATCTAATCTATAAAGATCAAGGTGGCAGATGGAAAATCTGCCTCTATATTCATTCATCAGAACATAACTGGGACTGCTCACGTTTTCCGTAACTTCCAAAAAAGAACAAAGTTGTTGGGTGAAGAATGTCTTACCCGTTCCCAATTCACCGTAAAGTGCAACCACATCTCCCGATTGCAGATGTGGTGCTATTCTTTTTGCTAAAGTTTTTGTATCTTCTTTTGAATATATTTTAAATTCTTTTGAATACTCCATAATATTTTTTTCTGGTTTATCCTTTTTTTAGACTCTTCCCTCTACGTCAAGACTTCCCAGTACCTTTTTCAGAAATAAAAAATCTTTGTCTTTCTGAGTATAACGTTCAATCTTTCTCTCGAAGAATCTGTGGTTTTTTGATTCTTCCATTTTTCCTTATAATCACAGACTCTTCCCTCGTCGTCAAGACTTCGCCGGACACAGTCGTCGAATGCCCCTGCAAGAATCTCTCAGAGAGACGTTAAGGAAAAAATGTTCCGTCTTTCTGAGGTAGAACTTTCAATCTTTCCCTCGAAGAATCTGGAACATTTTTAAAAAAATATTTTCCTCTATTTATCAATAATATCATCATATAAATCTTTCCACTCGGGATTCATTTTATTAATCATTTCAATCTTCTTCTTTCTCAATTTACCTTTAATCTGCTTCTCTCTGCAAATAGCTCCATAAATATCCTCCCCTTGTTCATAATAAACTAGTTTAGTAATATTGTATTTTTTTGTAAAGCTATCTACAACATGATTCTTATGTTCCCATACTCTCTTAATCAGATCAGAGGTGACTCCTACATAAAGTACTTCATTGGGGGGATTAGTCATAATGTAAACATATCCCATTTTCATTGTTTATCCCAATTTAAACTTATCATGTCTCAAACATAGACTCTTCGTCGTTTGCCTCTGTTAGCTCACCCTCAGAGAGACCATATTAAAAAACCTCGTCTTTCTGAGAGACTCTTCTTGAACTTTCTAACGAAGAATCTGAGGTTTTTGATTACTTCCATGTTTCTCCTCAACATAGACTCTTCGTCGTTTGCCTCTGTTAGCTCACCCTCAGAGAGACCATATTAAAAAACCTCGTCTTTCTGAGAGACTCTTCTTGAACTTTCTAACGAAGAATCTGAGGATTTAAAACATATCAAGAATCTTGTCATTACCCTAAACCCTAATTTCGAATTTCCAATTTCCAATTCCTAATTTCAAATTTCAAATTTCTTACTTATCCCTTCGGTTTACATACCGCCAGCGGCAGGATCATCTCTTCCATGGAGATACCACCATGCTGGAAAGTACCATTGTACTGCTTCATATATTGGTGAAAAGAATTGGGATAAACAAAATAATAATCATCTTTTGCCAGAACGTAATTATCCACCAGTCCGCGGCTGGGAAGACCGTACTCCTCTGGATCTTTAATATAATGTGCATGTTTATTGTTACTGGAAAGATTGCGTCCCTGCTTATAGCGGACAGTGGTGGTGGTATCTCTGTCTCCGGTCAATTGGCTGGCTCGGTTCACACGTATCGAACCATGATCTGTAGTGATGATCACCTTGGCACCCTGTTTGGCAATGAGCTTCAATGCTTCATAAAAAGTGGAATGCAGGAACCAGTGCTTGGTGAAAGCTCTCAGCGCCTGTTCATCGGGAATGGTCTCTTTCAGGATCTGGCTCTTGGAGCGGTGATGCGCCAGCAGATCCAGGAAGTTATAAACCAGCACCACCAGTTTCTCATGCTTCCAGGAATCGATCTTGCGCAGTGTATAATTTCCCTCCTCGATGGTGAATATTTTAACGTATTTACTCTGCTCCAGTTCGCGACCAAGATCCTCTATATGAGCTTCCAGAAGCTGGTGTTCGTTCCTATTACGGCTGTTATCCAGGTCAGAAGATTCCACCCAGTATTCTGGAAAATTCTTGGCAATATCGGTGGGCAGCAAACCGCTGAAAATAGCGTTCCTGGAATAGGGTGTAGCAGTGGGAAGAATCGAATAATAGAGATTCAGATCGATATCGAAAAGTTCTTTAATGAACGGTTCGATCGCATAATACTGATCCAGACGCATACAGTCCAGTACTATAAAATAGACCGGTCTATCCTTATCCAGTTTAGGAACAACATATTCTGAGATCAGATCGAACGACAAAAAAGGTCTTTCATCCGATTTCAACCAGTTTTTATAATTCTCTCCAATATAGTTGGAAAATTCGGAATTTGAATTGAGTTTCTCCAGAAAATGCATCTGGCTCAAAGCAGAATCGTTAATCTCATCCAAGGTGAGATCCCAGCGGCAGATCTGCTGGTAAATATCGGACCACTCTTCCCAGCCCGGCGTAGAAAATAGTTTCTGGTTCAAGGCGGCAGAGAACTGGGCATATTCTTCCCCGATCTTACTTTTACGGATCTCATCGGCTTGAAATATCTTCTTGATTGCCATGATGATCTGGTTGGGATTGATAGGCTTGATAATGTAATCTGCTATCTGTCCAGCGATAGCATCTTCCATCAGCCCCTCTTCTTCGCTTTTGGTTACCATCACCACAGGTAAAGTATTATTTATCTTCTTAATCTCGCGCAGCGTGGAAAGACCGTCAAGTCCCGGCATCATTTCATCCAGCAGGACAAGGTCGAATTTTTCATTGAGCACAGATTCGATAGCATCTGCACCATTGGAAACTGTTTTAAGATGGTAACCGCGTTCGGTTAAAAAGATTATAAAAGGTTTCAGATGTTCAACTTCATCATCCACCCAGAGTATTCTTAACTGATCCATAATAACCCTCCGTTATGTTTTTTATCCAGAAAATAATAAATCAGCGCAAATACCTTATGCTTCCCTCCGGGTTATTTAACTTTTTACGAAAAGCACTAAATTGCCTTGATATTTCAGTGTCAACATAATTTTAGGGAAATTTGATTTTCCCAGTTTAACTACTTTGTTATTGGTTTGTATATGTGTTTTTCCTCCGGGAACTTCTTCTTCTTAATATCCGAACTATATTTTTTAATACTTTCCACTATCTCATCTTTCAGGTTGGAATATCTTTTTACAAATTTCGGCTGGATATCCGACATGCCCAGAATATCATGATAAACCAGTACCTGTCCGTCAGTGAATCTACCAGCACCTATACCAATTGTGGGAATGGAAAGAATTTCGCTGATCTCTTTGCCTAATTTTTCGGGAATTCCTTCCAGAACCAGCATGAATGCGCCGGCTTCTTCCACTAGCCTGGCTTGCTCCAGAATAAGCTGATGATCCAGCTGTTTCTTCCCCTGGATCACATATCCGCCCAGAGCATTGATCGATTGAGGAGTCAATCCCAGATGAGCGATAACCGGTATTTCACAATCAACAATGGCTGCGATGGCATCCAGCCGGCTGTGTTTTCCACCTTCCAGTTTTACTGCATTTGCTCCACCCTCCACAATGAGCAGGGCAGCATTTTCTTTAGTCTCTTCCAGGCTCAAATGATAGGACATGAAAGGCATGTCGGCTGCGATGAATGTATCGGGAGCACCCCTGCGTACAGCTCTGGTGTGATAGATGATATCTTCCAGAGTAACCTGCAGGGTATCTTCATAGCCCAGCACCACCATGCCCAGGCTGTCTCCTACCAGGATCATATCTACATCTCCGGATTGTGCATATTTTGCGGAGGGATAATCATAGGCTGTGATCATTACTATTTTTTCTTTTTCTTGCTTCATTTTTCTATAGGTTCGTACATTTTTCATCATAACCTCATAGTTTTCTTATTTCTTGAAAATCCTGATGAGCAAGTTAATAATTATACTGAGCAAGATCAGTGTGGTGATGGGAAAATAAAAACGGAAATTTTCCTTTTCGACTCTGATATCACCAGGTAGTTTTCCGATATATTTAGCAAGTGGCGTGAAACGGATAAGAATTCCGAGCACTATGATGATTAGCCCGATAAGAATAATAATATTGCCGTATTTACTCATTTTACTCTAGTGCCTGCTTTCCAGATTCCCGAGGTATCTTTCCTTCTCGCTGTAAATACAGCCGCAATACTGCTGGCGATACATTTTTCTTTCTTTTGAAAGTTCGATCCCCTTTTTCCAGTACTGGCGGAAATCTTCATAATAGAATTTCACATCGTACTCTTTAGCCAGTGACTTTCCAATCTTTTTTATCAGCTCATGTTTTTGAAATTTGCTATATAACAAGGTAGTAGTGAAATAATCGAAATTGCCTTTTTTAGCCACGATAGCTGTATATTTCAACCGGTCATAATAACACATGTTGCAACGCTCGTTCTCACGAAAAGCTGCTTTACGCAGGAAATCTTCCAGGTTATATTCATCTTTATATATTATGGGAATGTTCTCTTTTTCTGCAAAATCCTCTAATGTTTCCAGGCGCTTTTTATATTCCTGGAAGGGATGGATATTATGATTGAACCAGAAGCCATGGATGTCGAATCCTTTTTCCTGCAAATGAAAATAAGGCGCCGCAAAACACGGCGCACAGCAAATATGTACCAACAATTTTGGCATTAAAATTCCTTGAGCAGGTTGGAGGCAATAATAGACCTCTGAATCTGGTTGGTTCCCTCGTATATTTGAGTTATTTTGGCATCACGCATCATTTTTTCTACCGGATATTCTTTCATATAACCGTAACCACCCAGAATTTGAACTGCATCGGTGGTAACTTTCATGGCCATATCGGAAGCAAAGACCTTACACATGGCAGATTCCTTGGCATATCTTTTCACACCAGCGTCTATCATGCGGGCAGTTGCCAGCACCAGGGCGCGTGCTGCTTCGATCTGAGTTGCCATATCGGCCAGCATGAATTGAACAGCCTGGAAGGACGAGATCGGTTTGCCGAACTGATGTCTTTCCTTGGCATAACGGGCAGCCTCTTCGTAGGCACCCTGAGCTATTCCCACTGCCTGAGCTGCAACCATAGGTCGTGATTTATCAAAAGTTTTCATTGCTATTATGAACCCTTTCCCTTCACGACCGATCAGGTTCTCTTTTGGAACACGGCAGTTATCAAAGATCAACTCTCTAGTCACAGAGCCGCGAATACCCATTTTATCTTCCTTTTTACCAAAGCTGAAACCTTCTGTTCCTTTCTCAACAATCAAACAAGAAGCTCCCCTAGCACCTTTTGATTTGTCGGTTAGCACAAACACTGTGTAAATATCTGCTTCTCCACCATTGGTTATCCACTGTTTGGTTCCATTTAAAACATAAAAATCTCCATCTTTTATTGCTGTGGTCTCAATTCCTCCAGCATCTGAGCCAGCATTAGCTTCCGTAAGGGCAAAAGCTGCCAGTTTTTCACCATCGGCAATGAGAGGTAAATATTTCTGTCTCTGTTCTTCACTTCCAGAGATCAGAATAGGATACATTCCCAGACCGGAGCCACCCAGTGAAAGACCGATACCGCCACAAATTCGACTGAATTCTTCAGTTATGATCGCCACATCAACCACTTTGCCGCTGATGCCGCCATATTCTTCGGGAACAAGTACTGCAAATAAGTCTGTCTGTTTGAATACATCCACAATTTCCCAGGGAAATTCATGGCCTTCATCATATTTAGCCCTGATGGGCTTGATCTTCTCTTCTGCAACTTTGCGAGCTATTTCCTTTATTTCTAATTGCTCTTCTGTTAAGAAATAATCCATATCTCCTCCATCTTTGTTTAATTTATAGTTCTTATACTCCTAAAATCAGTCAAGCTAAAAACTACTAATAGCCTACCTATCAGGCTATTAAATGAAACGGGCTCATTTTTTTAAGTGTTTATTTTAAGTCAAATGTTTATTGACAATTTAATCGGGATTATAAGAAATATATTATCCCTTGCAAAGGACTCAGGATGAATAAAGTAGAATCAGAAATCAGGCAGCATCTCGAAACGCTGCAAGAAGCGGAAAATAAGAGTTCCATCGAAAAGGCTCAGATCCAGAACGTAAAGCGGATCAAAAGTTTCTTTTCCGGTATGATTATCTGGCTGCTTTCTTATTCGTTTTTCTCCAGTTTGCGGGGCAGGTTCCAGATCATAGCAGCGGGGGCATTTTTCGTTGTCGATTACGCCATATACCAGATCGGTAAATCGTTGGAACTCGAACTGGGTATGGTTCTGAAGATCAGGCTGACCGTAATCTATCTTCTAATAATCATCTTTGCGATACTTTTTCCCATCTGATATTTATTTATTTCTTAAAATATTGAAAAATTTCTTGACGCAAAATCGCTACTCAAGAAATTCAAACACGTGTTTAAAATATGTGTTTGATATTTTTAATTTCGGGAGGAAATATGAGCAGTGATGAAATTAAGCAAAAGATCATCCTGACAGCTATTGAATGTATTGAAAGAGATGGTTTTCAGAATGTAACTATTCGCAAAATAACTGATTCTGCAGGTGTAAATGTGGCAGCAATTAATTATCATTTCGGTTCAAAAGATCAGCTTTTTAAAATTGTAATGAACGCAACTTTGAATGAAAGCTTTGTGCAGAATATTCAGGATTATGCAGGAATGTGGAAAAGTGATACCAGAAAAGCGCTTCAGCATTTTCTGGAAGACACATTGAAAGGAGCTGTCAATTATCCCAATATTATCAAAGCTCACCTTGCTGATACATTCAATAAAAATGATTTTGATACAAATTCTGTGCAGAGGTTGAATGTGTTTTTATCAGAATTTCATGGATTGATCAAAAATATCTTACGCTCCGAAGATAACCTTGAAAGCAAAGTCTCTGCAGTACAATTATTCTCAACAATTCTGATAACCAGTATGATGCCGGGATTGTTTGATCAATGTCTGGGTGTGGAACTAAAAAGCTCAGAAACTCAAAAAAAATTTATAAAAGTATTATTAGAAAATTATCTAAAAGAGTAGGAAAGAAAAATGAAAATTATTATTATCATATTGAATATAATAGTATTAAGTTCCATCTTGTGTTCGAATGAACTTCAGATGGGCAATTTGATGGGACGTGTGATCGATGCCGAAACTAATTATCCGCTTAATAACGTCAGCGTGATCATCAAAGAGCTGGAGATGGGTGTGTATGCAAACGAAAAAGGACAATATCATATTTATAATGTACCGGTGGGAAGTTATTCGGTGTCATTTCAAATTATTGGATATCAACCGCAGATGAAAACCGATGCTATTATCCGCTCTCAAAGAACTACTTTCATCAATGGTGAACTGAAACGCAAACCTGTCGAGATCGAGGGAATCTCGGTAGAGACAGCCTACTTTGCCCAAACCGAAGAACAGACAACCAGTATTGTCAGTTTTTCCAATGAAGAGATCCGCCGCGCTCCCGGATCGGCAGGCGATGTGAGCCGCATCATGATGTCGCTGCCCAGTGTGGCAAAAGTGAACGACCAGAGCAACAATCTGATCGTACGGGGCGGTAACCCGATGGAGAATACATTTTTCATCGATAATATTGAAATTCCTAATATCAATCACTTTCCGCATCAGGGTTCTTCCGGTGGCCCGATCGGGATTCTTAATGTAGATTTTATCCAGGATGTAACCTTCAATACAGGAGGTTTTTCTGCCATTTATGGAGACAGGCTTTCGTCGGTAATGGAAATCGATTTTCGCGATGGTAATCCCAATGAGTTCGATGGACAGATCGATTTTAATTTTGCCGGTTTTGGAGGAATCTTCGAAGGTCCCACAAGCAAAAAAAGTTCTGCTATGCTGGCTGTGAAAAGAAGTTACCTGAAGTACATTATTGATGCCGTCGATGTGGGAACTTCTGCTGCACCGGAATATGGTGATATACAGGGAAAATTTTCCTATGAGTTCAATCCCTTCCAGAAGCTCTCTTTCCTGACAGTTTTTGCAGATGATCACAACTCTCCCGACCAGGAAAACGCAGCAGAGAACTATATGTCGCATTACGGAAACCAGGATCTTTATCAGGGAACCTATGGCTTGAACTGGCGTGCAGTTTGGAATGAATCAACCTTTTCCAATACTTCGCTCGCAATTACTTCTTCTCAATATGATGAAGATTTCTATGAGACCTTCAAGGAACCAACCGGTATTCCCGACATTAAGAACCGCACAAGAGAGCAGGAACTGAAATTCAGGAATGTGAATTTTAAACGATTTTCCGAAAAGTTAGGTATGGATTTTGGGATCGATGCCAAATATTTGAAACATGATTATGATAATTATCTGGCTGAGACGACCAATGTTATCGGAGACACAATTCCCGAGCTTGTTTTAAAGGATGAGATCAAGGCAGAAAAACTGGGTGGATTCATCAGTCTGAATTATGACCTGTTCCAGAAATTCTCTACAACCTTGGGGTTGAGAGTGGATTACTTTTCACTGAATAAAAATATGACCGTTTCACCCCGATTTGCCTGCAAGTATAAACTGAATATAAAAACTTCGCTGAACGGATCGGTGGGAGTTTTTCACCAGAACCTGCCACTATTGCTTCTATCACAAAACGAAGACAACAAAGATCTGAAAGATCCCTATGCCACGCACTATATTATCGGAATTGAACATCTGCTTTCAAAAGACACGCGGTTAGTAGTAGAAGCCTACCAGAAAAATTACAGCAACTTTCCCGTTGATCCCAGCCAACCCGGTATTTTTGTGATCGATGACAATTTCTTCAATTATTATGAATCCCTGCAGGATAACGGCCGAGCTTTGAGCCGAGGGGTGGAAGTGATACTGCAGAAGAAATTGGCAGAGAGAATTTATGGATTGACCAGCGCCACATATTTCCGTTCCCGCTACAAAGGTTGCGACGGCATCTGGCAGGATAGAAGCTATGACAACCGCTTTATCGTAAGCATCGAAGGCGGCTACAAACTAACTCCCGGACTGGAGATGAGCCTACGCTGGATCTATGCCGGTGGTGTTCCCTACACTCCGATCGATGTGGAACAATCAATGGCAAATCACCGAGTAGTTTATGATGAAACCCGCATTAACGAGGAGCGCTATCCCGATTATCATTCCATGAACGTGCGCCTGGATAAAAGATTCTTTTTCAACAAAACCAACCTGGTGATTTATGTTAGTGTGTGGAATGCTTATAATCAGAAGAATATCGCTGAGTATTATTGGAACGATACGGATCAAACTGTTGATGAAGTTTATCAATGGACTCTGTTGCCGATTCTGGGTGTTGAATATGAATTCTAATTAATTGGTAAATGATGAAAACAACTTAGCATCCTTTGCGTTTAATGATAACGAAAGGAAATTTACCTGCTTGTTTTGTAGTGTTTTCCCAATGCTGCTGGTGGGCGTGAACGTATCATTGCCCCTGCCAGAACCAGAATTGTCAGAATATAGGGAACCATCTGGATTATTTCGTTAGGAACGTTAAGATTAAGAGCCTGCATCCTCATCTGCAGCGCATCGGTAAAGGCAAACAGATAACTGGCTCCGAATGCACCCAGTGGATTCCATCCGCCAAATATATTGGCTGCCAGAGCCATGTAACCTCTGCCAGCAGACATGTTCATACTGAACCAGTTCAGGTGCCCCAGTGATAGATATGCTCCCCCCAGACCGCAAAGCACTCCGCTGAATATCAAGCTGGTATATTGGATCTTTCTTATTTTAATTCCCAGGGTATCAGCAGCTTTGGGATGCTCGCCAATGACCCTTAACCTGAGCCCGAAGGGAGTTCGAAACAGTACTATCCAGGATAATATAACCACAACGAACATCAAATAAACCAGTATATTGTGTGAACCGAACAATTTTCCAATAATGGGAATGGAAGAGATAAGCGGAATTGTTATTTCGCTTAAACCGGTCACATTTACGGAAGTTCCCCTGGAACCCCAGATGATCTGCATCAGCCAGGTCGTAGTTCCCAGCAGCAGTATATTCAATCCCACTCCTGCTACCACATGGTTAGCTTCAAATTTTAGTGTGAACAGGGCAAAGATGAAACCAATAATAGCTCCCATGAACATAGCTAATAGCACCCCGATATAGGGATTGCCGGTGAGATAGGAACCAAGTACAGCGGAAAATGCACCACCCAGAAGCATGCCTTCCAGACCCAGGTTGATAACACCCACCCGTTCTGAGAATACTCCGCCGATCGCAGCAAATACCAATGGCACGGAAATTCTGATGGCAGCAGAAAATGTATTGATATTGAATATCACATCCAGGATTTCGGACATACTCTATTTCCTCAAAAGCTTTTTGATCAAAACAGGAGTAGCCACAAAAAGGATGACCAGGCCCTGTATTACGACCATAAGGTCCATCGGTATTTTAGCAAAGAGCTGCATGGTTATACCACCGGTCTGTAGGGCACCGAAAAGCAGTGCTGCAAATAAAACTCCAACAGGTTTATTCCTGCCCAGAACGGCCACAGCGATACCTGTGAAACCGTAGCCGGGTGAGAAATTAGTGATAAATCTATGCAGTACACCCATCACTATCGTAGCTCCGGCCAGTCCTGCCATAAAACCGCTGATCATCATGGAAAGCACCATCATTTTATCGGAACTTATGCCGGCATATTCGGCTGCGGATGAATTTTTACCTACCGTTTGGATCTTGTATCCCAAGTTTGTTCTCTTATAAAAAATATCGCACAGAATAACCACAAAAACAGCAATGAATATAGCCCAGGTTAACCTGGAAAACTCGATAAGTTCGGGTAATCTGGCAGATTCGGGAATAAACACTGTCTGGGGGATCGGTCCCGTTTCCTGGAAATACCGCAGCAGTAAAAAACTGGTGGCAAGTATACCGATATAGTTCATCATAATAGTGGTAACAACTTCATGTGCCCCTGTTCTGGTTTTTAGATAACCCGGGATAAAACTCCAGGCACTTCCTGCCAGACCACCAGCCAGCAGAACAAGGGGAATTAAAATAATACTTGGAAGAAAACTCAGATAAATGGCAGTAATGGCTGTGACGAAAGCACCTAAATACATTTGTCCTTCACCACCGATGTTGAATAAACCGGATTTGAAACCTATCGCTACTGCCAGTCCTGTAAAGATAAGTGGTATAGTGTTCATCAGTGTCTGGGTGAAATTAAAAAGGCTTCCAAAGGCTCCGTTGAAAAGAGCGGAATAAGCCTTGCCTACATTCAAACCGGACAAGTATATGAGCAGTGCTCCAATGGCAAATGCCAGAATTATTGCTATTAAAGAATAACCCAGATCAGAGTATTTTTTAAGTCTTTTGAGCATGAAATCCTAACCTGTCGGTTTGAGAAAAACTGTATTATTATACATAATTATGATTATCCCAATTTTTCTCCGGCCATCAGAAGACCCAGCTCTTCTCTGGTATATTTTTTCTTTTCGGAAACGATCCTGCCTTCATATATAACCAGAATTCTATCAGCCAAGGACATCAATTCTTCTAGTTCCGCTGAGATAAGCAGGACAGCTTTATTTTTTTTTCGTATTTCTAATAAATTCTGATGGATAAATTCGATAGCGCCCACATCAACACCACGGGTTGGCTGGGCTGCCAGAATAAATACCGGATTTGTGGAAAGTTCTCTGCCTATAACCAGTTTCTGTTGATTTCCTCCGGATAGTTGGTCAACATTGTCTTGTAATGAGCGGCAGCGGATATCAAATTTTTCAATTATATTTTTACTATATTTCTTAATTTTATCTCTTTGCAGAAATCCCTTTTTTGAAAAGGCATTATGATTACCCAGAATAATATTTTTGGCCAGATCAGAGGAAGGTACCAAGCCTCTTTTTAATCGATCTGAAGGTATATGCGACAATCCTTTTCCCCGTCTCTCTTTTGTCTGTTTACCGGTGATGTCTTCACCGTTCAACAATATTTGCCCTGCTTGTATTTTTCGTAAACCGGCAATGGTCTCTTCCAATTCCAATTGTCCATTACCTGCAACTCCGGCAATACCCACGATCTCACCCTGGTTAACGGAGATATTAATGTTCTGCAGAAGAGGTCGTTTGTGTTTTCCATAAAGTGATACATTCCTGATTTCCAATACTGTTTCACCGCTCTTTTTTTTCTCTTTTTCCACTCGCAATAATACTTCCCGACCTACCATCATTTTTGCCAACTCTTTCGGGCTGGTATTGCTTGTATTCACCGTATCGATCACTTTTCCCTTACGCAAAACGGTTACCCGATCGGATATTTTCATGGTCTCTTCCAGCTTGTGAGTAATAAAGATAATGGTTTTGCCACCAGCTTTCAACTTATTGAGGATTTTGAATAAACTTGCCACTTCCTGGGGTGTTAGAACTGCAGTCGGCTCATCGAATATCAATATTTTGGCTTTACGATAAAGTACTTTCAATATCTCGACTCTCTGCTGTTCACCTACAGAAATATTTTCAACGATAGCATCCGGCTCTACGGAGAGATGGTATTCATCGGAGATCTTTCGAACCTGTTTTTTTGCCCTGGTCATATCAACGAAGCCGTTTTTCATCGGTTCTTCACCAGCAATTATATTCTCGGTGGTCGTTAATCTGTCCACCAGCATAAAATGCTGATGTATCATGCCCAGACCAAGTTCGATAGCTTTATGAGGGGTATTGATATCACATGGTTTTCCGGCTATGAATATTTCACCTTTATCCTGATTGTAGAGTCCGAAGAGAATGTTCACCAGGGTGGTTTTACCGGCGCCGTTTTCACCTAGCAGACAGTGAATTTCACCTTTCTTTATCTGCAGGTCGATGTTGCTATTAGCGGTGAGAGAACCAAATGTTTTGGTAATTCCCTTAAATTCTATAATGTTCAAATAGCTTCCTGAATAAAAAAATAGGGAGTAGCTTTTTTACAAAACTACTCCCCTAAAAAAATCAATTATTCAACTTCTTCAATTACGGCAGGAATCTCAATTTCTCCGGCTATAATTTTTTTCTTTACGATCTCCAACTGCTCAATAATATCTGCCGGTAGAAGATTCTTGGAATAGCCCAGAGCCTCTTCTTTGAGACCAAGTGAGTATATCTTTGCTTCAAATTTGCCATCGATCACATCTTTAATGGCAATGTAAACTGTGTTATCCACTCTCTTCATACCATTGGTGAGTATGTTTTCCGGAGCCAGGTATCCCTGATCTGAATCTGCTCCGATAGCATAAAAATTCTTCTCTTTGGCAGCATTAATAACACCTAAACCCGATCTGCCGGCAGCGCCCCACACAATGTCCGCACCCTGTTCATACATAGAGAATGTGAGTTCTTTACCTTTGGCCGGATCTGCCCAGTTCCCTACATAGGAATGAAGTGCTTTCATGTTTACATCAGCATATTTGGCGCCAGCCATGAAACCAGCAATATTGGCATCGATTAGAGGTATCTTCATGCCACCGATCACACCCACTACCAGATCATCATTGACCCTTTCATCAGCTGATTGTGAAGTCATCAGTCCGGAAGCATAACCCACCATAAAACCACGTTCCTGCTCTTTGTAAACATAGGAAGCCACATTGGGCTTTACAACCACCATATCAACTATGGCAAATTTCTGATCCGGGAATCTCTCGGAGATCTTGGTAAGTGCATCAGCCTGATCGAATCCGATAGAGATGATAAGATCATAGTTTTTACTGTTAGCAAATTGAGCCATATAGGTTTCATACTCTGTAATTGCTGAAGGTTCTGCATAATCAAATTCGATTCCAAGCTCGCTTTTGGCTCTCTTGATACCTTCCAAGGCGGCATCATTAAATGATTTGTCTCCTAAACCACCTGTGGCAAAAACGATCGCTACTTTAGTCTCGGCAATAACGCACACAGCAAAAACTAAAATCAACAGTGTAACAAATACTTTTCTCATTCTTCCTCCCCTTATTTGGTTAAATTTTTAACAGCACTTTCAAAGCACCTTTTGTAAATGCGGTTTCAAATGCTTCTTTCCAATCAGCAATGAAAAATGTTTTTTCGATCAATTTTGTCAAATCTATTTTTTCCTTTTGCATGAAATGAAGAGCAGGAGCAAATGCACCACAACGTGAACCGAGCAGCTTTAGTTCTTTCACCACCCAGAGAGAGGGGTTGCATTCAATATTTCCAGCATAGGTGCTTTTTAAAACTATCGTACCCCGGGGTCGAACGATAGCACCCGCATACAAGAGAGCAGCTTTATTTCCGGTACAATCTACTGCTATATCAAAATGATTCTGCAGGTCGGCATTTTTATCAAAAAGTCTTGTTTGAGAGAACTCTTCTGCCAGAGCCAGCTTCTCTTTCTGTTTTCCTATCAGGGTCAGGTCGCAGGAAGTGGTAGATATAGCTCGTACAATCAATTGTCCCAGTTTACCATCTCCGATCACAACAACTCTATCCTGCTTTCTGATATCTACCATTTGCAGAATATTCAGTGCTGCTGCCAGCGGTTCTGTGAAAACAGCTTCTTCATCACGGATCTCATCAGGAACCATATGAAGATTCGCTATCGGAAGGGTGGTGTATTCCGCAAAAACCCCGTCTTTATCACGGATTCCCAACACTTTTCTCTGCAAGCAATGGGTTTTCATGTTCTTCCGGCAGAAAGAACACTCTCCGCAGCCGATATTTATTTCTCCGACCACTCTTCTGCCAATTAGGTTTTTTTGATGGCACTCTTCCACAACACCTACAAATTCATGTCCCAGGATTCCCCGGAAAGGAGTGTAACCGTTCATGATCTCTTTATCGGTATTGCATAATCCGGCTAAAGTTACTTTTATCAAGGCTTCATTTTCGGTAGGAACAGGAATGGGATAATCATTTCTCAATGCTAATTTTTCATCAAAGTAGAGTGCTTTCATTTCTGTCCGTATTTATTCAAATAAAAATCACGCATGAAATCGATATCGTCTTGAGATAATTCTACCGCTCCACCCAGAGAGCTAGCCAAAATTACCGCCTGAGCAGATTTTTCAACGATCTGAGCCACCTTGTATGCTTCGGGTAAATTGTCTGCAACTGCAAGTAACCCATGATTGGCCAGCAGACAGGCGCTATTGTCCTGCAGAGCTGCAATTGCCGCCTGCGCCAGTTCCTGTGAACCGGGCAGGAAATAACTGGCAACCTCCACTCTGCCACCTACGATCTGAACCATATCTTCACAAACTGCCGGAATTGGTTTTCTGGCTATGGCAAAAGCTGTACAATGTACGCTGTGAGTATGCACAATTGCCTTAACTCTCTTTTTTGCTTTGTAAACAGTAATATGCAGTTGTAGTTCAATAGATGGTTTTTTATCTCCATCGATAGTTTGCCCGTCCAGATTTGCAATAATTATATCTTCCGCTTTAATCGCTTGGTAGGCAACCCCTGAGGGCGTGATGGCAATATGATCGGCATCTGCTCTGGCAGAGATATTTCCCCAGGTTCCCAGATTAAAACCGGAGTCTGCTATCTCTCTTCCCATAGCTGCGACTTCATTTCGTATTTTTTTAAATAACATGAATTCCTCTATTTTAGATTTAAAATATTTTCATTAAATGGTTTATTTATTATACCTTTTTCTGTAATAATAGCGGTAATATTTTCTGCCGGAGTTACATCGAAGGCAGGGTTATAGATATCTATGTTATTAGGTGCAACCGGAACACCTTTGATATGCGTTACTTCTTGGGAGGAACGCTCTTCAATCTCTATCTCACTGCCTGTTTCAATTTCAAAATCTATTGTTGTAGTTGGAGCGACAATATAGAATGGAACATCATATGTTCTTGCCATTACAGAGAGCATAAAGGTACCGATCTTATTGGCAGTATCACCATTGGCAGCAATCCTGTCCGCCCCTACCAGGATCAGGTCGATCTTGCCATCACGAATCAGGGTGGCAGCAACACTGTCTGCTATCAGTCTGGCAGGAATGCCTTCCTGAACCAGTTCCCAGGCTGTAAGTCTGCTGCCCTGCAAACGAGGGCGTGTTTCATCTGCATAAACGAAAATATCTTTGCCAGATGAAACGGCAGTGCGGATAACTCCGAGTGCTGTGCCGTATTCCACGGTTGCCAGAGCACCGGTATTGCAGTGAGTGAGAATTGTAGCTTTGGGTGGAATAAGTGAATTTCCAAATTGTCCCATTTTTTTATTGGTTTGGACATCTTCTTTCGCTATTTTATCTGCTTCCTTTCTCAGGTCACTTAATATCTCTTTTTGTGTCTTACTTTCTACCAGCAGGTTCCTCATTCTGGTAACAGCCCACATCAGATTTACCGCAGTAGGTCGGGATTTATTGATGATATCACAGGCCAGATGCATCTCTCTGAAAAAATCTCTTTTGGGGAGATCGAAAAATTCGAGTGCAGCCAGCACGACCCCGTAGGCTGCTGCTACTCCAATGACGGGAGCTCCTCTCACCACCATATCGGCAATAGCAAATTCAACATCTTTGTAATTATTGCAGATAAACTCTTCATATCTTTGCGGTAATACTCTCTGATCTATCAAGATCAATTTGTTGTTTTTGAATTTCAACGAACGAATACTCTTTTTCATTTTCTATCTTCCTATTTTAAATAAGGAGAAAATGATGACAGCACCTATATGTCAAATTAATTTCATTTTTCTCTATATAGATCAATTGTAACAATTTTGGATATTATTTCGAGTTATAAGAAATCTGCATATCAGATCGATTTAAAGAAGCCCATAGGGATCGATATCTATAGAGAGCCTGATAGTGCTGCCTAGTTTTATATTCTCTTTCAAATAGTTTACGCTTTGAGAAAGCGTTTGAACTGAATCTGCTTTTAAGATAATGTGATAACGATAATTATTCTTCATCTTGATAAAAGGGGCTTGCACGGGACCTAGCACAAAGAGACTTTCAGGTTTGAACAGTTTTTTCAGTCTCTCAATTATATGATCATTTTTAATCAATTGAGTGCGTAGATATTTCTCATTTTTATGAGCAAACAAGAAGCGTGCCAGACGATAAGCCGGCGGGTATTTTAAAAGCTTCCGAAGTTTTAATTCCTGCTCGGCAAACGATACGAAATCCTGACGTGTAGCGCAGGTGATGGCATAATGCTGAGGGTTGTAAGTCTGGATGATAACCTCACCCGGTTTTTCTCCTCTGCCGCTGCGACCAGCCACCTGGGTGAGAAGTTGAAAGGTTCTTTCCGCTGCCCGAAAATCCGGTATATTCAAGCCGATATCTGCCGAGATAACACCGACCAGGGTAACATTGGCAAAATCCAGTCCCTTGGCTATCATCTGGGTACCGAGCAGAATATCTATATTGCCCTTTTTCATACGCTCGAACATAGAATCATAACTATCTTTCCTGCGGGTAGAATCAGAATCCATGCGTAGAACACTAGCTGAGGGAAAACGTATTTGCAACTCTTTTTCTATCTGTTGTGTGCCTGGCGCTCCGAAGTTGAACATGAAGCTGCCGCAATCGGGACATTTACGGGGCAGATCGATCTTATGACCGCAATAGTGACAGATAAGCTCCTGTGAACTGCTGTGAAAATTCATACTGATCTCGCAGTGCGGACACTGGAAAAGCTTGCCGCAGGAAATACACTGCACAAAGGATGAATGTCCTCTTCTGTTATGAAAAAGAATGATCTGCTCACCAGCAGCCAGTTTTTCTTCAATCTTCTCTTTGAGTATGGCTGAAAAATGCGTAGTCGGATCTTCTTCTTTTTTCAGATCGATGATCTGCACAGAGGGAAGTTTGTAGGTCAAAGGACGTTTGGTCAATTGCAGAAGAATAGATTTACCGTTTTCCACATTCTGCCAGCTCTCCAGAGAAGGAGTGGCACTGCCCAGAATGACGACAGCGTTCGACAAACGGGCACGGACAATAGCAACATCCCGGCCATTGTACCTGGGAGTTTTATCCTGTTTATAGGTATTTTCGTGTTCCTCATCGACGATGATGATGCCTATATTTTCCAGTGGAGCAAAAATAGCACTGCGAGCACCGATCACAATTTTGCTTTTTCCTGATTTTATCTTATTCCACTGCTGCCAGCGCTGACGCTCGTTAAGGTGACTATGCAGAATGGCGATATCCTGACCGAAAGCATTATAAAAGCGTTCCACCATCTGCGGGGTCAGCGAGATCTCGGGTACCAGCATGAGGGCTGTTCTCTCTTTTTCCAGACACTCTCTGATAATTCGAATATAGACTTCGGTTTTACCGCTGCCGGTGATCCCATAGAGCAGAAAAGTCTGGAAATTATTTCTTTGGATAGAGCTGTTTATTTTATGCACAGCCTCTTTTTGTTCATCTGTCAATGTGAGCTTTTTTGGGTTTTGTGCAGAGGGAATTATAAAATACTCTTCTTCCACCTCTCGTGGTTCGATGCGCAGTATACCTTTATTTTCAAGTGCTTTCAGAATAGAGCGGCTGACTTGATCGACAATATCCTTGAGTGGGAACTCAGCTTTTTTCTGCTTGATCAATGACCAGGCTGCATTTTGTTTTTCCGTCAGTTTGGGAATCTCTTCAATCCGGTTTATGATCAAATAATTAACCAGCTTCTTTTTTATCCTGCTATCGTAAACTCTCTTTATTTCAATGATATGTTGATTTTCCAGTTTTTCCAGCCAGGAATTAAGGATCGTTGTTTTTATATTCAGTTTCTTTTTTAGATCAGCAATATTGAGCCAGTTCGAACTGCTTAATTGAGCCAGGATAAGTTCGAGTATTCCGTCAGAATCCAATGCAGATTTATCTGCTATCTTTATTACCTGCTGCTGAAGATGTACATTGAAACCGGAAGGCAGCATAGCAGCCAAGGTCTGTCCCAGACCGCATTGATAGTAGTTGCTCAGCCACTGGGCCAGCTGCAGCTGCTGCTGAGAGATCTTGGGGTTTTCATCGATGATCTCCAGGATATCTTTGTATTTCAGGTTTTCATCCAATTTTGCAGCTTCCTGCCAGACAATACCCGTATAGAAGCTACTTTGAAGTGAAACAAGCACACGGCAACCCTGCTTGATATCTTCTTCAGTTTTGTATACGTAAAGTTTTTCAACTCTGATGGGCAAGGCGATTTCGTAATACTTCATACACATAAAAAAAGCCCTCCGGCAAAGAGGGCTTTTATTTGATATATTATTATTTATAGAACTTCATACGGAAACTGTAGCCGATAGGTTCTTTCACTTTAATCTTCCAGTTGAGAATGATCTGACGGCATTTCCTCAGGAAATTATCTGTGAAATAGCTGCCATCAGCCACTTCCATATCAACCGCTTCTACCCTACCCGAAGCACTGATGATCAATGAAAATTCAATCGTGCCGTACATGTCCATTAGCATAGATTCCACGGTGAACAGTTTGGTGATCTGCGGTTTATAGGTACTCACCACGTTGTCGATATTAGCCAGTTCTGTTTTTGCTTCAGGAGTCATCTCTTCGATCTTGATGGTTCCCTCTTTCACCATCTTGATACCGGCAAAACGCTTTTTAACAGCCTGGAATTGAGCTTTACTCTCTACCTTGGTAACGTTGTAACTTCCTACATCACCGCCCAGACTGGCCAGGTCAACTTCTTCAAAGCCACCGGTTCCGCCCAGATCGAGCCCTTCCAGACCACCGATATCACCCAATCCGTCTCCAACTCCTTCCAGATCAAATCCTCCGGCTCCGGCTACATCCAGATCACTGGCTCCCCTAGTGGCTTTCGGTCCGCTACCTGTTCCGGGTCCCGTACCGGCAACAACGATTTCACTTACTTCCGTAACTTCCAGAAGTTCATTGCTGAAATCACCGACTCCCTCTCCGCCGGGCATACCGCTTATGCCGTCACCCAGGGTAAGACCGAACTCTTGTTCAAATTCGGCAGACGACATAGCCTGGGCCTGTTCGACCTGCTCGGTAACTTCTTCTTCCATCTCTTCCCGGCTTTTTGGTCCGGTTTCAGTAGGGCCGACCACCTCTTCGGTTACTTCAGCTTGTACCTGAGTAGCATATTCTTCGATCATTTGCAGACGTTCTGTGAAATTTAATTTCACAGGAGGTACATAGTTACTCTCTGCAATATAAAGACCTATCCAGGTAGCCAGCACACCCAGGATTACAAAAATCCTGGTAAATTTTTCCTGCGGTGAAAGAGGACTGGCTTTGGCAAACTGCTTGGCAATGGTCAATTCTTCCCTGGTAGCAACATATCTATAGGGTTCTATGAAATTGTACTCTATCTTCCAATCTTCCCCAAAAGTTACTGCCCCAATAGTAGATGGATCCATTGTTAATGTATTCCCCTTCAGCAGGTTTGCTCTCCGCAGGTCATCTTTTGTCAGTTCCTGATTGTTCTTTTTGATCGTTATATCCATGCCCTCGCGCAGTTTCAGCTTGTAGGATGAGCCGCTTTTGTTGATAAGTGAATACTTATCAGGAAAAGCCTTATCCAGAATCTGCCAGAAGATATATTTACTACTTCCGATGATAAAAGAACCGGTAAAATCTCTTTTCTGTCTGGCAATATCGAGGATCTTATCTTTATATTTAAGCTTCAAATTTAATATTTTTTCTGCCATAGCCACCTCTTTTTAAATACCCAATACTTCTTCTTTGTTCTCGGAATGAATAGTAGAAAAATAGATGTTGGCAAATGAAGCCTGGGCACTGAATTTTATGAATTCCGTGATATATCTGCACGGTAGATCCTTATCCGCCTGGATCAATAGACATGGTTGGCTGTGCATTGCCATTATCGATTTCGCTTCCATCTGTAATAACCTGAGAAGAGATTGTCTGGTTTCCTGGCTGCTGATAAAATCCTGCAACGATCCAATCGGAATATTTTCTGCACCATAGAGGATTTTATCTGTGTAGATCTTCACGAAAACAGCTTTCCCACTCTCGATCAGCTCATTCTTGCTAACGGTTGTTGGCAGCAGCATGCCTTCGGGAGCATTTTTCTGGCTGGCATCCATGGAGATGTTCTTTATCATAAAAACCAGTAGAATTGTCAGAATATCAATAAGTGAAGTAATGTTAAGGTCTCTTGTTTTATTACCGCGCGAGCGTCTTGTAAATCCGGAACTCCCGGCTGATCTATCTACTTTTACTGATGCTCGTTTCATATTACGCTCCTATTTTGCTCGGTAGTATTTGGTTAAGGCTGTAAGATATTTTATATTCGGGAAATCGTTGCTCTTGCATATATCGATCGAACGCAGCAGTGTATCGAACCTTACTGTAGGATCAGGTAGTACTTCTATTGTGCCCTGTTTTTCGTGTACTAATTTAAGTTCGGCTATATTCTTATCAAGAGTAACAAAATCATGTCGACCCGGGCTCAACTGTGGAATCTCAGTAACTCCTTTATCACCTTCTACCATGATCTCGAAACGATCAGGAAAAAGGGCTAAAGTTATCATTTTAGGTAGATCTTCCACCTGTTCTTCAGCTTCTTCACCGTTACCACCACCAGCAGACTGAGCAGGCAATGTTATCTCTATCATCGCCAGATGTACAGAGACCATGATGGTCATTAACATGGGAATGATAACTATGAAGAGATTCATAATGGGAATGAGATTAGGTTCTCGATGTTCTTGCTGAGATCCCGTCCTGTTTTGGGATGGACCGTATGCCATAATACTAATCCTTCATAGCGTAGGTTATCTGGTTTATCGTTTTTACACTATACTCGTCAATGTCATTGATAATTTTCTGAGCTCTTGCCTGCAGAGCACCTTTGATAAGCATGGTGGGAATAGCAACCATCAAACCGTAGGCTGTGGTTCCCATAGCCATGGAAATACCTGCTGTAAGCATCCGGCTCTTATCGGCTTCGGGTGCATGGGCTATAGCGTCGAAGGATATTACCAGACCAAAGATAGTTCCCAGCAGACCCAGCAATGTGGAAACCTGGGCGATAATATCGAACCAGAATAAACCTGCTTCCACATGTGGAATTGCCTGCAAGCCTGCTTCATCAAAAGAGTTCTGCAGATGTTTTTGCAGTTCCATGCCTTTCTTACCGGATTTCAAGCCGTCGTTATAGCCCAGCAGACCGTTCCAGAAAATAAAACCGATTGTGGTCTTCTTGAATTGAGAGCTGATACGGATCGCTTCTTCCGTCTGGTTATTTTTAATATAACCTTTCAATTTAAGATAAAATTTCTTGGTGTCCAGTTTCTCTTTAATTGTGAGTTGCCAGTACTTGATAATCGACATAATGAGCATCACGATCAATAAGAAAGAGATGATGTACATGAACACACCACCCTGTACGAACATATCGACTACATTGACAGCAGCAGAAAGACTGCTTACGCTGAATAATAAAATAACCAGCAATAATAATCTGAGACTTCTACTCATTACTTACCTCCCTTAGTAAAGTAATTTATTGGATTTTTTAAATTTATCTATAACATTCAATTTCATATCGGAACTGTAATCCGTCTGAGTGCGTGGCATCAGTGCAGCATTATCCGGTTTACGGATCTCAATTTTTGCATCCTCTTCAGCTTCGCTTTTCAGTTTTTTGAGATTTTTGTACTTGGCCGATTTGGTGCTTTGATTGCTTGTGGTTTGCGCCAGCAAAGAGGAAATAAATATAATTAATATGCACAAAATCACTATTCTTTTCATAATTCACCTCTCATTCTGAGATACCCGGATTATCTATCTCCGAATTTATTATTGTTTTCTTGATAGTATAATTCATTTCAAAGATAAAGCCCTTGAATTCTCTACCGCCTACAACTTTTGCCAGTATGGTATTCTTCCCGGGTTTCAGTTGGCTAATGCTGACCTCGTGAGATTGTATCTTTTTCAACCTGTCATCCACGATCAATCCCTGATCAGCTATCACCAGTTCATCATTCACCCAGAGTGTTACACTATTCTGACCGATTAATTTAGCATGAGCCTGGATTACATCACCATCGAGATCGATATCCTTTTTAAAATATACTGTCTCTACATTATTAGAATCAATCACCGGATGCCAAATATCCAGCGCCCCACTGCTTTCCAGACCGAACATCTGAGCCTTGAAGAACTGGAAGTTGCTGGCACCAGCTATTTTCCAGCCTGCTTCTTCCTGATCTACTGCCATACTATCCGCCTGCACCTGGGTAGAGGCTAGGGTGTCTGCCGGCATGGTGTCGGTAATTGCCGTTTCTTCTTCAATATTTGAAGTTTCCTCTTCCAGCGCAAAGTCATCTTTCCTGGTCAGCCAGCTGTAATCAGACAGCAGGATTTTCTTTTCGGTAGTTTTGGCGATCTCCAGTTTTTCCTTATCATACTGCAGGGTAATGAAAGAACTGAACAGAGTTGGATCGACAGCTGTTGAATCCACCGCTATTTTTATAATAATATTGTTCATGCCGGATTTCATATTCTTGGAGGAAATAATTGAATAATGCGGAGTCAGCACATTATTCACTTTAATAAAATCCTCCCGCAGAGTTGCTGCTTTTTCTACCAGCACATTATTCAAATACACTTCGACCGGTTTGTCATAGGCATAATCGAAAGTAATCAGTTCCGGTTTTATTTCTGCAGTAAATTCCCTTTTCAGATACATCTCCTGTCGGGGTGGTACCAAAATTACCCGGGCAGAATCAAAAACAGTGGACTGGGGAGCTATCTGCGCTGCATTCCAGGAAGCACTGTTTACGTTACTTGCAGATAGATCACTAATGGCTGTTTTATTTACTTCCCAGGCAGAATTTGTGTAAATATGTTCGAGCACTTTCGGTTTTCGAACACCCAATTCTACCAATCTTTCATTGGCTAAGTCGGTCCACTGATCAGAATAATCTTTACCATCATAGAAGGTAGCGAGCAGGGTATTGTAGAGTTGAACACCCTTCTTGAGAAAGGTCAGCACGAATTCATTTCCTTTATTGTTGATGGCCATTTTATACTGTTTCTGCTGCACAGGGTTAGCCTGCATCTGTTCATTATTCAACTGTTTGGAGACATCGATATATTTCTGGATCTGCTTTTGAACAACATTGGCTCCATGATCATATATTTTTCCCCCAATATATAAAGCTCGGGTTCTATTTTCCGGTTTCAGTCCAAAATTGTTTCCTTCCTGGATGAGCGCGATCACATCTGTTTTCAGAGCATCGCATTGCTCCAGAAGTTTGGGAATACGCCGCTTGCCGTCCGTAAGGTGGTTCTTCCATTCCGTCAGTTCGTTTACACGCAGCAGTTCATCTGGTGTAGAAGCCAGAAAGCTGACTTCGATCCTGTTCAACTCTTCCTCAAAGCGATTATGGAAAGTGATGTAATTATCGTAATAATCGAAAGCTTCGTAAATCGCCTCTGTAGGAAGCAGTAGATTTTTATCTCTATAATGTTCATCAGCCGCTTTGAAAGCTTTTATGCTGGCAAACATTTTACTATATTGTTCGGATTCGAAAAGGCTGTCAACTTCGGTTTTGATCTCTTTCAATTTCTCAGCGGCAATAGTTATAAAGAGATCGATGGTGGGATCTTTCTTATAAAGGTAGGCAGCCAATTCTTCAAATTTCTGCTCTTCTCCCCGGTCATTATAGATCTTGGCGATCCTGATCAGGAAGTCATTGGCTTTGGGATGAGAGGGATAGAGTTTTTCAAAGCGAAGACACAGTTCCACGATCATATTCTCATTGCCCAGTTCGTTATAAATGCGATAGGCATTTAAGAAAATGCTCTCTTTTTGATCTTCGCCAATATCCATTTGATCTGCTTCATCATGAAGCTGCAGGTACATATCGGCAGCACGTTCTTTATCGTTGAACTGCTCACCTTCATAAAAACCAATTATCTGCAAACGAAGTTTATAAGCTTCGTTGGAATCTTTGAATTTATTAATAAACTGCTTGCGGAGTCTTTCGCTCTGCTCCCAATCCTGCAGGCTGTCGGAGATGGTCCAGGCGCTGATATAAGCTGCCAGGATATCATTTTTATCATCCTTTTTGGCAGCAATATCCAGGAAAAGATCAATAGCTGTCTGATTTTCTCCGGCCTGCTGGTAACTTTCTATAGCCTTAACTATGAAGCCCATGCTCTTTTCCAGATCTTCATTTTCGATCTCAGCAGCCAGCCGCAAATATTCCTGGGCAGCAGAGATATAATCCGCTGAATCTGCCAGTGTATTAGCCTTGGTCTGCATGGTAGCCAGGATGTTATTGTTATAGACCTGTTTTTCTTCATCGGAGGCATACTTGCTAGCTTCCCGATAATAGTTTTCTGCTCCGCTGTAATCATTGCGGGACTGGCTGATCTCGGCCAATCTGGCAAAAGATATCTTTTTTATCTCATTATTGATAGCATAGTTCTGCAGTCTGATGAAATCGTTGTATGCTTCCTCAAATTTATTACGTGCATAATTCAGTTCGGCACGCTGGTAAACGATGCGGATCAGCTCTGTTTCTATAGTCTTACTGGAGGTGGCAGCAGTGGTCAGGTAGTCTTCATATTTCCGAGCCGCCATCACAAAAAGAGAATCAAGATCATCTTTATCGAGGGTGATATTATTCACCGTATCCACATAAGCACTATCTTCGATGGTAGGTTCTAGAATATTATAGATCTGTTCATGATTGTAGAATTCTGTTTCCTTGTACTCCTGCAGGGCTGGATGTTCAGGATAGCTTTCGATAAATGTATTGATATCGGTTATTACAGCAAAATAGAGACGGGGATCCTGGCTGGATTCAGCCATATCCTGACTGAAGTCGATCACATTCTTACGCATGTTTTCCATCTGTTTGGAACCGTCCTCATCCCTGAAAGCATCATAGAGGCAATAATTTTCCACAAGATCTTTATATATAAGATAATCACTTTCATCTGCAGATTGAGCGAAGTTGTTATAATATTTCGGTTCCATGAATTCATATGCTTCTCGAATCACAGCCAGTTGCGGTGTTTTATCAACCTCCGCATTGCCCTGGAACCAGGGGGAATCGACTCTGAACTCTTTTGTCAGGCGAATATACTCATCAATAATCAACTCTTCCGCGGCAACACCACCTCTGGTTCTGGCTGGATTGCGCTTGTAGATGGTCATGATGGAATCTGCGAAAAGGGGACAGTTAAGTCCTTCGGGATAGAGGGTAAGATAGGCGTTGTAAAGATCCACTGCCTGCATCGGTGCGTTGTATTTATGCTTCAGCTCGATCGATTTCAGGATTACTTCCTTACCATATTCCTTGCTTACAAAGCTATGAAATATCTCCTTTGCTTTATCAGCAGCCATGGAGAATTGTTCAAAATCGGTACCGTCATATTCGATCAAACTATAAGCTATATTTTCGATAGCATCTGCTTCAAAGAAGGTTTTTTCTATTTGCAGGGAATCGAGATGGATGATTTGAAGAATAAGGGTAAAATCTTCAATAGCTTTTGTGAAGTTGGCACTGGCAAAATAGGTCCAGGCTCTCTGGAAAAGACCATAATGTGCCAGGGCATCGTTTTCTTTCTTCGAAACCAGGTTAAAATAGTAGATAGCTTTTTCATAATATTCCTGAGGAACACGGGTATCGAGAGCGATCTCAAAGTAAACCGTTCCCAGTCTGTAACCTGCTTCGGTATTATAGCTCGATTCCGGGAAATCTTCCCAGACCTGCCTGTAGACATCGAGTACATACTGCAGCCTTTCTTCAGTTAAACGCAGGGAATCGGGCCAGTTCATGACCAGATCGATATTTCTCTGTCTGGCTTCATCGCGCTGGTAAACTTCCGAAGTGAAGCCATAGTAACCGATATTATAAAGAACAGCATCTTTTTGCAGGAAGTTGTTATCTTTTTCCAACACTTTTTTATAAAATCCGGCCGTTATGGATGGATTATGAATATCGATTTCCGTGCTCATTTCAGCAAGATTAAAATAGAGAGTGGATAAGCCCGGTGAATTGGGATTTTCATTAATAAATCTTAAGGTTTTCTGATAAACATCCTTTTTGTAGGCGATCTTTTTATTAAACTTTTCCTGCAACTGGGTATTTACTTCGTTAACAACATCCTGGGCTGTAATTCCTGCCACTGCCAGCAACGATATTATAATAATAAAAGTTAACTTTCTGCCTGTGATATTATTCATTTCTAAGTTTTTCCTGAAATTCCTGATACTCTTCGTCTATGATTTGAGTCTGCTTGAAAAGTACTCCCAAGAGACTGAACTGATACTTCTCGTTCTCTACCGTAACTTCTGTCATGATAATAGCAAGAGCTTTATCATAAGAGAGATTAAGCGACTGGAATTCAGCCACCAGGACTTCTTTTTCCTTACTCAATCTCCGGGCTATCTGTTTATTAAAATTCTCAATTACTTCCTGTTTCAGGGAGATCAGGTTTTCCCTGTTTTTATCGATAGCTTCAGACTCCTCCTGGATGATCTGCTGGAATTCATCAGAGGGTTTTCCTTTGAACATGTATTGGGCAATAACTTCGATAGATTCGAGGTTTTCTTCTACCAGTTGCCTGGATTCTCGTATTGTTTGAACCATCTCCTCATGATTATTGGCTATGGCTATCTGTTCGATCTCATGCCAGGTTTTCAGCAGGTTATCCTGATAAACTTTTTCTGTGGCCAGAGCCCTGGCAAAATCATAGTCCTTATAGGTAAACCTGGGTCTGTGACCGAGGTAGTTCAGTATTTGCAAGGTTACGATCGAGGAATCTGTGGAGGCAATTTCCCGGTCGATAATAGCCGGGATCCTCTTGTTGGGAATCGTGTTTGCCAGTAGGATTATTGCTTCGATATCGGCAATGGTATTGCTGTAGGAGAGATATTCTTCTTCCAGCAGCTGCAGGAGTTCCAGCGATACAGGATCAAGACCTGTATAGAGTTCCTGCATAGTACTATTTGTACTTTGCAGTGCCACTTCAATGTTATCTGCCTTTTTTTGCAGAGCTTCGATCTCTTCCGCAGGAACATCCAAACCGCTCAGTTCCCGGCGAGTTTCATTGTATTTTGCCAGTAATCTGTATTTTGTATTCATTGTTTCCAGGAGGATATTATTGCGGCTTATGATCTCGGTCAAGGTGTTTTCAGCTTGATCAAAGTTGCCACGCCCCTGCTCGGAAACAGCTACCAGGAATTTTGCCGAAGCAAAGTATTCACTCTTAACCTCTTTCTCTACGATCTCGTTGAAATAACTAATGGCTATATCAAAATTCTGGCTAGTGTAGAATTGCAGAGCAATTTCGTATAGTAATTCATCACTCATTTTCCTATTGTGTATATTTCTGTAATCTTCATAATGATTTAATGCCTTGTCAATATCGTCACTGGCGGAATAGAGTCGGGCCAGAGAAAGAATTACAAAATCATAATAATCCGTTCCTGCTCCGTAACGTTCTTCGAGAATCTTAAATTTCTCTATTGCTGTATCGATACCATCCGTAAAGTAAGCGATCATGGCCTGCATGGCTTTAGCCCGAAAGCCGAACTCTTTATCTTTAGACAGTACTTTAAAGATGCTTAAAGCTTCCTCATATTTCCCGACATTGAAGTAAGCGTGGGCCAGCCAGTAGTTCTGTTTTATGCTGATCTTTCCAGCATAATTGTCGAAGCAGGTGATCAGTTGTTCATCACGACCATCTCTGAAGTAGATCTCTTGCAGGATCAGCAGCCCGGGATTCAGTCTTTCTGACCGGGGGTAATTCGTTACCAAATCCTCGAGCAGGTTCTGTGCTTTTTTATTATTTTTCTTGATAAAAGCCAGTTTCGCACGATAAAAAAGAATCTGATCCTGAAGTTCAACTACATCGCCGTAGATGATCTTCTGTTCTCCTATCTTCAAGCTGAGAGCTTCCAGACGGTTCTCTTCGAACATCCTGTCCATAACCTTTACATTCTTGGAAAATACTTTCTTCAGATCACTGACCTTTCCTTTTTTATAGAGTTTGCGCACACCCGCTCTTTGCTGCAACAGGTTATAGAAATATGTTATCTCTTCTTCCAGGATGGCCAGTTCCCTGCGCTCTTCTTTCAATTGTTGCAGCAGAGGTTTTTTTTTCTCCTGTGGTTTCAAGATAGACATAATATCATCTTGCGCAACCAGTTGCACAAGAATGAGAGTAAAGATTAACGAAAAAAGTATTTTTCTCATAAGTTACAATTATTATTCTTGCAGAAGTTTACGGATCTCTTCCAGTTCCTTTTCAGCTTGTTTTCTGCGTTTTCTGATCTGTTCGAGTTCGTCCCGAAGCGGATTACTATCTTCATCGTAAGTTTCAACCTCTTCCGGAGTGGTTTTTTCCATCGACCTGCTACGTTGGCTGATGGTTTTCTTCCTCTTTTCGGATGCTTTCATCTCTGAGAAATGATCCAGTGTGTATTTCAGATTGATCGCCAGCTTATTACTGCCCTCATCTCCCTTGATACCCAGGAAGTCTTCCACTTCGTACATTCCCACGCGTAATGTAAAGTTCTTGTAGAAGCCGTTAAGCCCGAAGTTGAGGTTTTGGCTGTCAAACTCGAGATCGAAGCCCCAGTAGCGGGAAGGCTTTACATCGATACCGCCGAAAGTACCGCCAAAACCTTTGACGGTCTCACCCTTACCGTGGAACTTCCTCTGTCCCATCCCGAAATGAAAGGATGTCTCCAGATAGTCCATGATCGGCACACCGGTGATGATGACCAGGGATTTACTGACCACCAGGTAGGGAGAGTTACTGATATAATCAACCGGATCAGTGTAATCGTATTTTTCCGGTATATCGATCTTTTCAAAGTCGGAAACGGAAGAGAAGAGATTCAATATGCCGAAAGAGAGAGCCGGCAGGGACTCCGTTTCATTGATGATCCGCACCTTCAAATTACCGAATACACCCGCAGTATTAGTGTAGACCAGCCCGAGCTCCGCCATGTCGAACAGTCCTATCCTGAGGCCACCTGCAAAATCGTACTCATTGTACCTAGTACTGGTACCGGTAGTATCAGTAACCCATGGAATATTGCCATCGCTCACGAAATAGTTCGTGTAGGAGAAATCCACCATCATGTGAGGAAGCACATAGGCATCAGGAATGTTTATGTTACCCATGGCTGTATAGGGCATGGATAAAAGTGCGATAGAATAAAACAGCATCACACAAATTAAATACAAAATAGTTTTTTTCATAATTACCCCCAAAACATATCAGTTTTTCTTATATCTTATTGACAAATATTAAGTCAAGACATTTTTCGAATCATGGATTATGTAAATACGGCTATAATGGGCAAATCGGGAGAGGATATGGCTGCTGAATACCTTAATTCCTTTGGTTATAAAATCATTCATCGTAACTATTATTCCCAATATGGAGAGATCGATATAATTGCCCTGGACGACGATCTGCTGGTTTTCCTGGAAGTAAAAACACGTACTTCGAATCTGAGTTCCGCCCTCAGCAGCGTATCTTATGCCAAACAACTAAAACTCTCCAAAACCGCTTCCTTTTTTCTATCCCAAAATCATCAGTATGAAGACAACTTTACCCGCTTCGATCTCATTGTTGTTCTGAAAAAACCAGACTCAACCAAGATCCAGCATTTCAAAGATGCCTTTACATCTGTTTTAGAATAAACTTTTCTCCGCAATCTACGTTCCATTTCTTTAGTCACTATTAATTTTATGATATCGTAGCCTTATCTGCTAAACAGCACAGAAATTAATAATATATACTAATCTGTCAAATTTATTAATATTTTTTTTATCTAATCTCTAAAAAAAACGGAGTTATTAAAATTTACGAACTTTCCGATTTTTAATAATTTGAGATATCCAGATTGTATCATTATCCGGCTGAACAAACTTATCTTGCATAGCACAAATCCCCATATTTTTTCATGATAAATATAACATTATTTATACCAAAATTGAGTTTCCTGTAAAATTGAATGCAACAATCAAGGCATGAGTATGCGCAACTTATTGCTTTCTTACAGGTTAGGAGGAAGTAATAAATCTCATTCAATAAAATGTATGGATTATTAATAAAATGATAGTTTAATTCGACTATTTATTGTTTTACTATAGTGTAACCAAATAATTATGCGAAATAGAGTAATTGAAATATTTTAATAATTATCTATTATTAGATTTTATTCGCTTAAGTAAATGTCCCTTATAGGCAACAGATTGTATCATTTTGACACAGTAGAATATTATTCCAGTAATCCCGGATCAAAATCTTCTCCCAGATAGATCCGCCATTTCGGATCACTACTCTCCGTATCATCATCTTCCACATATATCAGCCGATAGTTACCGCTGGTGTGCAGATCGATAAAGATATAGGTCAGTTCGGTGTCAGTTCTGTATTTCCAGATCTGGTAATCTTTCTGAGCGTATTTGGCAGTAATACCTGTTTGCAGCTTGATGATCTCATCGGGTTCATCATGTTTGATATATATCCTGCCCCGGGCGGTTTTCCAGCCCTCTTTAAAGTAGGAAAATTTATTGTTACAATAATCGACACGCTCTTTTACTGCGAGCAGAAATTCATTTTTCCCGGTAGTCGGATCGGGATCATTGACAGACCAGAATCTGTTGAGAAAGTTGATTTTACCTTGCTCGGTCAGAGTTTTCCAGGTTGAGGTTTGTTTGCTGGTAAGAAAATATTTGAGCAGCATGAACTCATCTTCCAGATCGATAAAAAGCCGTTGCGAAAAGACCTTCTCCTTTCTGATGCTGAAGTAATCGTGTGCTATCTCTTTCTGCAATAGGCTGTCAAATCCTGAGCTGATGACAAGTTCATAATAACCCTCTTCCAGGTGGCTGATATCCAGATGTTTAGTGATCGGTATTGCTGAATAGGATATCTGTATTTCTGCAACTGATTCCAGGATGGTTTGCTCTTTACGTTTTATTTTTATCGTCTCGAAAAACAAGCCGGTTGAGTCAGGGGGCGGATAATAAACATAATAGAGCCAGAGTCTGTCATTTTCCGGAAGTGTATAAATATGAGAGCTGTTCAAAAAAAACAGCTTTCCATCACGGTGAAATTTCTCATGCAATTTTGTGGAATCGTCTACTACATCAAAGAGAAATTCGATCTCACTCAGCAAAGTATTTTTAGGCAGAATATTCAATTCATGGTTATAATCGATAGATTTATCAGCCTCTTCATCGCTGAAGATAACCGTTAAGAGATAGCCGGATCCGGCCAGAGTAAGAATGATCTTATCGGAGAAAAAGCAGGAAGAGCCGGCAGTTGCTGCATCCTTCATAATAATTTTATTAACAAAATCATCATGGTAAGCTGTTTTTTCACCTTTACTGAGAGCAAAATCTACTTTCAGCCTGGCCACAAATCCCTGTTCAGTTCTGGCAAATTTCAAATCTTTATAGGGGATCTGATAATTTATTTCAAAGATGGTGTTGCCTTTTTCATCCAGGAACCTGTTGGAATCGATGGTAATATTCAACTGACCGGCTAAAAGACCGCTGCCGATAGCCAGGAAAGTAAGGAGCAGGAATATCTGTTTCAAAAGAAATGTTCCTCTAACTGAAATTCAGATTCACTCTTTTCTGGTACTCTTCAATACCTTCAAAGAGTTCGTCGATATCGGCGCAGGGAAAGATCTTGATAGTGCGGGGATGGAGGTTCATGGTTTTGAATTTTTCTGTTTGAACCGTAATGTGAACCCCGAACTTACCGGGATGTTCATTAAAGTAATTCATTAATTTCTTGGCAAATTCACTATTGAAATCAGCTTCTTTGATCTTCAGAAATATCTCTCCGGAGAGCTGGGTCGCCATCTCTGCAAAATTGAGGATTTTCTTGGGAATAATGTTCAAAATGCCCTCTTTGCCATTGTTGTAAGTTGATTTCTTACCCAGGATAAAGAGTTCCTTGCCCTCTTCCATCAAATCCATGTAATTCTCGTAGTCGCTGTTGAACAGCTTTACTTCAAATTTGCCGGAAAGATCTTCCATGGTAATGATGGCAAATGAATTTCCCCTCTTATCGGCTTTTTTCTGCACTTCGGAAACCACCCCGGCGATAGCGATATTGGCAGGTACTTTTTCCGGATTGTATCCAGCATCTTCCGTGCTTGTATTGATAAAAAGATCTAGCATTTTCTGATATTGGCTGAGCGGGTGACCTGACCAGTAGAAACCCAGGATCTGCTTTTCACATTTCAGCTTTCTGTTCAGTGCCCATTCATGCTCATCGGGAAGTTCCGGTTTATAATCACCTTCCGAACCATCGGCACCGAGCGTATCGAAAAACATCATCTGCCCACGGCGCTTTTCAGTCTGCACTTCCGAAGCATAGTCCAGAGCCATCTGAACAGCTTCATAGTTCTGAGCGCGGTTGCCTTCTAATTCGTCCATAGCACCGGCCATGATCAGGCTTTCCAATACTGCTTTATTTACACACATCGCATCGGAGCGGATAGCAAACTCAAAGATGTTCTTATAAGCACCGTCTTTTTCACGATCTGTAATGATGGATCTGATCGCCGCACTGCCTACGTTCTTGATCGCTTTCAGTCCAAAGAGTATTTTTTTGCCATGTACCTCGAACTCTTTCCTGCTGCAATTTATATTGGGCGGCATAACTTCGATATCCATCGCCTTGCAGGCATCTATGAAATAAGGGATCTTGCTGGGATTATCTTCCAGCGAGAGCAGGGCTGCCATGAATTCGACCGGGAAATGTGCTTTCAGGTAGGCTGTTTGAAAGGCAATGAAAGCATAAGCTGTGGCATGACTTTTATTAAAGGCATAGTTGGCGAAATCCAGCCAGTCTGTCCAGATCTTCTCGATTATCTGTGGTTTAACGCCATTCTGAGAAGCTCCCTCCACGAATTTGACCTTGAGCTCTTCCATGGTGCTCAACTTCTTCTTGGAAATAGCTTTTCTGAGAGTGTCAGCTTCCGCCCCGCTTAGTCCACCCATCTCCCGGGCTATCTGCATCACCTGTTCCTGATAAACCGAAACCCCGTAGGTCTCCTTTAGAGCACTTTCCGTGAGAGGATGAGAATAAGAGATTCGTTCGCGACCGTGTTTGCGGTTGATAAAACTGTCAATGAACTGCATCGGTCCCGGACGGTAGAGAGCAACCATAGCGATCAGATCTTCAAAAACATTCGGCTTCAGACTGCTCAGATATTTCTTCATGCCGGCTGATTCAAACTGGAAGATGCCGTCGGTTTGACCCCGGGAGAGAAGTTCGTATGATTCCTTATCATGAATATCAACTTGAGCAATATCTATATCTTTTCCCTGCGACTGTTTTACCAGTTTCACTGTCTTCTTGATCAGCGTCAGCGTCTTTAAACCAAGGAAATCCATTTTCAGCATTTTCAGATCTTCCAGCCACTTTCCTTCGTACTGTACCAGAACGGAAAGCTCACCGTTTTTCTGGTTGCTGGTAGCCAGGGGAACATAATCACTGACTTTACCGGGAGTAATAACAACTCCGGCTGCATGGACTCCGATATGACGCACCAGACCTTCCAGAACTTTGGAATAGGTCAGGATGGAAGCTTTTACATCATCTTCTGCCATCTTGTGGGCAAATTCCTTGGATTGGCGCAGCGCTTCCTCCAGAGTGATCCGGGGAGTTGAGGGAATAAGTTTAGTGATCTCGTTGGCAGTGGTAGCAGGAACTTCCATCACCCGTGCCACATCCTTGATCACAGATTTGGCACCCAGGGTGCCGAAAGTTATGATCTGGGCTACGCTCTCGCGTCCGTATTTTTTAATAACATAATCAATGATCTTACTGCGTCCTTCGGCACAGAAATCAATATCGATGTCGGGCATACCGATCCGATCGGGATTGAGAAAGCGTTCAAAGAATAGTCCATACTGCAGCGGCTCTATCTGAGTTATACCCAGCAGGTAGGAAACCACGCTACCCACTACCGAACCTCGTCCCGGTCCTACGGGTACATTCATCTGCCTGGCTGCATCACAAAAATCCTTCACGATCAGAAAATATTCATTATAACCCATCTTGTTGATCATACTCAGTTCATAATCGATGCGGTCTTTACTTTCATCGTTCATTTGAGGATATTTTTCTTCTGCCGCTTTGTAGCAAAGTTTTTTAAGATACTCTTTGGCACTGGTAAACTCCGACGGAATTTCAATGCTGGGAAAGAGAAATTCTTTATAATCCAGTTCCAGATCGATTTCAGCTGCGATCTTTATAGTGTTCTCGTAGGCTTCTTCCAACTCGGGAAAAAGTTCTCTCATCTCCTCTTCAGATTTAAAGAAGAGCTGGTTCGTATTGTATTTGAGCCGATTGGTATCGGCAAAGGTTTTACCGGTCTGGATACAGAGCAGCACATCGTGAGCTTCGGCATCCTCTTTTTTGAGATAATGGCAGTCATTGGTAATAACCAGGGGAGTATCTGTATCCTGAGCCAGTTTGATCAGAAGAGGCTGCACGATTTTCTCTTCTTCCAGCCCATGATCCTGGATCTCCAGGTAGAATCTCTCAGGGAAAGTCTTTCTATAAAAATTTACAACTTCCTGGGCCTGTTCGATTTTCTTGTTATACAGAAGATGAGGGATCTCTCCTTTCAGGCAGGCAGAAAGACATATCAACCCTTCCGAATATTTCTTAAGAAGTTCTTTATTGATCCTGGGTTTGTAGTAAAAACCTTTCAGATAAGCTTTGGAAGTAAGTTTCATCAGGTTCTTATAGCCCTGAAGGTTCTGGACCAGTAGAACGAGATGGTGTCGGATCTCCTTTTTGGAAGC
Source organism: Candidatus Cloacimonadota bacterium (assembly GCA_030621085.1). Taxonomy (GTDB): domain Bacteria; phylum Cloacimonadota; class Cloacimonadia; order Cloacimonadales; family TCS61; genus JACNIV01. The sequence goes on along the minus strand of JAUXIJ010000001.1, from coordinate 51,608 downwards.
TTGAGAATCCAGCTCACCGCTGATGATATAGGTTTCCATACCGATGATCGGTTTGATACCCTCTTTTCTGGCTTTTGTATAAAAGTCGATGGCTCCGAACATATTGCCGTGATCGGTCATGGCTACCGCCGGCATACCGTACTCCTTAGCCATTGCTATTATTTTATCTACACGGCAGGCACCATCTAATAAACTGTATTGCGTGTGGTTATGCAAATGAACAAAAGCCATTAAAATCCCTTTTTCAGAATTTTTTCTCTTATTAAACCGGGTTATTTTTTATGACAAATTCATTGTGTCAAGTCAAACTGCTACATTTTTTTTTCACTCAATTCAGCCTGCATTTTCTAAAGCAACTGACCGGCAGAGATTAAGTTTATCAGGATGAAAAAATAAAAAAATTTCTTATTCTCTTCATCCAGGCTGCACTAATATGGTGCAAAGGCAGCGTTCTCTTGTCCTAGAAGAGGGCAAAACCTCAGGTGCTGATTCTATTTAATTTCTTATATGTCAACATGTTGCCCGTTTGGCACACTGCTTGCTTCTGTTTCAATATAGGAAAAATAGAGGTGCAAGGTAAATTAAAGCAGGAAGAACATCTCTTTTTCCTGCCCTAAAATTTATAAAGAAAAAACTTGCCTAAAAAAAATCGACAAAGAGAAATTTGTCAGAGGAGTAGATATGAAAGCCAAAATTATGGTACTTTTAATGCTTTTTGCCCTTACCCTCTTTGCGGAAGATTCACTGCGGGTAAAGACGAAAGAGCAGATAAAACTGCAGGAGAGAGAGAGGATCAGAATCCGTGAAAAGATCCGTCAGAACGATACGGAAGAAACAGAGAAAGATGTTTTTGTAGATAAGGACGGTGACGGTATAGCAGACGATCGCAATTTCCAAGAGAGACATCGTCATTGGCATCGCAACCGCCAGCTTTCCGGAAAGGTTTTCCGCAGCGGTTCCTGCCGTGAATGGCGAAATGGTCAAAGTGGTCGGGATCGTCGAAATAGGCAACCTGGACCAGGCTCCGACAGCGGTGGGAGGTAATGGCAGTTAGAAAGCTTTTTATACTGCTCCTGTTTGCCTGCATTACATCATTTGCTCAGACAACCGAGGAATTGCTCATATTTACGGAAGCAGGCAGCGGGCTGCACCTGGAAAAAAGGTTTGCAGAGAAGTCGGAAAGAGAACTATTTACCACAATTTCCACTGAGCTGCAGACACCGGTTTCCAGACTTGCAATAGATGGTTCGGTCTATTTATTTGCAAGTCTGGATTCACTGTCCAAATGGCAGACCGGTGTGATCTATGAGCGCACTTTACCACTCTTTAGTTTCAGCATATCCGGACGCTGTCTGGATGATGAAAAAGACAGCCTGGATGTGAGACATATCACTGCCCAGTTTTTTGATCAGTATGAATCTTCAACCGCTTTCAGCGAATATGGCCTTCGGGGCAGAAACAGTTCTTTTCCCGGGAACGATGCTTTTTCCAACCTGGAGTTTAACGCCTATTTCCTCACTAAAAAATTCCTGGAAACCTATAACGTGCATCATGAATTTAATGCTGCCACCAAACATTTTGCAGACAACTCTCCACTGCTGATGGTTAATTATCAAATAACCTTCTCTTTCCCGGTCGGTGATTATTCCGGATTGAACCTGTCCTACTTTCTCAACCATAATCTGTATAAGGGAAACCAACTACTCTATCCCAGCGAAGAATTATACGATCTCTTTTCTTATAATATGCATAAATTCAGTATTGAGTATAGTATGGAAAAAGGTAATCTATTAGGCAAACCCTGGCTCGCTCTTACCAGCAAAGATTATCTGTCAACCGCGGTGGAATGGCCCTACTTTGAGATCAGTCTTCTGGCAGGCTTCTATGCGGACTGGCTCTGGGCAGATGGCTGTATGACCTATGCCAAGGGATTCTATCAGACCACAGACGTAGATGATGAAATCGCCTTTGAATTTATTGCTGGTTTAAAATTCCAATTTGATATCTTGACGCGTTAAAGGAAGTTATAATGATCAATGAAAAAAGATTGAAAACAATACTGATCCTGCTGGCAGCTATCATTATCTGCGGCTGGCTGGCGCTGCTTTATATCCAGAGCAGGAATACTTCGCAGCAGCTGACCGAGGAAAAACTGCATAACCAGCTTTATCTGGATATGTTGAAAAGAGCGATCATCAATAATATTTTCGCCAGCGAAACGATCGAGAACACGCTTATGTCACGACTGGAACTGGCTGCTGAAATATTGCAGAATCAGCCCTGGATCACCACCCGGCAGCTTCAGCAGCTCTGCCGGGAACATGATTTTAAGGAACTCTCTTTTATCGATCCTGCTGGTAGTGTGATCAATTCCAATCTCTATCAGGACATTTATCCCCACGATCTTTCACTGCTGGAACTGCAGGTGGGAGAAACATCAGTAGTTGCTGTGCCGGCTGATTCCGGTGAGGTTTTCGGCAGCAGGATAATGATCAGGAAAAAACCAGCTTACTATTTTGTAGGAGCCCTCAGCGACAGTGTTATTTTGGAACACACCAGAGATATATCTCTGTCCGGTATGATAGATTTTGTAGAGGGTTCACTACTGGAAAACTCTGACCGGATGCCTGTGACTGAGCAGGTACTCTATGTAGTTATCCAGGACACACTGGGTATAATCGCTGCTACTTCCAACATAACCTCTTTAAGACGACTGCGGGATGATGAGTTTTTGAAAGAGATCTTTCATTCTCGGCAGACCGCTTCACGCTTCACAATTTTTGAGGAAAGAAAGATCCTAGAAACGGTCACCCCTTTCCGACTGGAAGGCTACGATTTCGGAGTGATCCGACTGGGGGTTAGTCTGCAGCGTTTTGAACATGCACAGACCAGGAAGAAAGTAGTGCTTCTGCTCTTTTCGTTCATATTCCTGTTCTCTCTCTTTCTAGAATATCTCTTTTATCGGAATTATAAAAAACTGCTGCGCTCCCGGGAAGAGCTGAACAGCAGCAGGAGAATGGTGGATATAGCTCGGCTGGGCGGGGAGGTAGCGCACGAGATCAAAAATCCTCTCAACTCCATCTATATGATCCTGCAGAGAATGAAGCTGGAATTTGAAGTGAAAGAAAAGAGTGAGGAATTTGACCGTCTGCTTAAAGTTTCCTATGCCGAGATGGAGCGGCTTAACAAGATCGTCGAACAGTTATTATCACTCTCTCACCAGCTGTATATTCAACGACAACCGGTGGATGTGAATCGGATCATCTCCGCAGTGGTTGATCAATTCAATAGTAATACCACTGGTGTTCATATCAAGTTTGCAGCTCAGCAGAAAATGATTTTCCCGCTTGACGAAAAACTACTGAAACAGGTTTTGATAAATTTGATCAAGAATGCTCAGGAAGCTTTCGACCCTGCCAAAGACGGGAAGGAAATAGTTATCACCTCTGGCAGGCAAAAACATAATCTGGTGATCAGCATTAAGGATAACGGCTGCGGGATTCCTACTGATGACTTGTCCCGGATATGGGATATCTATTTCACTACGAAAAAATCCGGCAGCGGTATCGGGCTGGCAGTATGCAAGAAGATAATCGAAGGACACGGAGGTCATATCTCGGTGCTGAGTTCTGATAAGAAAGGTACGGAATTCAGGATCGAATTACCGGCAAAGCAGGAGTAAGAATGCAGTTACTGCTGGTGGAAGATAACAAGAATCAAAGATAAATCCTGGCAGGAAAGGAAAAAGAGCATATCAGGAAAGTGCTTGATAGTTGCGACGACAATCAGTTGAAAGCTGCTAAAATACTGGGTACTCATCGCAATACCCTGGCCAGAAAGATCAAAGAATTTAATTTATAGCTTTTTCAAGCAACCTTTAGCCTAAAACATTACTAAACCAAAAAAACCTTGACAATATTTCACTGACTTTAAACTCGGTGACTGCGTACTCATTTACATGGGAGTTGCTATGAATAAAAGGCAGTTACAGAAGCTTAAAACACGGGAACATATCCTGAAAATCGCCAAATCAGAGTTCGTGAAAAAAGGCTTTTTGAATACAACAACTTCTGATATCTCCGAAAAAGCCGGTATTGCACACGGTACACTTTTCCTGCATTTTAAGAACAAAGATGCCCTCATAGTTGCTATACTCGATAGAGAGCTTGAAGAGATCAACCTAGCCATTCAGCAGATGATAGCCAAAGCTGTCGACCTGGAACAACTACTTCTTCAATACCTGAACCTCCTGCAGGAAGAGGAAGAACTCTTTGTGGTACTGGCACGAGAGCTTCCTTTTTATAACGAGGAACTGAGGAGAAAAATTCTTTTCCGTGATTCCATCATTCGCAGTCATTTTCACAAAACGATCGAGCTGGGAATAAAGGAAAAAAGGTATCGGGATGTAGATGTAACTTCTGTTGTTATGTTTCTTTTTGGAACAATTAACTACTACCTGAGTTTGAAACCGATCTTTATCAAAGAAGGAAGTGTGATCAAAAAATTTAAATCCTCAATAATAAAAACACTGAGAGATCTCTTGCTTCCTGCCTAATAGAATCGGAGGAAAAATGCCAAACCAAAAGTTATTTAAATTCTATATTATCAGTTTGTTTATTTTACTGTTTATCCCTGCTTGTCAATTTCAACAGACCGGAAACAGCATCCCCAAAATTGCTCTTTATTCCGAAAAAGGTGCGGATAAAAGATGCGTTCTTTCAACAACTAAAATGTTCGAATGGATGGGTTATGACGTTACATTGATAGATGCAGATTCAGTTAATAATACTATTCTTGAAAAGTACAATATAATCTGTTTCCCCGGTGGCGATATGTATCAATATTCACAGAATATTTCTACTGAAGGATTGGAAAAGATCAGGAATTTTATCCGTACCGGTGGAGGCTATATCGGAATCTGCGGGGGAGCATATTTTACAGGCGAAAAAATCTTCTGGCAGGGAAATCAACTGCCCATGAATTCTCTGGCGATATTTCCGGGAATAACCCGGGGACCTATCGATGAGATCGCTCCTTTTCCTAACTGTAAAATGTGCAAAATAAATATAGTTAACACATCTCATCCCATCACTCAACCCGAATCTGATACAACTTGGATATGTTATTGTTATGGTCCGATGTTCCTGCCAAACGAAGGTGCTGAAATAGAAATCTTAGGCAGATACGAAATCAGCGATCAACCCTCTATTGCGGCATTCGAATACGGGATGGGTAGAGTATTTATCATCGGAACTCATCCGGAATTTGAAGAAGACAGCGAGCGGGATGGATCACCGGCTGTAGAAAAAATTAATGATTACGGTTCGGATTGGGATCTGATGAAAAAAGCAGCACAATGGTGTTTGAAAAAATAATTATAAAGGAAAAAATCATGAAAAAAATTCACTTACTTATTGTAGTATTATCTTTAACTTTTCCCATCCAGGAGGTTTCAGCTCAAATGCAATATCCCGAAACTCCTAAAATAGCAGTTAAAGATACACTTCACGGCACCGTTATTACAGATAATTACCGTTGGCTGGAACATGGAAAAAATCCCGAAGTTATCAAATGGGAAGAAGAACAGGAGAAATATACAAGATCGATCCTGGATAGCCTTCCACAGAGAAAAAAACTGGTAAAAAGATTCAATGAACTTTGGCGTTATGACGATATCGGCAAACCGAGCAAAGTATTAAATGGAGAGAGAATCTTTTTATGGGAGAAACGCAAAGACGATGAAAAATGGAGAATTCTTACCAAAGAAAATGAAGATGCGGAATTTGAGGTTTTAATTGATCCAAATCTGTGGGATCCGAAAGAATCGTTACATGGAACAAGTTCCTCTCGTGATGGCAGGTATTATGCTTTTGGAAAATCTGTGGGTGGAGATGAAAATCCTGTCGTCAGGATCATTGAAGTTGAAACAAAAAGAATTTTACCGGACACTTTGAGAGGTCGAAAGCAATATGTTTCATCCTGGCTGCCGGATAACTCTGGCTTCTATTATTCAGCTGGTCCCTTAAAAGGAGAAGTTCCCCCAGGAGAAGAAAATTACTGGGGTTCGATCTACTTCCACAAGCTGGGAACTTCGGCAGACGAAGATGAAAAAATTTACTACAGTAAAGATAAAAAGGAAATGCATCATGGTGTCTGGATCTCCGAATGTGGAAAATATACTGTTTTTTATCGTGGATTTTTCCGTAAGAATGAAATCTATTTCAAACATTTTGGAGAGGAAGAACTGATTCCGATCGCAACCGGGTTTGACGCTTCTTATTTCGTAGATATTGTGGATGATAAGATCCTGATAAAGACAGATAAAGATGCTCCGAACGGGAAAGTGTATATTACGGATGTTGATCATCCGCAGCGAGAATTCTGGCAGGAATTTTTGCTGGGACAAAAAGATAAACTCCATTATGTCAATGCGATCGCCGGGCATGTTTATGCAGTATATCAGCACAACGCTTACACGGTTATCAAAATATATTCTCTGGAAGGTGATTATATCCGGGATCTATCTTTTCCAACCCTCGGAACCGGGTATGTCAGTGGTTATTGGTCGCAAGATGATATCTGGGTAAATTTTTCCTCGTTTACTTATCCAAGTGTTACTTACAAATATGATTTTCAAAATGATAATTTAGATATTTATAAAGAATTCCCATTGGAAATAGATGTTGAGGATTTCACTGCTGAGCAAGTCTGGTATCATTCCAAAGATGGAACACCGGTTTCAATGTTTCTTGTTCACAGAAAGGATTTGGAAAAAAATGGGAACAATCCCGTAAAACTTTCCGGTTATGGGGGATTCAACTATTCACAAACTCCTTTTTTTTCAACAACGAGTATTGTCTGGTTAGAAGCTGGAGGCATGTTGGCAATTCCCAATCTGCGCGGAGGCGGGGAATATGGAGAAAAATGGCATGAAGCAGGAATGAAGGAAAATAAGCAAAATGTGTTTGATGACTTTATTGCTGCTGCTAAATGGCTGATTGAAAATGAATATACAAATCCAGAAAAACTGGCGATTTCAGGCGGAAGTAACGGAGGTCTTCTGGTGGGAGCTGTAACGGTTCAAAGACCCGAATTATTCAAAGTAGTAAATTGTGCAGTTCCTCTTCTCGATATGATCCGCTATCATAAGTTCGGTCCTGCCAGATATTGGATAGATGAATATGGAAGCGCTGATAATCCTGAACAATTCAAATATCTCTATAAATATTCACCGTATCACAATATAGTAGATGATACAAACTATCCGGCTATCATTATTTCAGCGGGAGAGAATGATGCTCGTGTTGATCCGTTTCATTCCCGTAAGATGGTTGCCCGAATGCAGAACGCAAATCCAAATGTAGAACCGATTCTGCTTTTATTAGAAAAAGATTCCGGTCATGGCGGCGGTACAACTCTCTCGATGCAAATTGAAAGAACTGCAGATACCTGGGCTTTTTTGATGAATATGCTCGGAATGAAAATTCCTGAAGAATAATCCTTTTTGGGGGAGGGAAAAATGAAAAACGTATATGTCTGTAAAAGTTGCGGAAGAGTGATGAAAAATGCCGAAGATTTTTCCGGAGGAGAGATCGGAAGTGATTATTGTAGCGATTGTACAGATGAATTCGGTTATCGGAAAAGATATTCTCACATCATCAAAGAGACCAAGGAACAACTGATCAGACAGATGGCTCTTTCCGAAGAAGAAGCAGAAAAAATGGCAGTGGAGAACGTGGCAAAAATTCCCTTCTGGGCTCAGAAAGAAAAAATGATGCTTTCCAAAAAGAAGATAATTATCACCGATGTAGGCAGCACGACCACCAAAGCACTGCTGCTGCAAAAAGATGATTCTCAATACAAAATCGCCGGTCTGCAGCATGCTGCCACAACTGTGGAAAAACCAACAGAAGACGTTAATATAGGTGTTTTTCAGGCAGTAAGAAAATTGGAAAAAGAAGCTGCTGTTTCGCTTTTTGCTCCCGATGCTTCTGCCGATAATTTCCAGCTTAATGAGGAAACACTTTATATTTCCACATCCAGTGCTGGCGGCGGCTTGCAGATACTGGTCATCGGACTCACCTTATTCGATTCTGCCAGCAGCGGTAAGCGTACTGCCTACGGTGCCGGCGGAGTTATCCTGGATACTTTTGCCATCGATGATAAACGCAGCAGCCTTGAACAGATGACGGCAATGGCTATTCTGCACCCGGATATTATACTAATGTGCGGTGGTGTGGATGGTGGTGCAATTGCTTCCATTTTAAGGTTGGGTGAAATACTGCAACTGGCAAACCCTAAGCCGAAATTCGGTGATAAGGATGAGATACCACTCGTCTTTGCAGGAAATAAAGATGCTCAACTGTTTGTGGCTGGATTGTTCCAGAAGAAATTCGATCTTTACATCGTTCCCAATCTCCGCCCCACCCTGACCGATGAGAATCTGCAGCCGGCTCGTGAAAAGATCCATAAGCTTTTCATGGAGAACGTGATGGAACAGGCTCCCGGTTATGCCAGACTCAAAACCCGCGTAGCCGATGATATTATTCCTACTCCCACCGGCGTGATCCGCTCATTGCAATTGGTAAGCGAGCAACTCGATGAGAACGTGATGAGCGTCGATATTGGAGGAGCTACCACCGATATTTTTTCCAATATTCTGGGAGAATATTTCCGTACTGTGAGTGCCAACTACGGCATGAGCTACAGTATCTCGAACGTTCTCAAAGATGCCGATTTTGAAAATATAAAAAAATGGCTGCCGGATAATTTCGAAGAAAATTATATCCTTAACTATATTGCCAATAAAATGCTCTATCCTACTTATAATCCCACCGATCAATACCAGAATGTTATCGAACATGCCCTGGCACGCGAAGCGATATTAATGTCCAAAAAGCAACACATGGAGATGAATTTCAATACAAAGCAGATCGGATTTCTGGATAAATTAGCACAAAAACATCGTGATCTGGATAAAATTGCAGAAACATTCTATTTTGAAAAGACTCTGGAAAGCAGGAAATTTCATATGTATGACATTAACATCCTCATCGGTTCCGGTGGTGTTCTGGCACACACCGATAACAACCGGCAGGCACTGGCTATTATTTACGATGGGTTTAAACCGGAAGGCATTACCGAGATCTGGAAAGATAAACATTTCATCTCTCCTCATTTGGGGAAGCTCAGTGCTGTCGATGAAAACCTTGCCTCCCGACTGCTTAGAGAAGAGTGCTTTGAAAAACTCGGACTGGTAATACGTCCCATAGGCAAAAAGTGGAAAGAAAAAGTTACTGTGATGAAAATTAGAATTGATGAAAACCCGGAAATTATCAAAGTAAACGACATTCGTTATTTTCCCAATGAAACCGGAAAGGAAAGGAATGTTTCTATCTTCCTCGAAAAAGGATTTTACATAAACGAAGATAATCAGAATTTCAATTTTTCTACCGAACTTCCCATCTTCATTGATGCCAGTGTGCAGTTAGACTTCAAAGCTGAAAATGAAAAACTGGATCTTTACAAATTCGACTCATCTCCCCAGGAACTCGAAGCGGATTTCATGGCTTTCATCAATAAGAAACCGATCAAAAAAGGAAAGCAGACCCACAAAGTAGAACTTCCTTATAAAGGAAATATTCTGGTAAAAAAAGGAGATACTGTAACACCGGATACTATCATTGGTGAAAACATGTATGACCCGCCCCGGGTTTATGTGATCTCGCTCTTCGATAAAACCTACCTGCATCTGAATCCGGATAATATCGAAAAATCGATCAGGATCAAAGAAGGCGAAGAGGTAAAATACGGACAGCGCATCGCGGAGATCGGGGATAAAACTTTCCTGAAGGAGATACAGTTCCAACATTATTATTTTGATTCACCGGTGCGGGGCAGAGTGGAAAAGATAAATTTCGATTCCGGTACCATTATTATGCGGGAGATCCAGGATTATTCCACAAAACCTGTAACGTTGAATGTTGCTAAAAAACTGAACATCAAACCCAAAATGATAACCCGTTACATGAAAAAAAGCCTGAATGATTTTGTCTATGCGGGAGAGTCGGTGGCTTCCAAAATAATCGATGTGCAGGGCTCCGGCTTCCCTATGATAGTTTCTGCTCCCACCACGGGAACCATAAAGAAGATCGATACGGAAAACGGTACGGTAACTATTCAATATGATAAAGATCCATATTATCGTTTTGCAGGAATAAACGGAAAAATCACAGAGATCGAACCTGAACTTTCTGTCATAATTTCCTATGAAGGTTCCACCCTGATGGGTATCATCGGATTCGGGTCGGAAAGCTGGGGAAAAATAAAATATCTGGAAAACGTTAAGAATATCAGGAAATGCGGAAAAGAAGATATCGTTATTATCCCTGCCAAAATCGATATTCCCTTCCTGAAAAAAGCAGAAAAGAAAAAAGTTAAAGGAGTGATCGCAGCTTCCATCGACAACAAAGACCTGGTAGAATTCATCGGCGAAGATATCGGCGTGGCTCTCACCGGCAATGAAAACATCCCCTTCCCGCTGATAATAACGGAAGGTTTCGGCAACTTTGAAATGGATAAAGATTACAATAAATTCTTCAAAGAACATGATGGAAATATGATCTACATTAATGGTCATACCCAGATAAGAGCTGGGGTTACGAGACCAAAGATGATAGTCATGGATAAATAACAAAATCAGGTGAAACTTTGGCAACTGCCGGGTTCAGATTTCTTTGTAAACAGAAAATTCTTGACTTGAAACATATTAAACCTTTGTTTTAAATTAATAGAAAAGTGGAGGTAAATTATGTATGATAATGCATATTCTGCGGAATCTGTTGCTGGATTAGGTATTGTTTTCTGGATTTTTTATTTCGCTCTGATCATTTTTTTTATTATCGTTTATTGGAAGATCTATGTGAAAGCAGGAAAACCCGGTTGGGGTTGTATTGTCCTAATCTATGATTTTATTTTGAAGTTGCAGATTGCCTGCCGTCCGATCTGGTGGATATTTCTTATGCTGATACCCGTTGTGAACATTGTCATTGCTATTATCATATTATTTGATATAGCAAAAGCGTTTGGGAAAAGCAGTGGCTTTGCTATTGGAATGCTTTTTATTCCAATTATTTTCTTCCCTATCCTTGCTTTTGATTCTTCCGAATATACAGAGATCGAGCATTAAAAAAGTGTTTTTCTTTATTAATTTAAGAGTTCGGAAAAAATAGAAAATGAAATTATTTAAGATTTTGCTCATTGTTTTAATCTCTATGGCTCTGCTTAACTGCACAAAAGATAAGAAGAAAGAAGAACTTAAAACACTAATTTTCAATGTAGACAGCCTGCTTATCGGAGAGCAATACACGAACACAGAAATTGGTATTTCCTTCTACCCTCCTAAAGAGTGGAATCAGATAAGCTCTGATCTGATGGTATCTATCGAACAGTCTTTGCAGGAAATGGAAGACACCTCATCTGTAGACATCATACTGCAAAATGTTTTTTTAAATCAGAAGAATTCCTGCATTTGCTTTTTATCTACTTTTCAAAAAACAATGCCGGCAGTAAAGATCAGAGATACTTATCTTACAGAACTTTATGCGGGTGATATCCAAGGTTCTATTACAGAAGCATCCTATCTGCATAATGGATTCAATATCCGTCAGCTTATCCATGTGCAGGACGACCAGGTAACTATCAAGTTGATCTGCATTTCTGATGATGAGCATATCTTCCTGCTGGATTATATAGTACCATCACAGTTTTACGAACACAATATAAGAACGATCGAATCTTCGATAGGAACACTTATAAAAAATAAAAGGAGAGAAAACTAATGAAAAAAATTACAATTATCATCATGCTTGTTACACTCTTAGGTCTGGTGGGATGTGCAACTCATATCCACACCGTTGGCAATGGTGCGCAAGGCAGTCAGACTTTTGAAACCCGTCAATGGTACGCTCTATTCGGGCTTGTACCTCTGAATGAAGTTGACACAAATTCAATATCGGGCAATGCTACAGATTACGAGATCAAAACAGAACAGGGTGCATTGGATATTATCTTGAATATGTTTACCAGCTGTATTACTGTTTATTCAAGAACCGTTACGGTTACTAAGTAAAACCGGAAAGAATGGTTTGATAAAAAGACTCTTCGGACCGGAGAGTCTTTCTTCTTTTTTTTGAAAATGTGAATCACCAACTCCAGTATAATTTTCGTTAATAGTAACAAGATTCTGCTTCCTGCGGGAAAATAAAAAGAATCATAGGAGACGAGAATATGAAAAATTTAATTCTTATAGTTTCGTTGATATTGTTTGTAAGTTGTTCCAATAAACAAAAAGAAGAAGAAATTCTTTTTGACGAAGCGGTAACAATGTTTAAAGAGCACGCCAACATTGATAGCTTATCCAAAGAAGCGATTACTAAACTAAATATTATTTTATCACAATTCCCAGATTCAAAACTAACTAAAAGTATTGAATCAGGGGAAAAGAAATTTTTCGTTAATGATCATGGATTTCTGACATATTATGAAATTTTGGAGTTAGATAAGGATTTAATAAAAAATAAGAAAGCTCAAATTTTATTTGATGAAGCCTGCGGTTTATTGAGTAATTCAACAAATGAAGATAGTATCTCAGCTAAAGCAGTGCTGAAAATAAAAACGATTTTAATAGATTATCCCAAAACAAAACTTGCAAAAAGCCTGGAATTGAATGTACAGAAAATCCTCTTATATAATTCGGAACCATTAACATTTTCTGAATTAGTAAAATTAGATGATAAATTAATATCGACAAAGAAAGCAAATAAGCTTGAAATCACAGGAACACTTATGAATCTTGCTGCTTCTAGCAAAGCATATTACAAAACACCCAAAACACATGGAGGTGGAGGCAAAAGTTTTAAAGGGTTAATAAATGGATGGATTCCTAAACATCAATTATCTTCTGATAATTCTTATATTAAAACAAAATATAGCGTTGTTAAAATGGAAGATAGCTATGTTATCTTCCAGGGAGAAAGCAAGTTCTGGAAGGTACAAATGAAAGTAACTTGTGATGATATTGAACTTATATCAATTAAGAAGAATAAATAGTTTTTTAAAGTATGAAACGCCTTGGTGTCAGTATAATTTTCGTAAACGATGAGAATAAGGTTCTGCTTTCCCTGAGAGATGACAAACCCGACCTGCCTTATCGCAATATGTGGGATGTTCCCGGTGGACATGTAGAGCCGGATGAAACTCCGGAAGAATGCATCGTCCGTGAAATGAAGGAAGAGATGGGTCTCGATCTGAAGGATTTCCAGCTTTTCTGCAAAAATGAATTCGACGATCGTCTTGAATACACTTTCTGGAAAAAACAGAATCTGGAAATTAACAAAATCAACCTGATTGAAGGTCAATACCTGCGATGGTTTACACAACAGGAAGCTGCCAGTACAAAGTTAGCTTATGGTTTCAATAAGATCGTGGAAGAGTTTTATAAGTCATCTTACATTTTCTTCTAATCTGTATTTTCCCATTTTTTCACTAAAGTTGGATAGTTAGTATTAAGTTTTTTTATTACTTTGTTTTTTTCTATTCGTGCTTTATTAAACATGATTTTATAAAAGATTCTTCGAAGCGGAGAGTCTTTTTTATTTTTGGAAAAAGGGAAACAAAGAGCAGCAGAAAGTTTAATAACCGTTTTTCTTTGGAAGTTTCAAAAAGGATGTTTGAGTTACTTTATATTTTCGCTTTCTTCCAAGTTCCCTTTCGATAGATTGCAAAAGCTCCGATCGCTACGATTGTATTTGAGATTACCATAGACCACCAGAGTGCATCGTAGGGATAAGCTGCCAAAGGTTTTGCCATCCAATCCAGGAAAGGAATTAAGAAATTTACCCGAACGTAACGTAACGCTAACCCGGAGAGCATCAGTACAAAGGGAATTCGCAATCCCCAAAGACGAACGATGTTCAACAGCATGGTTGGTTTGGTATGACCCGAACCGTTGAAAACTCCCATGAAAATGAATACAATTCCAAACACGAATGATGCTAGTGAAGTAACACGAAACATTCTTTGTCCTGTTTCCACCACTTCCGGATCGTTGATGAAAAACTCCGTTAATTGAGCTCCGAAGAAAAACAATGTAGCACAGCCTAACGTCATGATCGTCATGATCAAAACAAAGGCTTTCTTCACGCTTTGCACAGCTCTACCGATCTTTCCAGCTCCCAGATTTTGCCCGATCACCGTTGCCAGCGCATTGCTGATACCCATAGCAGGCATCATAAAAAATCCGGTAAGCCTGTTTCCGATCGAGAATACAGAGATCACAACCGTTCCGAAACTATTAACAAATCCCTGCAGAAGCAGAAAGCCAAAACTGGTTATAGACATCCCCATTGAAGATGGTATGCTGATATTCAATATTCTTTTAAGCATTTCCTTATCCGGCAGCATATCCCTGATCCGGGGCATGATCATCGATGCTTTCTTCTCTAAATAAATAATCGCTATCACAGCTGCAACAATCCTGGCAAACAGCGTTGCATAAGCAGCTCCTACCGCTTCCAATCTTGGGAAGAACCACATCCCGAAGATCAGTATCGGATCGAGAAACATGTTTATAAGTACAGAAATTATCTGGATCTTCATGGGGGAAACGGTATCTCCCAGACCATGCGAAAAACTCTGATAAGAAAGAAATATGAACATGAAGATCATGCCTACCAGAATAACTGAAATGTACTGCTTGGTCACAATGAATATCTCTGATGGAACTTGCAGAACTGATAGAATCCTATCTAAAAAAATGAAACTTCCAGAAATAAAGATCGAACAAAATATAACCAGGATGAACACAAATTGTCCCACGACTTTTTTCATTTCTTCAAGTCGTGCGGCTCCTTTATATTGAGCAATGAGCGCTGTTCCGGCAATGACGAAGCCAAATCCGAAAGAAGACAGAAAAAATATGAGAGGAAATGCAATGCCGGCAACAGATACCGCACCCCGGGCATTAACGCCCAGTTTGCCCAGCCAGAAAGCATCGGTAAGATTATAGAACATCTGCAGAAAATTGGACAGCATGATGGGAAGTGACAACTTCATCAGATTCTTCATAATGTGTCCCTGCGTCAGATCAAGTCCTGCTTTCTGCATACCCTTTCATTTCTCCATATTTTTCAAATTCAAACTTTATTATCTGCTTCATAGAGTCAATTTTAGTTTTTCCTGCTGCAGATATTAAATACGGCTTTAATGAAATCGCGGAAAAGTTTCATAAATTTAGGAATAAATAGTTAATAATAAATAATTAAATATTATTTGACGTCTAAACATCCTTAAATCATTTTTTGAATTGTAATTTTTCTTCTTGTTTATGCTAAATCTGGAGGTGATTATGAAAAAAATAATTTTACTTACTCTATTCATCAGCATTCCCATTATCCTGATCTGTCAAACTGATTGGACTTTATTAAATTCCGGAACAACCCAAGACCTGATTTCAATTGATTTCTTTGATGCCAATATTGGTTTAATTGTTGGAGATAATGGACTGATTTTAAAAACCACAAACGGTGGAGAAACCTGGGACAATATAACTTCCGGAACTTCTAACAACCTCAATGGAATTTCTTATGTGAATGCAGATACTGCCGTTGTGGTTGGTGATGGTCCCACCATTTTACACACAACCGATGGAGGAGAAAACTGGGTACCTATTACGATTGGTATTTATGGGAATCTCTTTTCTGTTGATATTGATGCAGGTGGAAATGGCATTGCCGGTGGCACAGACCAGACAATACTCAAAACGGACGATGCAGGAGCTACTTGGACTATTACCCAAACAGGCTATATGGGTGGAGGCTGGCAAGGTGCTCAAATGGTTGATGAATCTATCGGATTTGTCTTTGGTTCAAATTCAATTTTCCAACCGTTTGTAGGAAAAACTACTAATTCCGGCACAAGTTTCAGTTTTTACAATTTCTATTTTGTACAGGGTGCTGTAAGTTATGAAGGTAAGCTTTATGATGGTTACTTCTTTGATGATTTTAATGGCATAACAGCCGGTAGAAGATGGGATGGATATGGCTGCATTTCATCTACTTCAGATCTTAATAACTGGACTACACAACACTTCCCTACTTCCTTCTACGGTATAGATTTCTCCACGGAAACCGATGGCTACGTTGTAGGAAATAATGGGACTATCATGCATACTACTGATGGCGGAACTGTTTGGGAAGCTGAAGATTCGGGTGTTTTTTCTCAATTAAATTCAGTTTTATTTGTAAATGAAGATCTGGGCTTTATTGCCGGAAATGGCGGTGTGATCCTGAGGAAGCAAGAAAACACAATTTATGTATCCGGTGATGTTAACGGTATCTGGAGTGCAGATACTGTTTATGTGGTTGGAGAAATTACTATTCCTGATGGAGAAGTTTTAACAATCGACCCAGGAACTTATATTGAATTTCAGGGACATTATAAATTTAATGTTCAAGGTCAAATTTTGGCTGTCGGAAATGAACAAGATAGTATTTGTTTTACAGCAATTAATCATGATGAAGGTTGGCATGGAGTTAGGTTTGATAATACTCCTGCAGTTAATGATTCTTCTAAATTTTATTATTGTAATTTTGAGTATGGCAAAGCAACAGGAACAGAGTTTGAAGATAGATCTGGAGGAGCTTTATATTTTAAAAACTATGACAAAGTGCATATTGCAAATTCATCTATTTATAACAATTTTGCTACTTTAGGTGCAGGAATTTGTTGCTCTTATTATTCTTCACCATTAATTGAATTTAATGATATTTCAAATAATTCTGCTGGTGGAGTTAATCCAGGAGATGGAGCAGGAGCAGGTATCTACATGATAGACAACTCTTCTCCAATGATTCAACATAATATCATCAGCAATAATACTGCTTATGGTACTGCTGGAATTCTCTGTCAAAATGATTCAAACCCTATAATAATAAATAACTCTATATCAGAAAATGGTGGGTTAATGTATGTTGGAATAGGGATCATTAATTCGAATCCTCTTCTGATCAATAACCTTATTGCCAATAACTATGCAGAGTTTATAGGAGGTGGTATAACTTGTGCGTCGTATTTTTCGCCAGTAATGATAAATAATACGATTGTTAATAATTATGCTTGCAATGGTGGTGGAATCGTTTGTGGGATTGATTCAACTCCGCAATTGATCAACAATATTATATGGGATAACAGTGCAGTAGATGGCGATCAGATTTATCTTATGGGAGAAACATCAGATCCAGATTTTTATTATTGCAATGTGCAAGGCGGAATATCTGAGTTTGGGGGTGAAGGAGCTGCTTTTTTTAATGGAGATTATGAGAATTGTATTGATTTAGATCCACTTTTTTGGGGAACTGGAGAATATCCTTATTCTTTATTAGATGATTCTCCATGTGTTAATACTGGAACACCAGATACAACTGGTTTGAATTTGCCAGAATTTGACCTGGCTGGAAATCCCAGAATTTTTGGTGGAAGAATCGATATGGGTGCTTATGAAAATCAGAATGTTATTGTAAATACAGATGAGGATTTAATTCCTCTAATTACAAAACTCAACCAAAACTATCCCAACCCCTTCAACCCGGAAACAACGATTACTTTTTTCACCGCAAAGGACGCTGAGAACGCAGAGCTTGTTATCTACAATGTAAAAGGACAGAAAGTAAAACAGCTTGTCAGCGGCATCCGACAGCTGCCGGAAGGTCAGCATTCTGTGGTCTGGAATGGAAAAGATGACAATGGTAAATTAGTTTCTTCAGGGATATATTTCTATAAACTAAAAACCGCTAATTTTGAAAAAACACGAAAAATGGTGTTAATGAAATGATTCTTATTTGACTTTGCATCATCTTCTTTCAAAAATTCTTGGAGGAGATGTGGCAAAATTTGGAGAGGATTTGAAAGAAACTTTACCAAACCAATAGATGGAAATAATGTAAGAAGGTTTGGTAAAGTAACAAGCTCGCAGTTTGCTGTACAAAAGTTCAACCTTCCAGTTTTTGAAAATCTGGAAGGATTTTTTTTATTCTCGATCTAATCCGTACTTATTAATTTTTTTATCTAAGGTTGGATAGGTGGTTTCAAGCTCTTCAATTACCTTAGCTTTATTCCAATTATGTTTTTCCAAACAGGTTTTAATAGCCTCCATTTCAGCTTTTTCTGCAATAGATTTTAAAGATATTTTTTCTTTATCTTTGGTTAATTTTTCTTTTTCAATAGGATAAAATCTTAACTGGTCTTCAGTTATTAATACGCCTTCTTTACAGCTTATGGAAAGGTTTTCCATAACATTCTGTAATTCACGTACATTTCCTTCCCAGGAATACGAAAGCAGTTTTTCCTTTGCTTTTTTAGTAAAATACGGGGGAGGTATAAAATTATAATTCTCCTCACAATATTTGGAAAGAAAGTATTCTGCCAGCAGGATAATATCATCTCCTCTATCTTTTAAAGGAGGAAGAAAAATAGGAAAGGAATTGATCCTGTAAAAAAGTTCTTTCCTGAAATTTCCCTCCCGGATTTCATCGATAATATCTTTACTGGAAGCAGTTATCAAACGCAGATTGACCTTGACCACTATTTCACTGCCAACCGGTTGAATTTCCCGTTCCTGCAAAGCTCTTAATATTTTGGTTTGAAGATCTAGATCCATTTTGCCTATCTCATCCAGGAATAAAGTTCCGCTATGAGCTAATAAAAATTTACCTTTTCGCCTGTACGTTGCCCCGGTAAATGCTCCTCTCTCATGCCCGAATAATTCACTTTCCAGAAGATCTTTGGGAATTGCCGAACAATTTACAGCAATAAAAGGATTTTCTGCTCTCTTGCTACTTTTATGAATTGCCCGGGCAACTAATTCCTTTCCGGTTCCGGTTTCTCCCTAGAGGAACACATTGGAATCTGTGGGTGCTACATTTTTTATTTGTTCAAATATTTTTAATATGGAATCACTTTTACCGATAATTCCTTCAAACCCATGATCCTGTCGTAATTTATTCAGCTCTTTTTTATCCAAACCTTCCTGAACTAAAATAGTGGTGCAATTTTGGATTAATTCTTCTGCCAGTTCCAGGTCCAGTTCAGTAAAAGTTTCCTTTTCAGGATGATGCCTATCCAAGTATAAAGCTCCTAAAATCTTATTGGTCTTATCCCGCAAAATTATACAAATTACCGATAAAAATATATGACCTGCAATGCTCTGTTTATCTTGTAATCCTTTTTCCTGGATAGCATTTTTAATGAATGTTGATCTTTTTTGTTTAAGAGCTTTTTTTAAGATAGTATGACTGAATCTGGTTTCCTTTAAAGTGGGAGAAACATACAGAATTTCTCCGAACTTATTAACCAGCAAACAACAATCAACATCTAACTGGGAACTGATAAAAGCAAGCAAAAGCTCGAAAGCAGATTTGGGATTAAAGCTCTCTACAGTTGAATTCAAATACTTTATAAAATCCTGGTAACGATTCTTTACTTTTCTGGTCATAATGCCTCTCCCAACTCGATAAAGCGAACATATTTTAGCTTTGATAAAACTGTAAAGGTTTTATCCATAATCAATTATTACATTTATGCATGCTAAGTTAGTTTTCCCAATTTCTCAATTCTGTTTTTAAATTCGATATTAGGAGTTTTTTTATAAAGTTCCATAAATAATTCTAATGCTTTCTTCTTATGTCTATCAGCAATATTTTCTCTATTTAATTCATTATTCATAATTGCCAGTACGTAGTTGAGCCGAGCTATTTTCTCCTTATTACTAGTATTGTTTAAGATTTTTTCTAAAGGTTCAATCCCTTTCTTGATCTGCAATTCTGGATCCTTATTTGCCTTGAATTCAATTTTTTTCTGAAGCAATGTACAATTGAATATTATAACATTATTTTTCATTTCTTTACCCATTTCCAAACATTCTTCAATATTTTTAATTGCTTTTCCGATTCTATTTAGTTCGTATAAGCACTCTGCTTCGACAAAAAGAAAATAAGCTAAATGCATTTTTAAGCCAATTTCTCTATCTATCTTTACTGTTTTTTCACAGCATTTTAAAGCTTCTTTAAAATTACACATGCGCAAATGGACACGACCCAAATTACCTGTGGCTTCAGATATTCCAGTTTTATCATCCATTTCTTCACTGATCCTCAGATCCCTTTGATGATATTCAAGAGCTTTATCAAATTCACATCTATCCGAATATATAATTCCTAAATTTCCCACAGCCTCTGAGATCAATCTTTTAACTCCCAGTTCTTCACTGATACTTAAACTCTTTTCAAAATATTCAATCGCCTTTTTATAATTACATTTCACTCCGTAGATAAATCCCAAATTCCTGAACGAAATAGAAATTGATGTTTTATCTCCGATTTCCTGACTGATCTTTAAATTCTTTTTAAAATGGTTTGTTGCTTTTTCATAATCTCTTGTATAAAAATAAGATAGCCCAAGATTTCCCAGTGCGTAAGAAACACCAATTTTATTTCCGATTTCCTGGTTGATTATCAAACTTTTTTGACCGCTTTCTATTGCTTTTTTGAAATTTCCTTGATCATGATAGATATTTCCAAGATTCGAAAATGCTTTAGAAATTAACTCTCTTTTATTAATTTCCTGACTGATTTTCAGGCTTTTTTTACTGTGTTTCAATGCGTGTGCATAATCTCCCTTTGCAAAAAAGCTATTACCCATACTTCCCAAAGCAGTTGAAATCAACTCTTTATCTTCAATTTCATATCCAATTTTTAATTGTTTTTCAAAGTAACCCATAGCTTTGTTGAATTCACCTTTCATGCGAAAAAGGTTCCCTATTGAACCTAAAGTAAGTGCGATTTTTTTATTGTCCTTGATTTCCTGAGCTATTTTGAGTACTTCTATAAAAACTTTTTCAGATTCATTCCATTTGCCTATATGTATTAAAACTTTACCCTTTTTCAGCATAGTATCAAAAAGCTTTTCCATTGCTGATTTATATACTGTATCTTTTGTTGTGCAGTTTTTTAACTGATTATTGATATTCGAAATCAAGCGGTCAAAATATTTTAGTGTTTTGCTATTTAAAAAGTTCTTTTTTGCTTGATCTCCGGCAAGTTCATTATATTTTACAGATTTTTCATGCTGCTCTGCTAAATAGAAATGGTTAGCCAGGTTATCCAGAACTTCATCTATATTTTCCGAATATTTATCTTCCAGGAATTCTCCGGCTTGTTGATGCAGTTCTTTCCAATATGATAGATCCTTTCCCTTCAATTCGCTTTCCAGAACTTCCCTGAACTTATCGTGAATAAACAAAAAATCATTATCCGATTCTTCCAGCAAAGAGACTTCCCGGCAATCGATCAAGTCGTCTAATAATTCGTTCTCTTGTTTTTGGGTTAGATTTAAGAGCATATCAAAACTGAATTTCTTGCCGATAACAGAAGCGATCTGCAAAGTCTTGAAGGCAGATGTGCTCAATTCGTGCAGCCTGGTTTGAATTACATTTTGGATAGTATCCGGTAATTTTTCCGGTTCCAGTTTTTCCGGGAACTCCCATTTATTATTTACAATTGAGATCATCTCTTTCTCGTTGAGATAATATAACATTTCTCTGATGAAAAGCGGATTACCGTTTGTATGAGAAACAATATTCTCAATGAAATTATTCAATTCTTTACTTTTTCTCTTACTTCCCAGCATCGATATTATCATTTCGGAAACATCGATATCTTTCAGATTCTTTATCTTTATTTGAATTAGATTTTCTATTTTTAGTAATTTGGAATCTTCAAAAAGTTGTTCACTGCGATGAAGCCCGATAATGAGAACCGGAAATCCTTTCAAATTTCGTTCTGCATATTGCAGCCACTTCAATATTTGTTCATCTGCCCAATGCAGATCATCGATGCAAATTACCAGCGGTTTAGTCGCTGCCTTTTTCAAGAAATCGGTTATAGCCCCAAACAGCCTGATCTCAGCATTTTGACCGGTTAATGCTGCTGGTTTTTTGATCTTTTTCATCCAATCCTGTTTGGGTAAAATTCCAAATTTCACTAGATCCCAACCAAACTCTCCGAAACATTCCTTCTTTTCGGTTAACGATTTATCAGAAAGAATATTTTTAAAAATCTTATGTAACGGATTAAAAGAAGGTTCCACCGTTTTGCAGATCGATTTATAAAATCCAATATCCTGTAATTGCAAATGATAAAAAAACTGCTGGACTAATTTTGATTTACCGATACCGGATTCACCGAGGATTAATACAACTTTCCCATTTTTATTTTTTAATTTTTCAGATAATTCATTGAGAGTTTTCAGAGGTGTTATCCTGTTCACAAATTTCGGTTTTAAAAGATAGGAAACATTAGATTTAAGCTTTATCCCCTTTTTATCTTCTATCTCTTTCAATATATCTTTTGCCACTGTGTGGGCATGTTGATAGCGGTCTTTAGGTTCTTTTTCCAATAATCCGATAATTATCTTTTCAACTCCTTTGGGAATTTCGGGATTTATTTTTGTGGGGAGAACCAATGGCTTTAAACGATGTGAATCTCCAATTTCTTTGGCATTTTTTCCAGCAAAAGGTAATTCTCTGGTCAGTAATTCATAAAGGATAACTCCCAATGAATAAAGGTCGCTTCTCGTATCCATTTCATAAGAAGAAATGAAATGTTCGGGAGATGAATATTCCGGAGTGCCAATAAACTTACCCAGCTTCTTTTCCGAAAACCCGGTTTTGATGAAATCAAAATCAGTGATCTTTACAATCCCTTCCGAGCTTATCAGAATATTTTCCGGTTTCAGATCGCGATGAATGATGTTCCTGCTATGTAATGCGATCAATCCGTTACAAACCTGGATCATTATTCTTAGGATTTGATCGAGAGAATGATTGTCAGTGAATTTCAGAGATGAGATCGGCTTCCCGTCAATATATTCCATTACCCAGCTTACTTCTTTATCGGAAATCCATTCATACATTTTTAGGCAATTTATATCATCGATCTTTTTAGCATTTTCGAAGGCACTTTTGAATTGTAACTGGTTCACATGAAATTCTTTAAAATAGGTCCACTTCAGAAAACTTGAATAAAACTTTCAGAAATTGAAAGATTCTTTCAGATTTCAAACCGGAACAGAAGATAGAAATCAACACATTATTGAAGCATAACCTTTTATCAAATAGTTAATTAGAGTTCTTAATATTAGATTGTTTTCATTTGGAACCTGTATTGCTACTATAAGTTGGTATCAAAGTAAAAAGGAGGAGAAAATGAAAACGCTTATCTTGATTTTTGTATTTTTTGTATCAACTTGTTTGTACTCAACTATCATCAACGTTCCCGGTGACCAGCCTACGATCCAGCAAGGGATCGAAGCTGCAACTAACACAGACACTGTATTAGTGGCAGATGGAACTTATTTTGAAAATATCGATTTTATAGAAAAGGCAATTACTGTAGCCAGTAATTTCCTAATTAACGGAGATGAATCTCATATCGCAAACACAATAATTAACGGCAGCCAGCCAATTAACCCTGATTATGGTTCTGTAGTTACATTTGCATCTAATGAGGATACTACATCTGTGATAACCGGATTTACTCTTACAGAAGGAACAGGAACTTTATATTCTTCAGGATATTGGGGAGGAGGAATCCTATGTGACAGCTCATCTCCCAAGGTAATCTCTAATATTGTAACGAATAACAGTGCTGATTATACTGGTGGAATTGTTATTGTTTACGATTGTTCACCGGTTTTGCTAAACAATGTAATTTCCTATAATACTGCTACTATTGATGTTGGCGGAGTTACTCTTTGGGATAATTGCAACGCTTATCTTGAAGGTAACATTATTTCAAACAATACAGCAAATAGTGGATGTGGCGGGTTACTGATTAGCGAAAGTTCTCCAACCTTAGTAAGTAATGTCATCAGAGAAAATTCGGCAGTTTCTTCTTCTGCTGGTGGAGTTTATATTCAATTAGATTCCAGCCCGTTACTCTTGAACAATATCATATGTAACAATACATCAGAAACAGAATCTGCAGGTTTAGGTGTTTATGCAGGTTCAGGAACAAGTACCACTACTGTTGAAAATTGTCTTATTTATGGAAATACTTCTGGTTTTAATGGAGGTGGTCTTTGGGTATATAATGCTAACATAGATGTTATCAATTGTACAATAAGTGATAATCATGCAGATTCTAATGGTGGTGGTGTTTTTGTTAATGTTAATGGTAATGTTAATTTAATAAATGGCATTCTCTGGAATAATTCACCACAAGAGATCTGTATTTATTCCGGCTCAGTTACAGCAACATATTCTGATATACAAGGTGGTTGGGCAGGTGATGGCAATATCGATGAAGATCCGTTATTTGCAGGAACAGGTGAAGACCCTTATTCTTTGCTGGAAGATTCTCCTTGTATTGATGCCGGTATTCCCGATACAACAGGATTGAATTTACCTGAATTTGATCTTGCTGGAAATCCACGAGTTTTCGGAGGGAGAATCGATATGGGTGCTTATGAATATTACATTTTTATCGCAGATTTTGAAGCAGCTCCCACCAGTGGACCAGCACCTTTAGATGTTCAGTTCACAGATCTCTCGATTGGAAATCCGAGTTCCTGGCAATGGGATTTTGATAATGATGGTACAATCGATTCTTACGAACAGAATCCACAATGGATTTACGAAGAAGCTGGAACATATTCAGTTTCATTGTCTATCGATGACGGGATTAATCAAAGTACTGAAGTTAAAACCGATTATATAACAGTAAATCAGGTTTCATCTCAGGAAGAAATAGTTGCATTAAAAACAGAACTATATGGTAATTACCCCAATCCATTCAATCCATCGACAACGATCAATTTCAGCATCGAACAAAACCAACAAGTCGAACTTGCGATTTACAATTTGAAAGGTCAGAAAGTGAAGCAGCTTGTCTGCGATCAGGTTTTAGCCGGTCAGCATTCAGTAATTTGGAATGGAAAAAATAATAACGGTAAATCTGTTTCTTCAGGAATCTATTTCTATAAATTGAAAACTGACAATTTCGAAAAAACAAAGAAGATGATATTGATGAAATAAGCATATAGAATACATAATTGCCGGTGTATAAAGATTGCACCGGCTTTTTTCTTTACACATTTCCCAGAAACCTGCGAATCGTAAAATTTATTTTTGGTCTTTAGACTTTGACTAACAAGGAGAGGTTATGAACCGATGTCCCTGGGGAACACCCGATGAGTTGTATATCCGCTACCACGATGAAGAGTGGGGTGTTCCTGTTTATGATGATAAAAGGCAATTTGAATTCCTGGTGCTGGAATCTGCTCAGGCAGGATTAAGCTGGTACACTATTCTAAAAAAGAGAGAAAATTACCGGGCAGCCTATGATGGATTCGATGTAGAGAAAGTGGCAAAATATGATGAGAAAAAAATAGAGGAACTGATGCATAATGAAGGTATCATTCGTAATCGCCGCAAGATAGAAGCTTCCATAAATAATGCCAGAATATTTCTGGAAATCCAAAAGGAATTCGGCAGTTTCTGTAATTACATTTGGGGATTTGTGAATAACAAACCGGTAGTTAATCAATTGACTGAAGTGTTCCAGATACCAGCCAAAACCGAATTATCAGATCGCATTAGCAAAGATATGAAAAAGCGTGGTTTCAAGTTCCTGGGTTCAATCACAATTTATTCGCATCTGCAGGCAACTGGACTGGTGAATGATCATTTAACCTACTGCTTCCGGTATGAAGAGTGTAAGAAATTGATTAAATAAGTTATCCTTAGTCCTAATTTTAGCAACGAACAAAAACGAACAAAAAATTATCATAGGGGTAGAACATTGATCTGCCCTTTTTTCCGTTTCCCAAGTATTGATTCACGAATCGCCTTTTTTTTATCTTCAGTTCTATGATTTATGACTTGTTCTTAAATTATTATTATCGAGAAAAACATCTGCAGTATATTTCAATATTTCTTGTGTTTCATAATAAATTGGTATTATTTCAGCTATATTTATTTCATCATCTGGTTTAAAACTTTTTGTTAAACCATCTTTTTCTACAGGATATCTAAAGCTATAAGACCAATTATCAAGTTTATCAAAAATCTCTCGGAAGCTTTTTAGTTTTCCATTTCTACTATTGAAGTCATCAATTATTGTTTTAATATAACTCTTGTTACTAAAAATTTCTCTTACATGTTTATCAAATTCGTCATGTAATTTATGTAGAACATAAGCTTCTTTTCCTGAAAAATCTATTTTTGGCTCAAGTTTGCTGAATTCTGCCAATTCAATTATATTCATTTTGAATGCAAGTTCAAGAGAGTGGCGTATTAAAAACAAAGTTGGTAAAGCAAGCACAGTTACTTGACTTTGTACAGATTGTTCCAGAATAATTTCAATTGCTTCAATATATTCTCCATAATATCTGACCCATTCTGTTTTTGAGTATAAATTTTGTTTGTAATTCCATTTTTTTGTTATATTCATATTAAATTCTCCTTACAATACTGCTTTCATGTTTTCTATTCGATTATAATACCTGTATTAAATTTTTGTGCAAAGTTTTCTTTACATTTTTTCTTTTTCTAAAATTTCTCTTTTTCTTTCAATTAAGTTCATATCGTCTGCAAGATCAGGATGGTTTTTTACCATTTTATCAATGTAAGATATTTTACCCCTATCATCATTTGCATTATCTAATAAGATGAAATACTCGTAGCAAGTAATTTTAAAATTTCTCAAATTGTCTTTATTGTCAATATAGGCATACTCCTGCCAGTAGAATTCACTCAATTTCTCATCTATGGCAGCTTTCATATCTCCCAAACCTTCAAAAACCCTACTTCGTGTATCATGATAACTACAAAGATCGAAATAATAAAACTTGCTTGATATATATCTATATTTAGCATCACTAAAATTAGGTTTTTCTATTGAGGACAAATATTTCATCAATGGCTCACGGATATAATATATGTAAGTACTATCTATTTCTAAAATATCCGTTATATTGTTCTTATAAAGAGATACATAAGCACTATTTATTCTACACATTAAGTCAACTAATTTAATATCTGCAAGATGATGATCTTTAAAAAACTGGAATTTTTCTTTTTCGATATTTTTCAAATTTTTACTTTTATAATACCTATACTTTTTTTCTAATAATAAACTATTATTAAACCTTTCTTTTTCTCTTTCATAATAATATTTTTCATATTCATCTAATGTATCAGGATTAGCCTCTATATAACTAAATATATCTTTTAGTGAATCTGATGGGACATCCATTTTTTTGATTTTTTCAATTGTAATTTTATCATACTGTGTCCTGAGGCTATCGGCATAATCATTATATTTTTTTCGTAATTTCTCCACTTTATCACATTGATTGCTAAGCGCATAAGCTCTCATAAGTAGAAAATCATAGTCTGTTTCAAGACCAAGTTTATTAAGAATATCAACTTGTTCGATAACTTCATTCCATAACCTCTGATGTTCATAGCATTCCAATAACATTTCTCTTAAATTAACATTTTTTACATCTTCGTTCAATTCAATATTTAGTATAACTATTGCCTTGTTGTATTCACCAATTTCCATCATAGTTTTGATTTGTTTAACTTGTTTAGTCTCACATCCAGTAAGTAGCAGAATCAGCAATCCCATTGTAATCACAGTAATCTTTTTTATTTTATTTATTCTCCTTATTAATAAATTAAAAATAGTATCTTACACCTATAGCACCGTTTAAGTCAAAATCTGTAGCAGGTACAAGGTCAAGTAGAGGTACGATCTCCAAAAATATATCAAATGGTGCTTTTACAAATTGATAAGCGATCCCCACAGGAATACGAACTCCCAACTTTGATTTGTCTTCCAATCTTATCCTGGCTCCAATCCCATAATAAACAGGTAAGGAACCTTGTGAAACTTTTATAAGATCAGGGTTATGAAACAGCATATCACCGTGCAAATGCAGTGCATCCTTTTTTCCAAAAGACCAGGCTATAGCTCCATCAAGAGCAGTTAGCTCACCTGTCCAATATTTAAGACTGATCCCGGTCGGCTCACCTACTATTATTCCCAATCCTGTATTCTGAGCTGCCAAACCGGTCATGATCATCAAACCGATTATTACGATTAGAATTTGTTTTTTTTCCATTTTACTCTTTTATCAAATGAACATCCATTTGTGGATATGGAATATTAATTTCTGCTTTATCAAATTCTTCTTTTACCTTTTCTACTAGGTCAAAATATACTGTCCAATAATCTTCTGTTTCCGCCCAAACGCGCACTGTGAAATCAATGGAACTATCTCCTAAATTACCTAGCCTGACAAAGGGTTCCGGATCTTTCAGAATCAGTTTATGCCCTTTGATTATATTGTTCATGATATCTTTAACTCTACTGATGTCCATTTCATATCCCACACCAAAGGTGAAATCTACTCTACGGGTCTTTTCTGCAGAGTAATTTGTAATCGTTCCATTCATTATCTGGGAATTCGGAACGATTATTTTCTTGTTATCGGGCGTTGTAAAATCAGTTGTAAAAATGCTGATCTTACTAATACTACCCGCAACTCCACCAGCCTCAACATAATCTCCCACTTTAAATGGTCTGAACAGGATTATCAGAAAGCCGGAAGCAAAGTTGGAAAGCGAGCCTTGTAGAGCCAAACCGATTGACAGACCAGCTGCGCCAATTATTGTCATAAAAGAAGTGGTTTGAATGCCAAGCTGAGAAAGAGCTGCCAGAATTACAAACACCCATAATGCACTAAAAGCCAGAGAAGAGATAAAAGATGAAATAGCTTTATCTACTTTCCTTTTATCCATTAATTTTAAAATCAATTTACGAATATTTTTCGCAATTATATTACCTATAATCAAAATAGCAATAGCTGCAATCAGTTTTATACCGAAAATAGATCCCCATTCGATTAATTTATTCATAAAATCTTCCACTAAATCCTCCTATATAATAAAACGGATTCGGTATTTGCCGAATCCGTTTCATATTTATGATACTTCTTTATTTCGTTCTAAAGAATTCAATACGACGATTTTTCTTCCTTCCTGCCTTTGTCTTGTTGGAAGTAATCGGATGGTCCGGTCCCAATCCAATAGCTCTTAATCGGAATCCTTCGATGCCCTGATTGATCAGGTAAACTCGTACAGATTCGGCTCTTCTGCGAGAAAGTTTCATATTTAACGATCTGGAACCTGAACTATCTGTATGTCCATTGATCTCAAGGCACATTTCGGTATAATCTTTCAATGTGCGAACCACTTTATCGAGAACAAGTTTGGCTCCCGATGTTAATTCCGCACTACCTACTTTAAAGTTCACTCCATCCAGAATAATGGGAGCTTTTTTCGTGAAAATAATTTCCGGTTTTTTATCGGGACAACCGTCTTCATCCTGGAAGCCATTGTAGGTTTCCGGTTCAATTGGACATTTATCCACTCCATCCAGTACACCGTCACCATCTGTATCAGGATTGATCGGATCTGTGTGATGAACATTAATTTCATCATAATCATTCAAGCCATCATTATCAGTATCCACATCATTCGGATCGGTTTTGTAATTATTGATCTCATCACCATCGCTCAGACTGTCGCCATCGGAATCCACCGTCAGCGGATCAGTATTATAAGTATAAACCTCGTCATAGTCGTTAACGCCGTCTATATCGGTATCGGCCACATTAGGATCGGTACCGGTGCTGTCAGCACTGACAAATACACCCGTGTTTGTCTCAACAGAGTCTGGCAGGGCATCACCGTCATTATCAAATTCAGGACAGCCATCTTCATCTTCGAATCCGTCGAAATCTTCCGGTTTTAGGGGACACTTATCGAGTTTGTCTTCAATGCCGTCACCATCGGTATCACGCCAACCGCCGAAGCGGATAGTGATGCCAAAACCAGCAGACAGATTCCCTGACTGGATATCCGGTCTGTTCAGATCTGAAGCAGACATTCCGGACATGTCACGTGTCTGGTTGAATATTCTCTGGTAACGAACTCCGAAATCCATTCCCACGGTGCGAGAAATTTCCCATTCGATACCAGCACCGATATTACCCATAAAATTATTCCCAGCATCGATCTCAATATCTGTATCGGTATTAATACATTCCCATTTCATTGCACCTAAACCGCCAATTAGATATGGTATCCAATTTTGATCTTGAATAAGATTATACCGGCAATTTAACGAAATGGGAAAGAATGTTGTTTTATAGGGTGTATCCGGTCTTTCAGAAATATGACTCATTATCTCCAGCAGTTGACCTTTATCTCGAACCGTTACAAACCCATAACCCGCATCAAGTTCTATTCCGATCTTTCTGGTGAAATAATATCCGAAATTGAATTCCCCCAACATTCTGACGGTACTGTCATCTTCCTCGCCACCTATCAGTTTTGTGCCGCTTCCGTGTAGTCCTGTGTAGATCTGTCTTTGAAAGATCTGTGCTTGAGCTTCTGAATTCAAACCCAAAATGAAAATTCCAATTACTACTAAAACAAAAATACACCGCTTATATCTGTGCATTTAAATCCTCCTGATTATATTATTATATTATTATTATTTCCAATCTCCCCGGGCACCGCCATAAGCTCCCAGATCATTAACAGAACCATCGACATCGTTATATTCAGCAGCCGGATTGCCAGCGTCGATACAGGCAGAACCCTCTTTCAAATGTAAATTATACAACTCAGGATTTTCAAACATTGGTTCAATGTTGACAAATCCCATCTGGAAGAAGACAGAACCGTTGTTGTTGGTGAAAATTCCTTCCTCTGCTCCTTCCAAATCCGTGTAGCCTATGGTTATTTTAATATCTCCAAATTTATGAAAACATATCTCCTGCGGTTTATTCTGCCACAAAATCGAGTTGAGGAGTTTAGGATTGGAAAAGCTGTTGCAGAAGATGGCTCCACCCTGCCGGGCTTCATTTCCGTATATCGTAAGATTATACAGTAAAGGACGGGCATATTGAGTATATACAGCACCGCCAAATCCGTGTTTATTTCCCTTTACTTTATTGAAGGCAATTATACAATTCCTGAGTTCCGGGTTGGAATTGTAAATATATATACCTCCGCCAAACTCGGTACAAATATTATTGGTAATTGTAATCCTGGTCATTTGCGGATTTGAATTATTCAGATAGACTCCTCCGCCGTAACCATAGATCGTTCCCAGCGATGTATTGGAAGAGATCGTTAGATCTTCAATTACCGGATTTGAATTATAAAGATAAATACCCCCGCCGAATTCATCAGCAGTATTACCGGTGATAACAAGATTTTTCAAGGTGGGGTTGGAATTATAAATAAAGATACCGCCACCTCGCAAAGCATTACCGCTTCCGTTAATAATTGTGAAGCCGATAAGCCGGGTGTTTTCCTTTTCTTCATTTTCAAAAATGACAACACTATTGGCTTTATTGCCATCCAAAATTGTATCATCTATATATCTGGCATTGTCTGTAGTTAAATACAAAGATCCCACAGTAATGTTCTTCCCGTTAAAATTCAGATTTTCTTTGTAAGTACCGGGTTGAACAAGTACCATATCACCACTGGTAGAAGCATCTATGGCAGATTGTATAGAGGAATACTCTTCTGGTACCCGTAGCTCTCCATAATGGCAAATTGCATGTACTTCGTTGGAATAATGTGATTTATTCCCTTTGGAATAACTGAATATCCTGTAATAGTAATTTACGTGGATCTCTGCATCAGTATCCAAATATGAACTAACATTAGCAGGAACTTGGGCATAGATTTCGAACTCTTGATCGCTTGTCCGCCGTTCAATTTTGAAGCCATCTTCTATACTGGTATTATCTGTCCAAGTTAATTTGACCCGTCTATCACCAATTATATGTGTTTTTAAATTGGCTGGTGCAGAAATACCGAGAGAACGGGTTACAGTTTTTGAATAATCTGAATAATTTAATTCCGTAAAAGCCCTTACGCAGTAGGTGTAATCGGCACCGAAAGCTAAATTCAAATCTTTGAATTCATTTATATTTGAAGAAGTTCTCCCAATTTCTTTAAAGTCCGAACCACCTACACTGCGCTCTATAGAATAGCCATTTTCAAAATAGCAGTTATCAGACCAAGTGAGGTCAATCTCTCCGGCTCCGATAATTTTAGCTGTAAGATTGGTTGGTTTGGCAAAGATAGTAGAAGCATATTCTACATTTGAATAATCGGATTCATTAAAAGATGTAAATGCTAATACCCGGTAATAATAAGTTTTACCAAAACTAAGATCTTTATCGATATGGGTAGTGAAGTCTTCTCCAAATACAGCAATTTCGGAGAATGCTTTACCTTCCATTTTTCGTTCTAAACGAAATCCTGCCTCGAAATTGCAATTATCTTCCCAGTAAAGAGAAATCGTCTGGTCATCGATAACTTCCGAAGAGAGATAGGTAGGTTCGGGAAAGAAGGTCTTTACTTCAACTATATTTGAATAATCTGAATTATTAAGTTCAGTTACTGCAAAAACCCGATATATATAATTGGTTCCGTAATGCAGGGTTTCATCAAGATAAGAGGTGGTTTCAGCATCAAGAGAAGCAATGGAATGAAATTCGCCACTGTCTTCTTTACGTTCTAATTTAAAGCCTTCGTCGAAGGTGCAGTTATCCAGCCAGGAAAGCTTTATCGATTGGTCATCCAAGACCTGTGCAGAGAGATAAGATGGTTTTGGAAAGATGGTCTTTGCCGAATGTTCATTGGAATAACCGGTAGTTGAAGTAATGGTATAAGCAGCAATGCGGTAAATGTAGGTTTTCCCGTAATTTAGGTTTTCATCAATGAAAGTGGTTGTATTGGGTTCCAGAAGAGCAATTTCTACATAATCGCTGTCTTCATCCTTTCTTTCCAGTTTGAAGCCTTCTTCAAAAGTGCTATTATCTTCCCAGTATAGTCGAAGGGATTGATCGTTTATTGTCTCGGAATAGAGGTTTGCCGGACCCGGAAAATCTGTCTTTGTACTGATCTCGTTGGAATAGTCGGAAGTATTTTTTCTGGAAAGTGCTTTGATCCTGTATGAGTAGTAACTTCCCAAAACCATCGTTTTATCAATATAATTTTTAGTTACTCCTCCAAGTTCAGCGATCTGTTCAAATTTTCCTTCGTTTTCCTTTCGTTCCACAATGAATCCGCTCACGAAGGAACTTTTATCTTCCCAATAAAGTTTGCAGGAATGATCATTCAGAATATCCACATAAAGATTCTGTGGAGCAGGGAAGGAAGTGCTAACGGATATTTCGTTGGAGTAGTCAGATTCATTTAATTGGGAAAATGCTTTAATTCTATAGTAATAATCCTTACCATCCGTAAGACCTTTATCATCGTAATAAGTAGTATTTTCGGTTAATTCTGCAATTTTAGAAAAGTCTTCTTTTTTAACTTTTCTTTCGACGATAAAACCCTTCTCAAAATCACATCTATCTTCCCATGAAATTCTCACAGATT
Organism: Candidatus Cloacimonadota bacterium; assembly: GCA_030621085.1. GTDB lineage: Bacteria > Cloacimonadota > Cloacimonadia > Cloacimonadales > TCS61 > JACNIV01. The sequence goes on along the minus strand of JAUXIJ010000001.1, from coordinate 18,013 downwards.
GATCATCGAGAGCACGCACTTTAAAATTGGCAGGTATGGGAAAGATTGTTTCCACTATTATTTTTTCTGAATATTCCGATTTATTTAAAGCCGTAAAACCACAAATGCGGTAAGTATATTTATTTCTATACAGCAAGCCTTCGTCTGTAAATTCAATTTCATCTTTTTCTGTTTTCCCAATTTTCTGGAATTCAATTCCCTTTTCTTTCCTTTCTACAATGAATCCATCTTCGAAAGTACAGTTTTCCACCCAGGTGAGCTTTACAGACTGATCGTTAATTATTTCCACAGCAAGATCCAGGGGCTGAGGAAAGATCGTTTTAACAGAAACCTTTTTTGAGTAATCTGATTTATCCTGATGATCATAACTGCAGATTCTGTATGTATATTTCACACCAAAGATAAGCCCTTTATCATTGAAAGAGGTGCTGTTCATATTCAATGAAGCAATTTTGCTAAAGCTTTCACCACCGCCTTTTCGTTCAATGATAAAACCTGTTTCAATTTTACAGATGTCGTTCCAGGTAAGTGTTACAGATTGATCATCAAGAGCTGTAACTTGAAAATTGGCAGGAGCTTCTAATGTGATTATTTCCTCTGCTTCACCGGTTTGATCGGTTACATTCTCGTTTTCAGATTGAGCAAAACATGAGAAGGATAAGAAAAAAATGCCGATAAATAAAATAACTGTTTTTTTCAATTTCCAACCTCCAATATCCCTACAATTCTCAATTATTTATGTACTAATAACAGATATTACTCTTTATTAATAACTTTTTTGATTATAAAATTATATTGTCAACATATTCTTGAGTTGTCTTTTCATTGAAGCATAATGTGAACCCTTCCAATAGACCTTACCGCATTTGCGGCAGATGTTGAATTCATTGAATGTTTTGTAAATATTAGGCAGAATAATTTCCTTTATTTTCTCTTTGGAAATTTTCTCTAATTTTCTATTGCAGTTAATACAACGGGTAAAGATAAAATCATCATTAAACTTTAGGAATTGTCTTAATTCTCCCAATTGGTGCTGATGATCATCTGCCCTGATCAAAAACCGTGAAAATTCTTCTTTTAATTTTGCTGTTTTTTTGCTTCTGGTCAGGTATATTCTTCTCTCTTTTTTAGCCAGACGAACTTTATTGTGAATACTCACACTCTCATAGACGGCTGCATCATAGCCCAGCATGCGCAACCACCTGGCTAATCTGTTCAAGTTCTCATCGAGCAGGAATTTTGGTTTTAGTTCCTTCATTATCCAAATTTCCCAACCCGGAAGAAGGTTTCTACTTCGGGGATAGAGGTTTTTTTGGCTTCTTGTAATGTCCCCGAGAAAAGCACTCTTCCCTCATCTAGGAAAATTATCCTGTCGGCAATTCTGTGAATACTGGCCAGTTCGTGTGTTACGATTACAATGGTCATTTTAAGTAGATTTTTCAATTTTAGAATAAGTTCATCAAGCGAGGCACTTGTCAGTGGGTCGAGTCCGGCCGAAGGTTCATCGCAGATCAGGATAACAGGATCCAGGGCAATTGCCCTGGCCAGTGCGGCGCGTTTTTTCATCCCTCCTGAAAGCTCTGCCGGTAGCATATTTTCAGCCTGGGTAAGATCAACCAGCTTCAGTTTCACACGTATCATTCTGGCAATGATATCTACCGAAAGCTCCGTATGCTGCTCCAGGGGAATGGAAACATTATCGAAAATAGTGAGCGAATTTAGTAAAGCTCCATTTTGGAAAAGCATACCGATCTTGCTAAGCATTGAATTAAATTCCAATTCGTCCATTGTGGTTACTTCTTTATTAAAAATCTTTACAGAACCTGAATTTGGTTGAAATAGTTGTAAGATATTTTTTACAAGTGTTGTTTTACCGCAACCGCTCCTGCCCAGGATAACAGTTATTTCCCGGGGATAGATGTCCAGAGAGACATCGTGCAGAATGGTTTGTTCACCAAATTTTGAAACCAGATCTCTGACTGAAATTATTGGTTCTTTCATACTTTAAAATAAAAAATTAAACTGCTTATGGCATCCAAGATAATTACCCAGAAAATGGAAGCAACCACCGATTGAGTAGTAACTTTTCCTACACCTTCGGCACCACCTTTCACTTTAAATCCATAATAGCTGCCAATTATCACTATCGCCCAGGCAAAGAAAAAACTTTTTCCAAGTCCAACCAAAACATCCTTCGTCGTAAGTACCTCGAATACACGATCGAAAAAAACCACAGCACTGAGATCGAGATAAGTAATAGCAATAAGCAAACCACCAAAAATTCCCACCAGAGTAGACAAGGTGACCAACAGCGGTATACAGATAGTAATAGCGAGGAACTTGGGGACTACTACATATCTAATAGGATTTATCGCCATCATTCGAAGAGCATCTATCTCTTCTGTAACCTTCATGGTAGCAATTTCGGAAGCAATTGAAGAACCACTTCTGCCTGCCAGGATAATCGCCGTTAAAATAGGACCCATCTCTGTTACCATGGAAATGGCTATCAGATCTGCCACGAAAATATTGGCACCGAACTGGCGTAATTGTGCAGCCGACTGCAAAGCCAGGATCAAGCCCAGTATGAAGGAGAGTAGAGCAATTATACCACCTGCATCCACACCAATGATAAGGCTTTGCTGGATGATCGAACCTTTGCGTTGATTCTTTCTATTGAACAAGCCCACAAAAGACCAATAAAAGATATCTGCGACCATGTAAATTGCCTCCCGGACTGAATCTCTCCATCTTAATAGTCCCTCTCCTATCGAAATAAAGAAATTTTCTTTTCTGCCGGAAACAGGTTTTTTTATGGACAGTGAAGAAAAGGTGGAAACAGCACTTTCTACGATCTTGCTCATATTTACAAGCTGCGGTTTGAAATCCTGCAGATTCAATACAAGTTCATCCAGAAATGCCGTCCCGGCACTATCGATGGAACTTACTCCTGAAAGATCTATCGTATTTATCTTCTTTCCCTTATACTGAAGCAACTCATGCAGAAGATCGGGAACGGTGAATTTGGTTAATTTCCCATCCAGGAACAATATCTGATTTTCGTATTTCATCTTATCTCAGGAAGTAAGTTACTCTCAGGAAAAGACTATGTTTTTCTACAATATATTCATCATCTTCCTGAATTTTGTTCTCAAGTTTCAATTTATAATCCAATGAAATATATTTGAATAGTTTCAGATTGATTACATTTTCCCACTCCATGGAATAATCATCATCTTTGCTGAAGGGAAACAGAAAGTCGGCATTCGTACTATAGGTCAGGTTAAAGGGAAGCTGAAAACTCCCTACCAGGGAGACTTCTGTACCGGTCGTACTTTCAGATTCCATTTCATTATAGGTTCTATGCTCAATCTCCTGAGAATCAAACCAGGTACTTTCACTTGCAAGTTGATAAAAATCATTATTGATGTCCTGCCTGATGCCGAAACCAGCTCTCAAGCTCAGATTAGCTCTGGAGAAATTCAATATTCTGTAGTTGATACCGATCCCTTCTTTCAGAACCAGCGGGAAGAGTGAAGATTTTATCTCTATTTCATCTGCAAAAACAGAATCTGCCGCAATATTATCCTCATTTATCTTTGTGTAATAGAATTTATCTGAATTGTAAGATTTTTCAGGAAAGAAATGGGAATGCATATCGAATCGGCTGTAAAAGCCGACATCTTTGATGAAATAATAAATCAATGTATTTTTCAGGTCAAATTCATCTACGGCTAGTCGAAAATCGGTATCAGTGGTTTTAGATATACCTACTTCTATCAGGTTCTTCATGGTGTAGTGAAGTGGATCTTTATCGTAGATCAGGTAGTTTTCCAATTGGTTGTTAATAGTGATCGTTGTTTCCGGATTATCTTTATCTACTTCGTTGTTACTGTTAATATTCACATTGCAGTGAATAGCGCTGGAAAACTTGAGATTTGCCAGTGATGCTTCCAAGAAGCTTTCCTCCAAAACACCGGCTCCAGCCATATTTGTGGGATTATCTTCCTCGTCGGTTTTCATGACTATCGTTAATTTCTGTACTTTACCTTTTTCCACATAAATTGTTGTGAAATCTCGATAAGTATTAAAGGGTTCATTATTAACTGTAACTTTATAAATACCCGGTTTTAAAACCCATACCTTTTCCTGCTCTCCCACCTCTTCTTCAGCCGGAAATTCGCTACCGAAACTTTCACCATCTTCCAGATCGAACACTTCATATCTTACTTTGGCAAAGTTTCGTTTTTCATCTATAATATCAACTATCAGGCATCCCCAATCGGGTTCGATGATAGTTTTATACCTTGGTATTACCTTGATATTATCCTGTTCCATCAGTTGATTGGCTTTCCCCGAGCCATATTTAATACTGTAGATCCCTTCCAGAAGAGGAATTGCCGTTCCCATTTGTCCAGATTGTTCATATCCGTATTTGTCGATTATCTTGTAGTGTGGTTCATTATCTGTGCGAGTTATGGCAGGAAGCAAAAGTAATCCTTTTCCACCACTTATTTCTTCTTCTTCAGAAATTTCAAATATCAATGGTTCTGCTGCTTCTTTTGTTATGATGGGGGGAAGAACAGCCTCAGCATCCAATGCAGAATATATAATTATTTTCCTGATAAAGTTATCGGTTTCATTTAGAAGCATATTATTTATCGTCTGTACAAAAGTATCCACATCATCAGACAGCAAAACTTTTTCTATATTTACGGAATGCTCGACAAGTATATCTGCCTGTTCGCTTTTTCTAAAAATAAAATCTATGTTCAAACGAGCCTGTTGTACAGTTTCCGATCTGTAAAGTTCAATATTATTAAGATTTGTAATGATCTCATAATCGGCCCGAGTAGTGAGGATTTCTCTTTGAGTTCGTTTAAAGATATTATAGCTGTTCAGTCTTTTAGAGATAAGTTCGGGAATAGTTTTGGAAAGTTTAACACCCCAGAGATCATAATCCGAATAGGTTATACGGGGACCGAAATGCCTGATCACGATCTGGTTCTTATTATAGGTTTTGGGAATCTTAGTGTCATACACATAAACCGAAAGGTCAAGCGGAGTATCCTGACGCAGTTCTTCCTTTTCGGAATGCTGATAATATTCTAGAATATAGTAGTTAGGAGATACTAATTCTCCTGCCGAACAACCCAATAATAAAATAAATAATATACCAAAAAACAGAATTCCAAATTTACTCATAATACACATCCCTATTATTTTTTCCTGGTCCTGATAAGAAGCGACGGATCGTCACTTATCTGTCGGGAAAAATCATTTAAATACTCCATGGTCTCCTTCAAAGCTTCGATGGTATCTAAAATATCCTGCCTGCTCTCCAAGTGAGTTGCATCGATATGAGCAAGTGTTACATTCATTTTTTTTATTGCTTTATTGAGGTCGTTCAATAGAGTACTGATATCTGCTTCTGCAATATCACTGGATATTCTTTCTGCATTGGAAATAGCCTTCTGCATTTTTCCTGTTTGCAGAATAGCATTCAATTCTTTGGTAATCTCATCCAATTCTACAGTAACCCTATCCAGATTAGAAACAATATCTGATACTGGTTGTTGATTTTTACTTATAATAGAATCTACATTTGAGAGAATGTTATTCAGCTTCCGTTGGTTTTCTTTATTTGTTATCTCTCCTATATTGTGTAGAAGAATTTCCATTTTTTTTGTTATAATTTCTGCTTTCCCCGAAATGCTTTCGAAAGTGGAAACACCAGCCGGGATAAAAGATTTTGTTTTCATAAAAGACGCTTCCGTACTGCCACCGGTTATTTCCACCTGCAGCAGACCGGTAATACCAATGGGAATCAGGGAAGCTCGCATATCCTCTTTGATGGGAGTTTCTGATTTTACACTTACCTTTACAATAATACTGGTTACATCTTCAGTATCAATTGTAATATCGTCTACCCGTCCGATGCCAATACCGCGATACTTTACCGGACCACCTATCTGCAAACCGGAAACTGAAGTATTTTCATAACGAATATAGTAAACATCACGTTTTTCCATGATCTTGCTGCCTGCCACCAGAACCAGAAAGATTATCATCAGAACAGAAAACACAACAATAAAAATTCCTAACCTGAATTTCTGCGCACTACTCACCATAAAAACTCCTTAATTGTTTTCGGAATTTATTTTGATTTCTAACAATGTCAAGTAAAATAGCTATTTAGTATTAAGTATATGAAAAGAATGTTATATAATTTATTAAGAATTAATAATTTTTTAGAACATTATTTCGACCCAGATACTCAGGCTGAAAGTGTTTGTTTCCTGCTCACGTTTACGATCATTAATCCATTCGTAATTACTGGTCAAGCCGCCATAAATATTTTTACTGAATTTATACGAAGCACCCGGGCTAATAGTATATTTGATCTTATTAGTGGTTTCCTCAGATGTTTCACGACCCTTTATAGTAGCGAGTGTTTTTTCCAGGTTAAAATTGAGTTGTGTGGTAAGTTCATTTTTCAGCTTTGTTCTTTTAAAGAAAAGTATCTTTAATCCTTTAGCTGCCGCAAAAGACCATTCGAGATGTGCAGCCAGCGATTGTGTTATTGATCGGTTCTCTGAACTGGTATAATGGGTTATTGTTTTTGAATCGGAATAATTAGCACTCAAACTGCTGGTAATATTATGAACCCAATTACCATGCCAGGAAAGCAGCGGATTAAAGTTTGTCCTGATAGTCTCTCTATCCGGACTGGTAAAATCCAGGTCTCCATCTTCAATAATAGAATAGACATAGCTGCTGGTCAGACGGGAACTTGTAAGAATTTTTTCACTTTTAATCAGTTTTTCAAACTCACTTAAAACCACACTTATATTGGGAAAAGTTGTAGTAACAGACATATTGCTGTAGTTACCAAAGCTACGCTTTATTTCCATGGAATATCCATAATTCGTGCTCAAGTTGTTCAAAATAGGAAATCCCACAGAAGTAGATATTTTTTCGTTAATATTTTTGGATAGTATTTCTTTGTTATCACCGGTCTCATTCAGAATATGCGGCAGCCCGAGTTGATATAGAAAATCAGGTCGTTCTTTTCTGTCATCATAAGTAGTTTTATAAGTATTATCGTAATTTACGGTAATATTTTCTATCCTGCTAATATAACCTGCAATTGAAGCCAGTATGTTCTTTTTTCTTTTAAGAGCTTCGATCTCTTCCTTGTCTTTTCCGGGAATTATATCATCTTCTTTTTTTACAGTTTCGGGTTCTTGTCCTTCGGCTGGTTTCAGAGTGGTCTCATCACGGGATTCTTCCTGAGAATCATCTCCTAAATCTGTTTCATCTTCAATCTGTTCTCTTCCTAATTCTTCTTCGTCAAACTTTTGATCTTCAAGCATGTTTTTACGAGTTTGTTCAAATTTTTCCCGCTCTTCTTCTTCCATCTCCAACTCCTGAGTACTAGGTGGTTCCAAACTTAGTTTTTTATCTAGCCAGGTTGCCAGACTATGTAAAAGGTCATGGTTTTTCAAGGTAAAGCTGCCACCTATCTTTCGTGTAACATTTCCTTTGTAATACAATGTATCCTGCGTTCCAATTTTAATATGGTCTTCATTATAATTCACACTTGTATCTACATCGAACCCAAAAATATTATCCAGATATTTCGGATTGTATTCCAATCCGATATCCTGAATACGTTTTTTTTCTTCTCCAATATTATATTTCTTCCAGTAATTTCTCAACATCAGATCCCGTTTTGTGGTCAGGTTGTATGAAGAAGAAATATCACTGAAAATATCATATTTTATATTTGTAGCTGTGTCGAGTGTTCGGGTTCGTGTGGTATTGCTTCGCACAACCCAGTGCGGAATGGAATCTGTATAAGATTCCCAATACCAGCGTTTGGGGTCAGCATCCGTATAGGTAATGCTATTATTGAAAGACTGCGGGAAAAAGAAGAATTTATAATTACCTCCTAAACCGATATCAACATCATCTTTATTGAAGGTAAGCTTGTAGGTGTGTCTCAAGTTCCAGGTAAGGGATGTATCGGCACTGGTGGCTGAGAGGGTTTTCTTTTTTTCTATGCTGGAATAAAGGGTTGTATTTTTAATAGTATAGGCAAGTATCTTACTTTTGGGAGTTTTATCCTGGCTGATATTAATATTGGCATTGTAGGTCAATGATCTATTAACTTCACGTTTTTTATCCTCCTCACTCAGATCTTCTCTTAGAATATCGGAAGTGGATTGAAACCGCGGGATACCTAGGGATTGGTTCCTGGATAAGTTCACCGGTATTCTCAATCCCCATTCAGCAGGAAAGAACTTGTGCAGAGAATACTTATTAGATATGTTCATTTGGGTTCTTTCAACAAGAGCACTTGTATTGTAAGAACCACTGCGGATAGCTGACGACTGGAAATTATCTGTCTTCCAGTCGAGGTAAATAGTAAGATCGGAAAAATCTGCAAATTTTGTAAAGAAGGTTGCTCTGGATGCAAAGCCAATATCCTCGTAGGGATCTGCTACTCTGATGTCATCAAAATACAGCCTTCCACTGAACTCTTCTGTGGCGATCATGCCAAGTGATATCTGCCTGATATTGATTAGATTTGGTTCACCGATCATGCTTAATCTGTAGCCATCTTTTGTATAAGAAACATCATCTTTTACTGAAAGTGATTTCAGGTGAGTTATATAGGAATAAGGTATTTCAAACTGGTGCCAGCCATCTCTATCCATTTCAGGATAATATTCCATTAGCTCAAGCTCATGTCTTATTTCATAATAATTCAGTGAATCAGCTCCCAATCTTATTATTAAAGAATCAGGTTTTTCTCCGATAGGAGCAAACTCCAAAGCTTCTGCATATACCCAGAATCTGATCTTATTATAAGTTAAAAGATTGTAAGGTTCTCTGAACTGCTGGGTTGCCAGAGCGTGATGCCCACTGCCAAGATTGGTATAATCAATGATCAGAGACTGTTCAAGAGTCTCTTCTCCCCTCTCTTCGATAACTGTATGAGGTGCTGGAGTATAGTGTATATCTTTCTGATTGTCGATTATGCCAACAAGCATGGTTTCCTCTTCAGAAACGCTGATATTATCGTTCTCATCTCTGATGAAATCCTCTTCCCATTTATTGCCCACCATACCGATTGATACTATTTTCACTCTTGTACTGTCTTCCACTTCAAACCAGAAACGGGCATAACTTATCTTCTTTATATTGGGAACTTTCCCAGGTTCATTGGATATTATCCGATAATTCTCGGGATCATGCAATGGGATGCGGTATAATCTCCAACCCTTATATTCACTTTCCAAAAATTCCACGCCGTCATTAAGGCAGACAGAATACTCAAAATAAATATCAGCAGTATTCAAACCACCGCTATTATCGAGGTCTTCGGTATCAAGTTTGTCGTTTCCTTCTGTCCCATTGATATTTGGATATTCTACCTCACCATTAATTGTAACCTCATCATTATCGTAATTATCATCAGGATCATCTCCGGATTCGCCATCTGCTATTCTATCCAGTCCGATATCCTCGCCGGCATCCAGGATACCGTCTACATTCTGAAGTGTTCCATTTACCAGCAAACCATCTTCTTTGTCAGGTTTATCACTCTCTCCAGGACGGTAAAAATCTTCGCTTACCTCGCCAATATCGATATGCATAATAACCGGTTTTGAAATTTGATTATTATTCAGGGTATCCACTTTTGCCAATATCTCAATATAGCGCTTTTTAGAAAAATCGATTTCATTCCCGACATATTTCATAACACCTGTCCAGTGTTTCATCTCTACACCGGGAATTCCAAGTTCCAGTGGCTTGATCTTACAGGCAAGAACGGAAACTTTTTCTCTCTCTTCCTTTTCAGTAAGAGATCCCGGATCGTATACATCCCTAGCATATATGTCCTGTGGATTATAGAAATTCATTGCGGCTTTTCCAAAATCGATATAATTTCCATCCGGGAATTCTGCCGGACGGCTGGCAGGATCCCAGGTTACCCTGGTTACTCCCAGGGGATAGGTATCCAGAATAGATTCCATATCATCAAGATAGGCTTCTTTTCTGTCGTGTTGCTTGGAACTGCCGTAAATTCTGGGAAGACTCATAGCTACTTCTCCAGAAATATTAACAGTCGATTTACTATCTGTTTTTATTAGTGGAAGCCAATCGACTATCTTTGTAATAAAAGGCAGTTCATATTCCAGTTCACCATCAATATCAGCCAAGATGATACTGCGGTTCTCATTACCGATCTTTGGTCGGTCTTCCTTTACTTTTTCAGACTGGTAAATGAAAGATCCACCTATCTTCAGATTCTGATTAAATCGCATATCGGCACGAATACCCATGATCGTCTTGCTTTCTACCGAAAATAATGGTTTAAACTGGTAATCAATATAAATATCTATGTCTGGGTTTTTGGCCTCCGGAGCTAGAAAAGTGATCATACCAAAATCGTAATCTACAAGATAATCAATACCTTCCGTCAGCTTGGATTTATTTGGACCAATTCTAATAATTACACTTCCCGGTAGAATATTCATTCGTCCCAGAGAAACTTGGTCACGTCCAATTTGACCTTTAACAGAGATATAATTATTAAATTCTGTATAATATGCTTCCTCATCCTCATATATCAAGCTGTCCTCAAGAGCATAAAAAGGTTTGATAAATGGGAATATAATATGACCGGAATCCAGGTGTATTGGTGCATCATCTCCATTTATCACACCGTCTCCGTTCGTATCCAACCTTAAGTAATCATTATATGTTAAACTGGTTTGCTCAATACCTGTTGGTACAAGTGCAGATGGAATGTTGAAATTTGGTTCAGTACTGGCAGTAAGTGAATAGATATTAAGGTTAAAGCCATCATTACGGATATTCTGCATACCCAGGCTGTAGATATTACGAACACTCAGGTTCCAATATTCAGGGTCGTTTGTGAAATCCTGGTTCTTTTTTTTCAGTAGTTTCACTTGCACCGGTACAGATGAGTCGTCACCCACAATTATACCATCATCTCTGGTGTAGGTTATACCCACTGTATAGAGTTTACTTATCGTATTGGGCAGGGTCAGTGTTATAATTCCACCCTCATAATCAACAACATAATCAGAACCTTCTATCAGAACATCAAAATTATAATCTTCATCGTAACCTATTTCCCTTCCCTCAATAGTTGTCTGGTTATTATTAGCATAACCATCATCCACATAAACTGTAATTTTTTTTTCAGGATTCGGTAAAGCAGAAGCTCCTGCTGGAGTTAATATCCATTTACCATTTTCTAGCACAATAGCATTGTCTTTCCAACCCATGGGATAATGATCACCTTCTATACCATTGCTTTCATTATACAATTGATATAATGAAGATGGTTGATCGATGAAAAAATGCGTCCGCTTTACATAGTTACGGCTTTGTATCACAGTAGAATCTGCCTGAGAATCTCCTTGCCAAGTCTGAGTACTTTTTTTGGCTTCATCTTTTCCCAGGATGGTTGTAATTTCCAGGTTACCTGCTTCCAATTCCGTTTTTATACCAAACAACCCTTCTGAAGAAGTACTGTAACTGAAAAGCTTGGAGCCGGTTAAAGCCAGAGAGATATTTCCGGCATCAACACGTTTTACAACTTCGTCTTCTACACCTTCATAGTTAATGTTGATATCAGTTGGCACGGCAATTACATCACTTTCGGAACTGGATTGATGATTGATGTTAACATGAATTTTTTCGCCGATAGTTCCTCTCAGGCGAAGGTTCAGATCCTGTCTTATCTCCAGATCGAAATTATTTCTTCTTTTCTTTTCAGTGCCGGGATCATAGCGGGAAGAACTGCTGCCGGCAAACGTTAGTTTCTGGTTTCCATCCAAGCTAAGACGTCCGGCTTTATTTCCCATGAATCTGCGAACAGCTTTAGGAAGAGCGATTTTAGGAAGATCTATAATGATCTCCGGGATAAGTCCCGCACTCTCCGATCTGTCTGTAGTACTGAGCAATTCCCTGCTGTTTGCTTTTAATATATCACGATATAATTTTATAAAATTGTTTTGCATATAACTATCCAGCGAAATGTAGACAGGAGGACATAATTCTATTTGGTTATATTTGACTTGAAGTTTAACATTTTTTTCTTCAAAATCAATCTCTTTTTCTGTGGTGATTTGAATTCCACTGAAAAAATTCCTGGGAGCGCTGGTGATAGAATATCCTTCGTGAAGCCTATAAAAATCGATCTCGTTTCCTTCCACATTAGCATATCCACTCAAGCTGTTAGCTGACAGGAACACGTTTGCAGCAACGCTTCCAAAGCTAAATAGCGCTAATATCAGAAGGAATGATTTTCTATTCATTTGCCCAAATTATTGCTGACAGATCATTTTTAAGCCATCCAGGGTCAGCATTTTATCAATCACATCAATTTCCTTTGAATTTCTGCAGATCAACTCGGCAATACCTCCTGTGGCAATAGTTTTAATGTTTCCCAGTTTTTCATATTTCTTTTTCAATGCCTGTACAAATCCATCCAGCATGATTGCATTTCCAGTTATAATACCGGACAGAAGAGCATCTTTTGTGTTGGTTCCCAGTAAAGTCTCAGGAGTTTGCAACTGAATATTAGAGAGTAATGCTGCAGAATCAAACAGGTTTTTAGCTGAAGTTATTACACCAGGAGAAATGATAGTTCCATAAAAAGTGCCGTCCGCACTCACAAGCTGAATGGTGGTGGCTGTTCCAAAATCGCAGATAATGCAGTTTGTTTTGTATTTTTTTAAGGCAGAAAAAGCATTTACTACAAGATCCGAGCCTATAAATCCGGGATCCTTTACAGGATATTTCAGTCCCAGATCAGTATAAGCATCAACCACCTGCAATGGGCATTTTATATATTTTTGGTTCAGGTGAGAAAACAGACGTGTTAATTCCGGAACAACTGATGAGATCACAGCTTTATTTATTCTATTAAAATCGATTTCATTCTCTACTGCAAGACTTTTAATAATGGTGTAATATTCGTCTTCTGTCCTGGATTTGTCGGTACTTAATCTCCAGGAACACACTATTGTTCCCCCGGAGTAGAAACCCATTACAATATGGGTGTTGCCTATATCAATCACCATGTTGCAATTTTTCATAAACTCTTCTCCATTTTCAGACATAATCGTAGATTATAGTCATAAAGGTAAAAATAAAAAATAAATTTAACATGTAAAACTGTCGAAAATTTTCTTTCGTCATATATTTTGTCAATAAAAGATTAATTATATTATTAATAATAAAAGCCGACATGCGTCGGCTTTTAATTTCTAAAAATAGACTAAGTTTTTTTATAAACTAATTGATTCAACGGGGCAGGCTTCAATGCAAACGCCACAATCAACGCACTTTTCTGCATCGCAAACTGCTTTTTCATCAACCATTTCAAGAGCTTCTACCGGACATGTTTCGATACAGGCACCGCATCCGGTGCAGGTTTCTTTGTTAATGATAACAGCCATTCTTCCCTCCAATTTAAAAAATTTGATGCAAAATTATTTACCCGACTTTTTCTTTCAAGCTTTTTTTAAGAACTGCTCTTTAAAAACACTTTTCTTTTCTACCAGAAAGAAATTGCAGGCATTGAGATAGGTTATCTCTGCTACATGTTTGGGAGAGATACCGCGAATATCAGCTATCTTCTCAATTACATAACGAAGAAATAATGGAAAGTTCCGCTTTCCACGCATGGGAACAGGAGTTAAATAAGGAGAATCTGTTTCGATAAAGAACCTGTCTGGTGGAACCAGGCGGATCACGTTTTCCAGAACACTATTTTTATATGTTATGGAACCGGTAAAAGAAATAAACCAGCCTTTTTCTATGATCTTTTCCGCAAATATCTCATCTCCCGAAAAGCAATGAAACACCACCTTCTGCGGATTATGCCTGGATAGAATTTCAAAACAATCATCGTGAGCTTCTCTGTCGTGAACAATAATTGGTAATTCCAGTTCCAGGGCAATTTTGATCTGTTCCTCGAATACACTTCTCTGGATATCGCGCGGAGAAAGATCCCGATAAAAATCGAGCCCGATCTCTCCAATAGCAACTACTTTGGGATGTCGGGCAATTTTCCGCAGGAAATTTCTATCGTATTTTTTAGCATCATGCGGATGAAATCCTACGGCTGCAAATATCTGTTCATATTTTTCTGCCAGCGCAATACTCTGGCGACAGGTTTTCTGCTCTACTCCCACATTGATGATGTACTCTATTCCATTTTTAAAACAGTTTTGTAAAATCTGTTCTCTATCTTTATTGTATTGAGAAAAATCCAGATGGGCATGAGTTTCAAATATCTTCATTTCATCTCCATTACGATTTATTTTCCAGATGCAGTATCATCATTATCAGGTCTATTTTGAAATCTTTATCGAGCTGAAACAGAATCTCAGCCATATCGCAGCTTTCTTCTTCGGGAGTATCTGCTATCAGGAATCCTTTGAATTCGATACAGCCGTCAATTTTATTTACTTCTTTAAGGCTGAAATATAAAATCCTGTCATGCCAGTATTCATTCAAAAGCAGCAATAGATCGGCGTAGGAATCGATCTCATACAATTCACGTTCATCACTGTAAACCACTAAAGTAGTAGGTATGTCGTCATGTATCAGCAGGAAGTTCAGCAGTCTGGAACCCAGGGCTCGGTGCTCATAGAGAAGCTGCGGAATGAACGGTGTGATCTGTTCGAATTCATGTTCTGTAAGACGGGAACAAATTATATGTTCCCCATTTTCAAATATGATCTCCTTTTCTGAAAATCGGAAATTGTTCAACGATAATATATTAATTCCATCTATATTTTTTTCAACCCTCAGGCTCAAATCACCGTAGAAATTATGATCATAAGGTTTTATCTTCAACGAATAATTTTCTTCCTGGTTATCTATTTGATGATGTGGAAATTCAGATATTAAGAATTCCTGTACGTTACCGATCTTGTTGTGTAGCAGTTCACGAATTGGTGGTGTTTGGATATAGTTTTTGATGTACTCAGAAAGAGACAGATCTTTCAGCGTGGGAAGTATCTCTTCTTTTACAACAGGTTCGAGTGGTTTATAATAAGACGGCGGCTTAGATTTTTCCAATTCTTTAAGTTTTATCTTATCCAGCATGGTTATTAATTCTGAAGTTTCAGGGAATAGAATATTTAATTCACCTGCACTCTGCGATCTGATCTTGAACCCGAGTTTATCGTTTTCCGAAAAAATTTCAATCGGTTCCACTTTGACCCGTTTGGAAGAAAAATCGTTCCAGAGTTGTGAGAGTGCATCTATGCCCGATTTATCTGAATAGCGAATCTCAATACTTTTCGAATCAACAAAATCAAACAAATATTCTTTTTCTGCAGCATTTAACCGATATATAAATGACTCCAGATAAGTGAGATAGGGATTGATATTTACTGATTCATCCACATAAAAAGCAAAGGGGAGTACTTCCCGCTGATCATATATTATCCAATCCTGCCAGTAATATTCTATTATCACTTCTTTCCCATCTGTATCCTGGAAAGTTTTCACCACTTTATCAGATGTGAATCCAGCAGAGAAATCTATCTTGAAACCACCTTTTTCCAACCAAGAATGATAGAGTTCAAATTGATAGCCAGAGGAAAAATCTTCGAAATCCGGTTCAAATCCCAAAGCTTTTGATGATAACAACAATAAACACAATATCCCCGGAACGCTTCTTAAAATTTTTCCTATTTTATTTGACATTTCTTTCCTGCCCTGCATTTGTGAACGAGGAAATTGAGATAAAGAAAAAGGTCAATGATTTCTGATTAAAATTCCGGAGGTCGAAAATTATGATTGCCGAAAGAGATATGAAGAGAATCAAAGAATTTTTTGAACTGAGCGATAGTGATTTCAGTTTAAGAAAATATCATAAACCTGTTTTAGTGTATGAAGTGGCAGACGACAAGGTGCGCTACTCGCTTTGGGAAGCAGATATTCTGGAAAAGTTTGGACTGAAGAATGTGGATGGCTGGGATAAAACCGAAAATATAGCTTTCTGCCCCGACTGGATGCGCGATGATGAAGAGGATGACCTGGACGATATTAAACTTGATGATGATCTATAGACAAAAATATGTGACTGTTTTATTTGTTAGCGAGATTTTTTACTATTTTATTAAACTCCAAAATATTTCAATTCCATTGGCAATAGCTCTTTCATCCGGTAAAAATTTAGAGGAATGCAGATCCTGTTCTTCACCCTGATTTGCTCCCAGCCAGAAGAAAAGACCGGTATATTTTTCTGCGAAAAAGCCAAAATCCTCTCCACCTAATAATTTATCGGCTTCCCGGAATGTGTACTTAGAATCACTGATTTTATTTACAAATTTTTTATAGAGTTTTTTATCATTTATAAGTGCTTTGTAATGATTGGAATATTCACATTTACCATTTATATTAAATTTTCTGGAAATTTCTTTTACAGAATTTTTTACAATTTCTTTCAATGAATTATGATCTTCTGTTAAAAATGCTCGAATTGTTCCCTCAAATCTGCAGTCTGCAGCAATTGCATTACGCACATTTCCTGCGTTCATTTTCCCGAATTTGCATAGAATCTCTTTTGAATTATTAAATTTCTCTTTTACTTTTTCATTAACCAGTCGGTAAAACTCAAAGCCTGCATCCAGTGCATCTATCCCTTTTTCTGCAAGAGCCACGTGAGCACCAATTCCTTTAAATAGTACATCGACTTCTTCTGTATTGGCAAAAAAGATTCCGGGTTTGGTCGATACTGTTCCCACTGGAATATCTCCTTTCACATGCAAAGCGTAAGTTTCTTTTATTGGAAATTTATCCAGGGTACCTGTATCCAGAATGCGTTTGGCTCCTCCTTTTCCTTCCTCGGCTGGTTGGAAAAGAAAAAGAATGTTCTGTTCGATTTTCGAACTGATCACTTTTTCGATCAATCCGAGGAGGATGGTCATGTGCATGTCGTGTCCGCAGGCATGCATTTTTCCTGGGTGTTCCGATGCAAAATTACAACCGGTTTCTTCTTTTATCGGAAGGGCATCCATATCTGCCCGGAATAAAGTATAATCGCCTTTTCCATGAGAATATTCCACTAAAATACCGGGAAAATCGAAAGTGTGTATCTTGATTCCTCTGAATTCCTTTAGAATATTCAGGATATAATCTTTTGTTTTAATTTCTTTAAAAGCTAATTCCGGAATCCTGTGCAGGTCTTTTCTGATCTCTATTAAATTCAACATATCTTAACTCCATTTTTCTACGATAAGTTTCTTATATTTAGCTGAATTTTTGTCAAATTATATCATTTTCTTGACACTAAAAGTGCAGAAAAATTTTCATATTTAACAGGATTATAGAGTGCCCCCGTAGCTCAGCCGGATAGAGCAGTTCCCTCCTAAGGAAAAGGCCGTGCGTTCGAATCGCGCCGGGGGTACCATTTCTAATTGAAAATTCAAAATTAAGGAATTGAAAATTATATCAGCCTTTGGCTGGTTTTATTATTGCATTTGTGATAAGAACGCAGTTCGATCACGAGCTTGATTTCCTTGTTTCAATCCTTGTTCTGTTGGACAATTAATTCAAAGAATTTTTCCTCAGTGTTTCATTGCCGGTCTGCATGGTTTCAATCCTTGTTCTGTTGGACAATTAATTCAAAGCCCACCCTGTAAGTTGCACAGTGGTTTCCATAGTAAGTTTCAATCCTTGTTCTGTTGGACAATTAATTCAAAGAATAACCGAATTTACCGGTTACACCTGAAAGACTGAGTTTCAATCCTTGTTCTGTTGGACAATTAATTCAAAGAGAAAGGAATGTGAAAGGTGAAAAGGTTTTTGGAGTGTTTCAATCCTTGTTCTGTTGGACAATTAATTCAAAGTTAAATCTTAAAATAATTACGGGAACATCTTTTCTGTTTCAATCCTTGTTCTGTTGGACAATTAATTCAAAGTTATAGAAGTTATCCCCAACCTT
>JAUXIJ010000117.1 GCA_030621085.1 Candidatus Cloacimonadota bacterium | reverse complement strand
CTTTCTCCGTAGGCGAAACTTCCTGTTCCACAAGTCAAAAATACTGCAAATGGAAGTTTTAATCCGTTATTTAAACTATAAATCTGGCTATTCCCAAAGCCGCTCATGTTGAGCCATCCACGGTAATTAAAATAACTCACCCCTGAATTCAAATTACTTACCATCGCACTGGAATAACCTCCTGTATACACTTCTGTGGCGGTAATATTGGGAGCATATTCGTCCATCATTTCAACTATAGATTGTTTGGTAAAATAAGTAGATGGTCCTGAGTATGTAGGATCTCCCACCATCACAGAATTATCATACCAGTCCGTCTCTCCCATATATGGTTCTTTCTCATAAAACAGTACTTTTGCCACATAAGTCTGCAGATTTGTGTACGAAGAGATTGAGATACGCCCGATAAATATATCTTCTAAAACATCATTACCTTCCAATTTTGCATAAGGATGATCACCCTCTCCATTGTAATATGAATAGGTTTCGAAGAAAGTTGGAATACTAAAAGAACCACCCACATCACCTACTAAACATACAAATTCCGGCGGATTTTCCCAGGTATCATAAGCATCTTGAATATAAGCTTTTATGGAGGTATTGGTTGTTCCTGTTTGTGATGTATTGGCTGTATGAACCTCGAAACCTTTCTGATGTTTCCAGTCTACCAGATCGGAAAGAGTTGTTGCTATTGTTGCATCATTCGGATGAATAAACAGATAACAGGGCTGCTGAAAACCATCTTCACGTGTGTTCAAAGATTCATAATTAAGAATGGTCGATCGATACATCGGCTCGAAAAACCTGGATAACTTTCTATCGGTCTGTTTGATGTTCTCTCCGTTTGTACCGCTTGTGTTAACTACAATGTCTACATTTGTTACAATTCGGAGTTCTTTGGTTCGAGGATTATATTGAAATGGATTTATGGTTACATTTACGATTCGGAAATCGCGCATGATGGCAGGTTCACCTATCTCCACTATCTTTCCCGGAAAAACGTCTCCATTAGCATAAAAAACTACATCTATCACAAACTCATTATCTGACGGCTGGCTTTCGCTTTGCAGGTTCTGGCAGGGAAAGATATTCACATTGCTGATGATCTCTTCCTCAGCATAGATGATGTCGAATTCAACGCTTCCGGCATCAGGAATAGCGATTAATCTGGAAAATCGCGGCAGGGCTGGTTTACCGATCTCTATGAATTCACCTTCATTCCAATACGAGATCTTTTTATATTCAACACTTTCTACCTCTAAGGTTTCAATTTCATAGCCATCAAGCGCAAAATTAACTTGTGTACTGCCAATTCCGTAAGAGATATGATCGAAGAGTTCTCTATTTGAATTTTTAGAAATATCAACTCGATCTGAAAAAAGAAAAACAGTAATTATGAGAAACACAAAAAACAATAAAATCTTTTTCATTACATTACTCCATATATTTATAATTATTATAGATAATGAATGCAATATCTATTCCATAATATTATTCAGGAAACACTTAAAATTTTAATAGTTGTAATTTGTCAAATTGATTATTAATATAAAAAAAGAACGGGTACATACCCGCTCAATATTTGATTTTATTTATTTCAGCAGAAGCATTTTTTTAGTTTTGCTGAAGTTATCTGTTTTGAATTTATAGAAATAAATTCCACTGGCAACGCTTCTACCATTATCATCTTTACCACTCCAGATAACAGAATGGTGACCCGCATCAAGTTGTTCATTCACCAAGGTTCGAATTTTTTCACCCTTAATGTTATAGATATGAATAACAGTTCTTGAAGCGGAACTCAAAGCAAAGCTTATCCTGGTTTCCGGGTTGAACGGGTTAGGATGATTACACTTCAAACAAGTAGTAAGCGGAACGATATTCAAATCCACTTCTGTATGTTCCAGGGTTGCCTCATTTGAAGGTTCAGATTCATAACTACCATATACAGCAGTAACATAATAAGTATAGTAACCATTAGGAACATTCTCGTCAGTATAGGTTACATCTATAACTTCTGCAATTTCCACTCCGTCACGATAAACCTTATATCCGGTTAGGCTTCTTCCCTCTTCTGGAGCAATCCAATCCAATACGATATCCGGTGGTTGTGATGATGCGGCAAGTTGAGTAGGTGGAACAAGAATTATCGTGATCTCTTCAGTATTGGAAGGAAGAGATTCGTTCGTACCATCGTAGACTGCGGTTACATAATAAGAATGATCTCCTGCATTCAAGAATTCATCGAAGTAGGTCATAGTACCAGGGTCTGTAATCTCAGCAATTTCAGATCCGTTACGATATATTTTGAATCCGGTGAGCGAACGAGTTACAGAATCAATATTTTCGTTTCTTTCCGGGCTTTGTTGTCTTACTGTGTTGGTATTTAAAGCAACTCTGCGAGGTTCAAGAATCTGTCTGTTATTATCCTCCGGCATTTCCCATTCAAGAGTAACATCATTACTTACTGCAGTAGCAGATAAATTTACAGGTATCTCCAGGTAGGTTAATTCAAAATCAACTGTTGTTGTTTGATTCGCAATAATGGAAACATCATTTTCAGTAATAGTTTCATATCCTGCCAGGCTGGCTGTAATATCATAAGTTCCCGGAACAAGTGGTATTAAATAATCGCCATTTTCATCAGGGTGGGTCATGAAACTCCCGGCTACGATTTCTACTTCCTGAATATTGCCTGTACCGCCGGATAATGTAACTTCGCCATCAAGATATCCCATATTCTGGGGAGTGCCGCTTTCGATATAAACATCATCCACATGCCAGTAGTTGATGTTATATGAATTACCGTCAAAAACCCAGGCAAGTTGAAAAGTAGTTGAACCAACATCATCATTATCTATGATGATATTTTCGGTTGTTGCAGGTAAATTTGCTGCAGGCCAGCTTTGAACCGTATTCCAGGTATTACCGTCACTGGTTGTTTCCAATCGAATGTCATAGCCTCCACTGAAATTACTTATATAATGTTTGAATTCCAGATCTAGAGTACTGGATCCTATTGTATTAATTGGCATTGTGATCATTCTTTGAACTGCTGTAGTTGAAGGGATCCAGTAGAACCGGGCTTCCGGAGCAGTTCCACCTGCATAATTAGAACTGCAACCTCCCCAGTTCATACCGCCGGTAGTTATCCAGCCGGTTGGTGGGAAAGTATTAAAATGTTCTTCGACCATAACCGGAATCTGGGAAATGGCAATTCCAAATTCTCCATTATTTGTATAACTGAAATCACCTGTTATTTCCCATTCTATTAATACGATATGTCCCACTGGAGCTGAAGCAGACGCAGTTACATTATAAATAGCGGTTGTTATTGCTCCTGAAGAGAATGTTCCAAAGCTATAATTAACAGAATTTAAAGTAGTATACGGATCAGATGAAGATATCAAAGATTCAATGTTATAGCCGGCACTACCACCCGCATTTTCAAAAGAAACCAGGAGGTCAGCGGTTTCACCCGGATCGAGAATATTGTTTTGTCCATCATCCACAAATACCGAGACAAAGCCAATTTCCGGTGCATTCAGAAGAAGAGTAAAATTCAGATCCCAGTTATCTTCATTACTTGTTACTGCTATTTCAAAGAACGCAATATGTCCATCAGGACAGTCTTCAGCGATCGTTAATTCAAAATCTGTGATATTTGTACCGGAACCACCACCTGCTATTGTATTGTAACTGGCAGTATCCTGGGTCAGTGTGATATAAGGATCGGTCGTAGAAATAATGGCAGAAACACCAGTTGCCGGGTTTTCTCCCAGGTTATTCAGCATTACTCCCAAGCCTATATCTTCTGCATAATCTATCTGCCCATTTCCGTTGCTGTCATTAATAATTAAACCACCAAGAACCAGGAATGGTTCTTCAAAAGGAATAGGAGGACCGGTGAACAGCAATGCCATTTCGTTTTGCAGTTGTTTGGCAGCAGTTGGGTATGAATTATTAAATGTATATTCCAAACCAATAGTACTGGAATGATCTTCCAAACCTACAGTAGCATATTGACCATGCTGACTTGGATAACCTCCCTGGTCCACATTATTCACAACCTTGTATTGAACTTTGATCTCGCTATCCCCTGTAGATGTAGGATAATAATTTGCATCGTAAAGTAAAACCTGGAAAGTTTCTTCGGCACTGTTATATTCATTTTGTGCATGATCCCATTCTATCACTACATAATGCTGGGCACTATCATAATACCAGAAAACATCTCCGGTAGTTACTTTAAGATCATCCCAGAAAGGAGCGATCATAGGAGATGGACCCAAAGGTCCCGGAATATTCCAATTCATAAAAGAAGCCATATCTGTATATCCGGGAGTTATCCAACCATTTGAACAAACAGTTAAAGAGTTATATTCTTCACCATAAAACCTGAAAGTGATAGGCAGGTTAATGATGTCTTCTATATCTCCAGTATTACCACTATCATATAAATTCAGATTTGTACCTGAACCTCCCAGAGCAGGATTAATTTCCACCCAATCGTAAACCGGAACATTATAATAATCAATATCTCCATCATCATAACAGTAATATCCGTAAGCATCCGGTCCAACGGGATCGGTGATGGATACAGTTCCCACGTTTATCGGGAATGAAACGAT
>JAUXIJ010000047.1 GCA_030621085.1 Candidatus Cloacimonadota bacterium | reverse complement strand
TAAAACTCTTCGATGTCTTCATCGAACACTACAATATAAGATTTTCCATAAACCATGTTTTTATTGGTCGTGGTGGATGTAGGTGTTTCATTAATTGAATATTCATAATACCAGTCTTCAGCTTCAACTGATACCACACTTTCCCAGAATTCACCAAAAGCATCCTCGATATTCTGAGTCCATGTCAGCCAGTAGCCCATCCAGTTATCAGTCTCACGGGGTAAGGTATACTCAAGTTCCCAATCTGCAGGTAAGCGGGTTGCACCGTTTTGAGAAGGTAGATAATGATCACCTGTTTCCTCTGGATTGAGTTTGTAACCCCGACTGGATTTTACATAATAGGAAGTAGGATGCCATGTTCCATCATAATATAGCACTAATGAACCAGCATACCGTAATGACATATCTAATGGCCAATCAAGGAAATCTTCAAAAAGTGGGGGTGCGTTAACCAATTCGTCATCTACTCTATCAAGCCTGGGGAAAGATACCCAGTTCCAGTGGTTGCCTTCGCAATACTTAATATCAACAATAGTTGGATAGCAACCCATATCAAGACGGGTGCCGTCACTATCTGTATCGCTGGGATCACCTGTATCAATGCAGGGGCTCCCTTCCAAAAGATGAAATTCATAATTAATTTCCATACAGAAATCGGGATCATCATCAATATTGCCGGTACCTGTATAACCGTCTTCGATATCTGAATATGTTACGGTTACTGTACCATTATCGTTGTTAATTTGAGTATCATTTCCATAAATGATAGAACTAATAACAGAAAGTGTACTGTACTCTGATATAAAAATTCCTGTATCATTGTTATTAGGATCAGTATTAGTTATGGTGCATTCATAAATACCTAAGTTTTGAAAATATTGATCGGGATCATCGGTTAAATCGATAGAAATTCCATTATCATGAAACAAACAACCAAGAACTCCTGTACCTGATTTATAACCTAGATATAGGCCAGTATCGTTGTCATAAACAATGTTATAATTAAACCGATCTGACCATCCTACATTGCCTGATGTTTCTTTGCTGTAATAAGCAATATCATTGTTTATAAGTTCATTCGCAGTAGTTTCAATTCGCTTTTGATTATCTCCCACATAAATTGCAGTACCAAGCCCATCAATGACATTATTATGTATTTTAGCCGG
Source organism: Candidatus Cloacimonadota bacterium (assembly GCA_030621085.1). Taxonomy (GTDB): domain Bacteria; phylum Cloacimonadota; class Cloacimonadia; order Cloacimonadales; family TCS61; genus JACNIV01. Next base: position 24,500 of record JAUXIJ010000047.1, on the reverse strand, counting down.
TGTTAATCCGTCGAAGTTAGTAAGTTTAACACCTACAGCTAAACTGCTTCCAATGATTTTAAAACCATGTAATTCTGGTGGGGCTACACCTGGATTATCAATATATGTCATATCTATCACAATACCTAAAGGCGGTGAACTGAGGTCACCATTGATTATAGGCATTGGTGAACCCTGACTATAAATTTCAAGACTTTTTCCCTGAAAATCAAAACCTTCATATCCAGTATAATAACTATATACTCGTATGTTGTCTCCATTTTCAGCAATATCTATAACATCTTGAATTGAGTCTCCATTATACACATTATATGTGTTTTGGGCAAACAAACCTGCAATACAACAAAGCAGTATAGTAATCATAAAATAATTCTTCATTTTCATCTCCTTTTTTTATTTCCCTTTCAATTTTTCCCTTTCTTCCGGGTATAGAATCAAGGTAGTTCCAATATCAAGCCACCTGCAAAGAAACGTTTATGCAAGTGGCTTTGTCAAGTGAATTTGTTCTTTCCCAAAAAGTAAATATTCATTTCCAAAATTACATTCCTCTATATACATATCCCTAAAAGGGGCAAAGTGTGACTTCACCACTGAAAAAAAATTGTTAAATGTGAAAATAATTATAAGAATTTAAATTTAATAATGCCTTATGGAAAGAGTTATATCAACTTTCCGAAATCTCTTCCGATAGAAATTTACTGGAAGATAGGTTTCGGCAAGTTCTTATAAGTTACTTTTTTCACTCATTGACAAAAATCAACTAACCAGAAAATTCAAATCAATATGAAAAAAGATAATAGAAAATTTATTTTAATTTATATATTACTTTTGCTTTCTTGCCTGGTCATGGCAGAAGATTTCAATAAATTCAAGCAAACCAAAGAACAACAATATAAAGGAAATATTATCTTTGATGAGATGGTTCTAGCTATGGGTGATATCGCCGACATAAAAAATATTCGAACAAAAGGAGTTACTAACCAACCACTCGCACATGGGATTTTATCATTTCCTGTGGAAGTTACAGCAGTTTTTCCTGATAAATTCAAAATTAAATTCCAGGATAAGGAATTCATAATTAATAAAGATAAGGGATGGATGAAATATTCCCAGGGCTATTATGAGAATCTTCCTGAATCTTATGTAAAAACCATATTAGGAAACCTGAAAAGGAATCTGATACGAATCGCTAAAAATAAAGAGGAATATGAAATCCTGTTCCTGGGAGAAGGGCATGTTTTAGATAGGAATTGCCAGAGATTACTTCTGAAAAAAGACGGAACTGAAATGATCTTATTGATAGATATGGAAAAGCATCTACCCCTGCAAATGCTGTATGAGAATGATGCTGCCAAAACGCTTTTGGAAAGAACTTACCTGGAATACAGGAAAGTGAATGGTGTGATGTTTCCGATACACACTGTTTCTTACGATGATAAAGCACAATTAGTGAGTGAGATCATTCTTGAAGAAATTGAGTTCAATATTGTGATAGATAAAGACGAATTCTAAAAAAGTTTTATTGTTTTCTCTTTCTTTTTCTTGTTAAAGAAAGTCCTCCGAAACCACCCAGAATAGCGATGTAAAATCCAAAATCGTACCACCAGCCGCTATTGTTATGTTCATAAACTCTAATGTCATTATTAAATATCTGCACAATAAGAGAGATCGGTGCTATCCAGCCATGCCAGATACCCCAGAAAAATCCAGCAGGTTTTATTTGAGTATGTTTACCGTCTCCCGGAATGCAGCCAACAAGGAAAATCATGATAAGTAGTAAAAGAATTATTTCTTTCATATTAGTTCCTTTTGTTCATTATTCTTGTTCCAATGCTCTGCGTTGGAACATATCACTTAAAGTTCTGCGTTGTTTCTATTGTTCCCACGCGGGAGCATGGGAACAAGGAATAAGATTGGGAGCATGTAAACAAGGAAGTTATCAAATTTTCAGAACTCTTTACTTTATATTTATTATTTCATCACGTACTTCTTTCTCAATCTTCTGCATTTCTTCCGGTGAAATATCAAGTTTGGCAGCAATATCCATTATGGCTTCCTGTTCAGCTTTGTCGTAATCGAAATCGGAAAGTGCTACATAAAAGCAGAGTCTCAAGAGATAATGACGTTTATCGGGATTATTCTGATAGACCATGCAGATGATGCGGATGATCTCATCCAGATCAAACTGACCTCTTTCATAGTCTTTCAGCAGTTTCTCGAACATGTTAGTAATGATATCCCGCTCATATTTTCCGAATTTTTCTGAAAGATCACTGTATTCGTAAGGTCTCTGTTCCAACTGGAAAATAAGATCTGAAATGATCCTTTCATGTTCCTCACCTTTCAGTACATTATCTGCTTTGGCAATGTGAATGAGTAATGCCATACTACTGGTTACCAGTGAAAATTCTTCAAATTCCTCTTTTTCCTGTTTGGTTTTTGGAAGGTAATTTCTGATTTTGTGAAAAGATTCCATGAATTGCGTATCAGTGGTATGTGACGAAGATAATTGTAAAATATTACCTATTTGCTTGGACCATCTTGCCATAATATTCTCCTTGAGTTTTTATATCTGCACCCACTTGTCAGATGGAATTTATTATCATTTAATGTCAAATTATTTGGTTTTTTACGATGCTGTTCTCGTTCTTGCGTTCTGCGTTGGAATGTTTAATCTAATTGTGCTGTTCCCACGCAGGAGCATGGGAACAAGGAAATAAAAACTTTTTTATAGAATATTTTTTATATTCTTCACCATAGAATTCACATCCAGTCCATAAAATTTGAACAGGTCGGAACTTTTACCAGAAAAACTATAGTCTTCTACACCGAATTTGTAGAATTTACAAGAAAACCCCATCTGCATCATTTTATCGGCAATGCTGTTTCCCAGACCCGTGTTCACATTGTGATCTTCATATGTAAAGATAACGTTGGTTTTAGCAGCTTTTTTCAAAGACTCTTTATCGATGTCGTTCGGACAGGAAATATTCCATACTTGAACAGAAACATTATTACCTTTAAGTGTATCTGCAATTTCCACTGCTTTGCCCGTCATTGTTCCCATCACAAATAAAGCACAATCTTTCCCATCCCGAAGAAGGTCCGCCTTTCCATATTTGAATTTATAATCTTTATCGAAGAATATATTTCCTTTATTGTCTTTAATTATTTCTAATTTCGATCTTCCCATTGGAACCAGGAAATTCCCGTATTTCTGTATAATATGTCTTATAATATGGTCTGTTTGGTTCGGATCTGCTGGAATAATGGTTTTGAAATGATACAGGTTTTTCATCACACCCAGATAATCAATGCACTGATGAGTTTTTCCATCTTCGCCCACATCGAGTCCAACGTGTGTAGTTACAACTTTCAGATTAGTTTTGTTAATATCATTCAACCTGTGTTGGTTAAAAGTCTCATCAACGCCGAAAACACCGAAATCAGCGAAGAAAACCTGAAAACCCTCTTTGGACATTGCTCCGGCAACAACGGCTATGTTATGTTCCATTATGCCACCCTGAAAGAAATTGTGCGGCAGGATTGATTCAAATTTTTTCGTTTTCACGCTTCCCTGCAAGTCACAATCGAAAACAGCTATTTGTGTATTATCATTTATAGAAGCAATATCTGCTATTGCATTTCCCCAGGCAGAACGGTTGTCTGTGGTCTCTTTATAAACTATCGGATCGCCTGTCTTCATTTTAAAATCTACATTCACATTATTATGGGTTTGGGAATATATTTTGAATTGACTACGAAGTTTTTTATATTTATCGAGGTCATTTTCCAGCCTCAACTCTTTTAAAGCTGCATTCAATTGTTCTTCGGAAATAGCAGAACCGTGATATTTTTCTTTGTTTTCCATGAAGGAAACACCTTTCCCCATAGTTGTATGAGCCAGTATCAATGTGGGTTTATCATGGCAAACAGCGTCAACAATTGCATCACGTATTTCCACCAGGTCATGTCCATCGATCTCTATAACTCCCCATCCGTCAGAGATATAATTTTCCAATATATTCTGAGGCATGATCTTCTCAGTTTTTCCAGATATTTGAAGATTATTGTAATCTACAAATGCAGTTATGTTTTTCAGTCTGTATTTTGCCGCAAATCGTCGTGCTTCGCTAATTTGTCCTTTTTGCTGTTCTCCATCTCCCATTAATACGAAAGTGTGATTATGAATATTTTTCAGCTTGCAACCAAGTGCAAACCCGCATCCAGCAGAAAGTCCCTGTCCCAGATTTCCTGAAGCCCACTCGATGCCAGGAACAGCAGGTTCCACGTGCCCTTCAAATTTGCTTCCAGCTAATCTAAATTGAGAAATAGCGTCATCAAGATCAAAGAACCCCATCAAACCTAATGCCGAATATGCAGCAGGGGAGACGTGTCCGTGACTTATAATTATCCTGTCTCTTTTTTCCCATTTAGGTTTTTCAGGATTTATATTTGCCATATGTAGCAACATTAATAAGAAATCGATGGTAGACATCGATCCTCCAGGATGTCCTGAACCTGCAAGAGTTGTCATTTTGAGAATTGCTCCACGAGCTTGATCTGCTTGTTTTTGGATTTCCTTTAATTTTTCAATAGATAGATCTGATTTGCTAATTTTCATTCAATTCTCCTAGTTTAAAGTTACTGAAAGTAAAGCCAAGATCAGGATGTTTTTTTTGTTATCATTTATTATTATCGTTTTCTTCTTGCTTCCCATTCTGCAATCTGTTCAACTGTTGCATGGCAAAAACATTTATCACATACAGGACAAATAAAACCACCACATGCTGAACATCTTTCGTTGTCCTGTAAATTAAGATCGCTTTTACATGAAAAACATTTATAGACATAATCACCCTTGTCTTTTCTATTTTGATGCCATTCCGTTGAAAAAACAGGGTGACGCATTTGACATTCAATTGCCATATTTTCATTAAGACAACCAAATGGTCCTTTAGAATTATAATTAACACATTCTACTATCCAACATTTTTTCTCCATGATTCTTCTCCTTCTGTATTTTTAATACTTATCTTTGAACAATATAAATTACATATTCAATTAATCAACAGTTTTAGGAATAAACGATTTACCGCATTTATGACAATAACATTGTTTTGACTAATCATTATATAAAGCTGGATATTCATTTTTATTGTAATCAGAATTAGACGAAGCAAAGGGTATTGAGATTGAAGTAATTACAATCCATGTTATCCAGAAAACAGCTGATGACCACATAAATAATCCAAAAGTTGTTGCTACAAAAAGTCCAAATAAACTAACATAGATAATAAGTTCATATGCAGGCTTTCTTTGTGGTGGGATATGTTTAAGTGCTAACTTAGAATGGCTTGTCGAACTTGTAAAGGTCGTATAACTTTTTCTCTCAAATGGTGTCCTAATCACATTACCACCAGAAGTGTTTGATATTCTATGACTTTCTACTGTTCCCCCTTCATAAAGTATTTTAACATTTTGCGTATTATCACTCCCACAGTTTGGACATTTTAGATCTAATTTTATTGTTCTTCTCCAGTTGTATTTGCATATTTTACCATTGCCTGCAATATTAAACCTGAATTTGGTAGAATGCAAACACCACCAATTGGTACCCAGTTTTCTAAAATCGCATCTCTAACATCTTTTCCACCAGAAACACCGCTCTTGCGAAGTTCATTATCGTATCTAAATTCAACAACTTTGTAATCTACTATCTTTCTCATTTCAGTCATCTCCTTTATTCCTTATACTGGATTAAATATTCATTCATTTTTTTGGTTACAGCTTCATTAAAAACATCAATATCGATTAAAATAACATATATAAATGATCTAAAATTTCTATCTATATCACTAACTATAATTTCAGCGTTTGGGAAAGAAGACTCAAGAGCTTGTAACTGAGAAATGGAATCGATAGTAAATGATTTCTCAGTATATTCTGAACGTTCGAAATCAATTTGAATTTTCCACAGAATATTATCATCAGTATATAAAAATTGAATTTCATAAGCAGGATATTCTGTAAATTTGTTTACATAATTCTTGTCTATATAGTTTTCCTTTGCATCCCCATGCTGAATTAAATGTATTACATTATTATTATCAAAATCACTTTTAGGTTTAATCCAACTATAACTACCTTCATTTGACAACTTGTCATAATCAATAACTTTTTTTACTTCTTCTTTAGTCATTCCTGATCGAATTCCTAAAAATTCAAAACCTTCCGCAAATAGTCCAATTGCAATTAGTAATATCACAAAGCAAAAAAGATTCTTTTTCATTTTTTTCTCCCAATTTTATTTTTTGTTATTAATTTAATACATTCAAGTCGACTATAAAATGACACAAATTGAAGCTTGATTTAACATTAGTCAGATATTTCTATGCTATCCTTGATCTTTGTATATATACCCTCTCCAATTCCTTTTACTTTCATAATATCTTCAGGATTTTCAAAACTACTGATTTTCTCTCTATAATCAATTATTTTTTGTGCTCTCTTTTCACCGATACCCGGTAATGAAATCAGTTCAGATAAAGATGCGGTATTGATATTAATTTTTCCGGAAACCTCTTTCATGCTACCAGAATCAGTGGGAACAATTGATTCCGTAGAATCTCCTATCGTTTCGAGATAAGGAAGAATTTTATCCAAAGTTTTTACACCGATCCCTTTCACTTCAGTAAGTTGTTTCAAAGATTTAAATTCTCCAACATTTTTCCTATAATCGATAATAGCTTTTGCCTTAACCTGACCAATACCTGGAAGTTTCATTAGGTTTTCGATATCAGCATTGTTAATATTAATTTTAGTAATCTCTTCTTGTTCTGTTGGTATCGTACTTTTTTGAAGTTCCTTTTTATTATATGATATCTTCTGAAAACCAATAACTAAAACTATTATAATCACGAGAATCAAAGCAAGAATAATTATAGTAGCTATTGGTTTTTTATTTCCTTTTTTGTTCATGAGTTACCTCCCTTTTTTTTTTGTCTGAATTACTGAAACCATAAAATCTATTTTTCCGTCAAGGTTAATAATTGCATTTGTAAATTGTTTGACAAGCAGACATCACTAAAAAGGATTGTCCAAATTTTTTAGAAGAGAAATAAATATGTTCAAAGCGCTAACGGAAAAGATATTTGGAAATCGCAACGAACGGGAACTGCGGAAGCTGAGTCCGATTGTTGATGAGATCAACTCATTCTTTTCTGGTCTTGAGAACAAAACTGATGATGAACTCCGATCAAGAATACAAGAGATAAAAAATAATATCCGCAGCAAGGTTGTTTCGCTGGAAAAAGAGCTCGAAGATATACAGCATAAATATCAGATAGAACCCGATGAAAACAAGAGAAGTTCTATCGGAAATGAAATAGACCGGCTGGAAAAAAGATTGAAAGATCAGAATCAATCCGTTCTTTATGAATTCCTACCTGAAGTTTATGCTATACTTAAAGAAACCTTTTGCAGACTTGTTGGACACGAATACGAAGTGCGAGGACATAAAGAAACCTGGCAGATGATCCCGTTTGATGTACAGTTAATTGGTGCAGTTGCACTTCATCAGGGCATGATCGCCGAGATGGCTACAGGTGAAGGTAAAACATTAGTTGCCACTATGCCTTTATTCCTGAATGCATTACTGGGTCATGGTGTTCACCTGATCACAGTGAACGACTACCTGGCACAGCGTGATGCCGAATGGATGAATCCGGTTTTTGAATTTCACGGACTGAAAGTAGGCTGTAATGTAGGCGGTATGACTTCCGAAGAAAAACAGGAAGCATATCACTGCGATGTAACATACGGCACAAATAGTGAGTTTGGTTTCGATTACCTGCGTGATAACATGGCTGTTTCTGTAAAGCGATTAGTACAAAGAAAACTGCAATATGCCATCGTGGATGAGGTAGACAGTGTTTTGATAGATGAAGCACGAACACCCCTTATAATCAGCGGTCCAGTGCAGGAGAGTAAAAATTTTTTCCAGGAATTAAGACCGGTTATTATAAAACTTGTGAACACTCAGAATGGACTTGTAAGTAGGTATTTATCGGAAGTGAACCAGGAATTGAAAAAAGAAGAATGGGATTCCGATATTGTAGGACGTCTGCTGCTTCTTATTCAGCGTGCTGCACCCAAAAATAAATTTTTCATGAAATATATGAAACAAGCCGAATTGAAAAAGCTTGTTACCGATTTTGAAGGTTATTATCTTCGCGATAAAAGTATGCATAAGATCGATGCAGAGCTTTTCTTTACTGTAGAAGAAAAGCAGAACAGCGTGGAATTAAGCGAAAAAGGTAATGAACTGGTTGCTCAAAAAGAACCTGACCTTTTTGTCATGGAACAGCTTGACGACCTCTTGAATGCAGTTGATGATGATAGTAATCTTTCCTCAGCACAGAAAACTCAAAAGAAAGAAGAAGTAACTTCAAAATTTATGGATAAAAGTGAGAAACTTCATAATATAAAACAGCTCCTGCGCTCATATACACTTTTTGAAAAAGAAGTTGATTATGTAGTTGTCAATAATAAAGTAATGATAGTGGATCAATTCACAGGCAGGATGATGCAGGGTAGAAGGTTCAGTGATGGATTACATCAGGCCCTGGAAGCCAAAGAGAACGTAGAGATCGAAGAAGCAACTCAAACTTTCGCAACTATCACTCTGCAGAATTATTTCAGAATGTATGAGAAACTATCTGGAATGACCGGTACGGCAGTAACGGAAGAAGTCGAGTTCTCAGAAATTTACAAACTCCCTGTTATCGAGATACCTACCAATCTACCAATTTCCAGGATAGATCACAATGATGTAATTTATATTACAAAAAATGAAAAATACAAAGCCATTCTGGATGAAATAGAGTACTGGCACGAAGAGAAAAAACCGGTTCTTGTAGGAACAATTTCCGTGGAAGTTTCGGAAACATTAAGCCGCATGCTCAGACGGCGAAACATTAACCATAATGTACTAAATGCTAAATACCACGAACAGGAAGCGGAAATCGTGATGAGTGCGGGACAACCCGGTGCGGTTACCATTGCCACAAATATGGCTGGACGTGGAACAGATATCAAGCTTGGAAAAACAGTGGTGGAAAAACAAAAAGAAGAATATCTGAATGTTGATAAAAAGGTCACTCCCAATTACCCGTATGGCCTGCCGCAGGATGGTTTACATGTGATTGGTACAGAACGCCATGAAAGCCGGCGTATAGATAGACAATTGCGTGGAAGAAGTGGACGTCAGGGTGATCCTGGTACTTCCAGATTTTATTTATCTTTAGAAGACGATCTTATGCGTCTTTTTGGTTCGGAAAGAATTGGACCCATGATGATGAAAATGGGCTTGAAAGAAGGTGAAGCGATCATTCATCCCTGGATGACAAAAGCTGTGGAAACTGCGCAAAAACGGGTTGAATCTTTCAACTTTGAGAGCAGGAAACAACTTTTAAAATACGATGAAGTAATGAACCAGCAACGGGAAGTTATCTATAATTACCGTAGAAATGTTCTCAAGGGTTACGATCTGAAGTATGAGATCATCGAAATGCTTAGAGATACAATTGCAGATATCGTTGAAGAAGCAGTAGCCGATATTCCTTACCCTGAAGACTGGCAGTTGGAACAAATTATCCAGTGGATCAGATCTAACCTTAATGTGATAATAGAAGAAGAAGATATCAGATTGGATAGAATGAATCTGGAATTACTGACGGAAAGATTCCAGGAACTTGTTTTAAAAGCCTATCAGCAAAGAGAAGACGAATTAACTTCCGAACAACTTCGCGAGATCGAACGCCGCGTACTGCTTAGTGTAGTGGACGAATTGTGGCGAGATCATCTGCATGAGATGGATCTGCTGAAAGATGGCATAGGTTTGCGAGCGTATGGTCAGCGTGACCCTCTGATGGAATATAAGAAGGAATCTTTCATTCTTTTTCAGACCTTGGTAGCCAATATAAATCGCAGTGTAGCAAAAAAAGTCTTTACAACATATCTGGTTGCGCCAGAACAAATACAGGATTTCCTGCGGTTGGCAAAGCAGCAGCATGAATCGAGTTCTGCTTTCGATAAAGCTGCACCGCAAAAGGCTCCGAAAGCACCTTCAGTAGTTACGAACAGTGCGGAAAAGCCCAGGATCCAACCCCGGGTTGTTTCGGAGAAAATTGGAAGAAACGATCCCTGTCCCTGCGGCAGTGGGAAAAAATATAAAAAATGTTGTGGAAAAATAGTGTAATAAATTATTATAAAAAAATTATTTTTTAAGGAAGGATAATGTCTCAAACAGGAATTGAAGATTTTCTTGATATTATGTTAACAAACAAACCATCCAAAGAAAAGTTAAAAAAACTGGGTCTTTCGGAAAACGAGATCAAGAATTTCCTGGACTCTCTGATCCAAGGAAAAGAGAATAAAGCTTATAATAGGATTTTGTCTGAAGATGAAAAGAGAACACTAACACCGGAAGCATTTGGATATCTTGTCCATCTTCTAAGTTTGAAATCGATCGACAGGCAGATGTTTGAAAGAATCATAACTCTCTCGATGCAGTTGAACCTGTTCATGCGCAAGAGGATCGACAGGGTAATGATGGATGATATCGTTAATTATATCGTTTTTTCCGGTAAAGGAGAAATAACGGTAAAAGATCTACTTGATGCTTTCTTTGTTCAGGATAGCGAAATAGAATTTGATGATGAGATTAATTAGGTGATTATGGGAAAAGGTTTAATAATTGTAGAATCTCCCGCCAAGGCAAGAACGATTGGCAAGTTTCTATATAATAAGTATAACATCAAAGCTTCGATGGGTCATGTTCGCGATCTACCCACAAAAAGCTTTGGTGTAGATATTAAGAACAATTTCACTGCAGAATACATTATTGATCCAGACAAAAAGAAAATTATTTCGGAATTAAAAAAAGCTGCTTCCAATGCAGACAGCATTTATCTGGCTTCAGACCACGACCGTGAGGGAGAGGCTATTGCCTGGCATCTGGTTCAGGTGTTAAAAAACGAAATAAAAGATAAGCCTGTACACAGAATAATTTTCAATGAAATTACAAAAAACGCTATTCAGCAAGCTATGGAAAATCCTGGTAAGATCAATGATCAAAAGGTAGAATCTCAACAAGCTCGCAGGATTCTGGACAGGATAGTGGGATATAACATTAGTCCGCTTTTATGGAAGGTAATCACAAAGAACCTGAGTGCCGGCAGGGTGCAGTCTGTTGCACTACGGTTGATCTGCGACAGAGAAGAAGATATCCAGAAATTTGAGCCTCAGGAATATTGGAATATAGAAGCATTGTTATTCAAAAACGATCTTCCTTCGTTTAAAGCAACATTACAGAAATGGGATGGGGAAAAAATTCGGATCACAGACAAAGTAAAAACAGAAGAAATCCTCAATAGCATAAAAGACAGTGAATTTATTCTTTCCAAATTAACCAATACCCAAAAGAAATCCCATCCGCTTCCTCCCTTTATAACCAGCACTCTCCAGCAGGATGCTTCACGCCTGCTCAGTTTTTCTGCCAAAAAGACCATGCAGCATGCACAGCAATTATACGAAGGTATAGATCTGGGGGGTGATACTGTTGGTTTGATAACTTATATAAGAACTGATTCTCTCAGAGTTTCCAGTCAGGCTGTCAATTTTGCCCGTAAACTTATTAAGGAACGTTTTGGTGAAGAAAAACTGAACCCAACCACACGTTTTTATAAAAATAAGAATAAAGCTCAGGATGCTCACGAAGCGATTCGACCAACAAATCCTTTCCAAACACCGGAAAGTATCAGACAGTATTTGTCAAAAGACCAGTTACGCCTTTATACACTCATCTGGCAAAGATTTATTGCCACTCAGATGGTTCCGCTCCTGGTTGATATGAAGAACCTTGAAATATCGATCGGGAAAGCCCTTTTCACAGCTAATGGCGGAACAATTATTGAGAAAGGTTTCCTGGAAGCATATCCACATTATAAAGTTATATTGGGCGAAAAGATCGACAAAGATTATAAAACTGATAATATATTACAATTAAAGAAAATAGAAGGGATCCAATTATTCACAAAACCACCTGCAAGATTTACCGAAGCGACTCTTATTAAAGAACTCGAATCAAAAGGTATCGGTAGACCTTCCACTTATGCTACTATTACCAATACGATCCGACTGAGAAAATACGTTGAATTAAAAGCCAGAATATTTCATCCTACTAAACTGGGAATGGCAGTTTATAAATTTCTCATTTCCAATTTCGATGAATTTTTTAATGTGCAATTCACTGCCAACATGGAAAATAGTCTCGATAAGATCGAATATGGTGAAGTGGACAGGCAAAACCTGCTTTCGGAATATTATGATTCCATTCAGAAATTGATAGGTAAAATTAATTACAAAGAAGTCAAAGAAAAAATAAGTGAAGATACTAATATCAAATGTGAAAAATGTGGTAGCAAAATGATCATTAAATGGGGAAAGAACGGGCAGTTCCTGGCATGTTCAAATTTTCCAGAATGTAAAAACATAAAGAATTTTTCTCGAAGTGATGACGGTCAGATCAAAATAGTTGAACCCCAAAAACTGAAAGAGAAATGCCCAAAATGTGGTTCTGCCCTTATTCTTAAAGAAGGAAGATATGGTAAGTTCATTGCCTGTTCTAACTATCCAAAATGTAAATTTACCAAACCGTTCACCCTGGGAATAAAATGTCCAGAATGTAAAGATGGTGAGATCACGGAGAAACGTAATAAGAAGGGTAAATATTTCTTTTCCTGCACAAATTACCCCGAATGTAAATTCATTACTAATTTTAAACCGTTAGCATTATCCTGCCCTAAATGCGGCAACTACTACTTGGAAGAACGAAAAACAAAAACAAAAGGAAGTTTTAAAAAATGTCCTCAATGCGGGGAGGAGGTTTTTTAGATGTACTTTGTTGAAAGTATTGGTAGCAGTTTTCAAAATATTTTTACACACAAATTGAGATCATTTTTAACATTACTTGGTATCATCATAGGTGTATTTGCTGTGGTTACCATGTTCTCAACCGTTTATGGTCTTAAGACTATGATAAATGAAAAAATGGAGGAAATGGGCTGGAATAATTCCATCATCGTTTATCCCTCCAGTAATGAAACACGATTTTCCCGCAGAAGATTAAGATTTCGTTATATAAATAGAGAAACAAAACCGATCACGTTTTCCGATTATACAATGCTAAAAAACGATGTCTCTTCTCGTTACATCTATGGTTACATCAGTTCCTATGAGAAATTATTCTTAGAGAAAAAGCAAGAAAACGTTCACTTAAAAGCTACAAATAATGACTTCTTTCTTAGCAAAACATATAAATTAAAGAACGGCAGGTATTTCAACCAATATGAAGAATCAAATGCCATTAAAGTATGTATTGTTGGCTATTATTTTTCAGAAAAATATTTTAAAGATGATGAAACTCAGGATAAAATAATAACTATAGGTCGTAACAGATACAAGATCATAGGTATTTTGAACAAAGATGAACTGAATCAGAAAGGAATGAATTTTAACAAATGGGAACGCCGTAACGACCTTGAAGCTGTCTATATCCCGCTTTCTACTGGTGCTCGTTATATACGTTCTGATAATGCAATAGACTATATTTATCTTCAAGCTGAAAATGATAAAACATTTGCTAACATGAAAACCACTACCAGGCAGAAGTTACTGGCCAAACACAAAATGGCGCATGATTTTTCTTTCAACGATGTAGGGGCATTGCTTTTCAAGATTACCGAAGAAATAAATGAGATGATGAAAAAGTGGAATATCACATTATCTGCCATTGCTTCTATCTCTTTGATAGTAGGGGGGATCGGGTTATTCAGCACCTTGCTCATTTCCATAAATGAGCGTATGATGGAGATCGGAATAAGAAAAAGTATTGGTGCTACTGATAAAGATATTTTTATTCTTTTCCTTGCAGAGTCCATCGTCCTTGCCCTGATCGGTGCATTTGTAGGAATATTTTTTTCATCTTTCCTGGTAAAGGCTTTAACAATGGCTCTAAAATCTAAATTTGCTATGCCTATAGAAGGTGTGCTGGTAGGAATTGCTTTTTCAATTTTTATTGGAGTGGTTTCAGGATTATACCCTGCTATCAAAGCTTCCAGGATAGATCCTATAAAAGCTATTTACTATTTTGAGTAGAACACGACTTTGGTGATCGGACACTTATCACGTTAAATTTGAATGTTGTAATACTTTGTTAGATGACATGTAAATAATTTTATCAACAACTCGGGATTACAATACAACCATTAGTTTTTTAACCAATAATAATATCTTCTGGTTTTAAGGCGACAACACAATTTCTACCTTTATGTTTTCCACGGTAAAGTGCCTGATCTGCTTTCTTTATACATTCGTCAATATCCATAATACTATTGTATACACTCACTCCGAAAGTAATTGTAACCGATAAAAGATCATTATTGTATTTTAATTCAGATTTTTCAATTTTATTTCTAACCTTTTCTGCGGCTACTTTGCCACCTTCAAGTGGTGTTTCAGGAAGCAGTAAAAGAAACTCTTCACCACCCCAGCGACTTACTATATCCTGCTTTCTTATAGTAGAACGCAGTATTTGCGCAATTTCTTTCAGAACATAATCACCACAATCATGACCGTATCTGTCGTTTATCGATTTAAAAAAATCCAGGTCTCCAATTATGATTACAAAGGGATGATTATTTCTTTCAAAACGAATTTGCTCATATTCAATTTTCTCGATTATATCCCTGCGATTTGAAAGTTCGGTTAACGGATCTGTTCGGGCAATTTCCTTCAACTGTTTATGTGTGTATTCTAATTTGTCACGTGCTTTTGCTTGGGAACGATAACGAATATAAATGATAAAAGCAATATTAAGTAGTACCAAAAATGCAATCATAAAGGAATTCCTTAAGAATATCTGTTTTCGTATCTGCTGTTGTTCATGTTCGAATTCAAGATAAAACAGTGAATCTCTCAATGTGATGTATTTGCTATAAAGGTATGCCGAACGTTCGTGATTATTTTTTTGATCATACAAATTAGCCAATATGAGAAATATTTCTGCTTTAGATTTAACATCATTTACTTTTATAGATAGTTCCAATGCTTCATCGCCATATTTAATACATTCATCAAGTGACAATTCCGGGTGACAAGAAGCCAATTCTATCAATAAAGTGAGTTTTACATCCTGTGACGATAGAGATATTTTTTTTAATATTTCTTGTGAATTCTGAACGCAAAATAATTGATTAATAAAAAATAAGCAAATTAATATAATAAAAATTTGTTTCACAACATCTCCGGATGTTTAAAAAAATTAATGACTAACCGGATGAAAAACTGTCGACATCAATCTTTGTAGAGCTTTGTTCCTCTTCATCTGGTTTGGAAACAACAACGCAGTTTTTACCGCGTTTCTTTCCTTTATAAAGTGCTTCGTCTGCTTTCTTAATGCAAATGTCGATATCCATGGCTATATTATAGACACTAACACCAAAAGTCATAGTTACGGGTATTTTTTTGTCGCTGAAAACATAAGGCGTGATAGAGATATTTTTTCGAATTTTTTCTGCCAGTGCTCTACCACCTTCCAATTTGGTTTCAGGCAGCAGAATAAGAAATTCTTCGCCTCCCCAGCGCCCTACAACATCTTGCTTTCTAACTACTGATTGCATAAGTTTTGCCAGTGATTCCAGAACAAAATCACCACCATCATGTCCGTATTTGTCATTAACAGATTTAAAGCTATCTATATCAGACATCACCAATACAAATGATTTACCGTTTCTGCCGAATCTTTTCTGTTCATTTTCAATTTTTTCGATCATATCTCTACGATTTGAAAGGTTTGTAAGAGGATCGGTTTTTGCTATAAGTTCCAGTTTATCGTTGGCATTTGCCAGTTCTGCATTAACTTTCGCAAGTTCTTTATTCGCAGCATTTCGAGAATGAGCCTGGTAAAAACCAAATAGGGTTGAAATTAAAAGCAAAAATCCTATTAAATAATAGAGACTTTGCAGAGTCTTCTGTTTGGAAACTTCTAATTCAATTTTTTCTAGTTCCAATTCCTTTATTTCTTTATCTTTTTTGTAAGTTTCTACTTTCTTTTTAATTTCATCTTTCTCATAACGGGTTTGTTTTAATTCCAAATCTCGAATTGCGTTGTCCTTTTTTAACATTTCAATTTGCTGATTTCGTTTTAGTGCAACTAACTCTTTCTCATTCTTTTCCTTTTCCAATGTAAGCTGTCGCAATTGCAAATCGCCAATTTCTTTATCTTTCATTAGTATTTCAATTTCGCGTTGATCTTTTTCTTCCTCATATCTTTTTTGCATAATTTCTATTTTCTGAGAACTTAATGCGCTTTCTATAGTATCTTTCATCGTAGTATATAATTTATAAAATTCCAAGGCTTTATCATCGTTGCCAATTGCAGCATACACTTCGGAATAATGCAGGTAGTCATCACGCAAAAGAACATGTACGTTTTCTTCTTCAAATTTTATCGCTCTTAAAAAAAACTCATATGCTTTATTTAAATTACCTGATTTTTTATAGACTTTTCCAATATTGTTAAAAGTTCTTGCAATGCCCTCTCTATCTTTGCGGAATTCGAAAATTTTCATTAGTTTGTTATAATATTCTATTGCGTCTTCATATTTTTCCCAGTTATTATAAACATCAGCAATTTTTTCTAAATCGTTAATTATTGCTTTTACATCTCCGTGCTGTTCGGCAGATTCAAGAGAAAACGAATAATATTTAAGTGATTGATCATATTTACCAAGAATTGCATTTGCTGTGGCGATATTATCGTAAGCTATGCATTTTTGTTTGTTATCTTTGTACTTCAGGGCAAGAGCTAACGCATCATTACCATATACAATAGATTTATTGGGATCTATATACCTATATTCCACAGATAGAGCATTGAGAGTTTTGATCTTTTCTTCTGCAACAACTGTTTTAAGCTTCTTTTCAAGCTTATCTATTCTGCTTATTGAATTTAAAGAATTCACAAAAAAAAGCAACAACAGCAGAATAATAAATTTCTTCATTTCAAAACCTCAGCAAGAAAATTATTAAATATGTTATTTTAGTCAATTTAATTTTATTTTATTAAAGTTCTTAAGAATAAATCAATACCTTGTTCAAGCAATTTTGTTTCTATTCCGTAATTTATCCTGAGCCAGCCTTTCCCCTTATTTCCAAATGCGCAACCAGGCACTACGATCACTCCCGATGCGCATAACCTCTCAGCAAAAAGAAGATCGTTCAATTGCAAATTAACAAATAAAAATGGATGATATGTATTAGGCAAAATATAGATATTTTGAGAAAATGATTTAATTTTTTTTATTATGAAATCTCTATTGAAATTTAACTTACTCTTGATTTCTTCGTTTGCTTTCAATCCCTCTGCAGATAAAGCTTTTATAGCAACTTTCTGTGAGAGATATGGTGCGCAGGTGCAGATATATTGATGAGCAGTAATGATGGGCTTTATTAATTCCGGTTTATTCGATATTACCCAGCCGATTCGCCAGCCCGTCATACAATGAGATTTTGAAAGCCCGGAAATAACGATGATGTTCCCATTTCTTTCAAATAGAGAATCCGGTCTTTCTTGCAGGAATAATTCTCGATATACTTCATCCACAACAATAATGATGTTTTTTTGAAGACATGTTTCAATAATAAACTCAATTTCGTCTTCGCTAAAACTAATACCGAGTGGATTTGAAGGATTATTTAATATCACCATTTTTGTTGCATTTGAAATACAGGAAAGAAATGAATTTTTATCTAATCCAAATTCATTTTTTGGATCAAGATCAAAATAAACCGGTACACCACCAATTATTTCTATAATGGTTTTGTAAGCCAGGTAGGAAGGATCTGCGATTAGCACCTCATCCCCAGGATCAAGATAAGAAAATAAAGTAGCAAATATAGCCTCTTCAGCTCCTACAGTAACACAAATGTTTTCCGTATAAGAACTGTTATAATATCCAGCGATTGCTTCACAAAGTTCCGGTAAACCGGCATTCGGTGTGTAGTGTATTCTACCATCACGCAGAACTTCTTTAGCGTGATCCAATAGAAGTCTTGGAGTAGGGAATTGAATCTCTCCTAAGCCCAGATTTATAGCGTTTTCGGGAGCTTTATTAATAAGTTTTCTTATCAGCGAGATCTCTGCATTCTTTAATCTGGCGGAAATCATTTTAATTGTTTAGCGAATTTCTGTTTCCAATACCACGGAATTATTACTTTTGGCATCGCGATATTTTATAATTATGGGGCAATAAATGGAAAGTTCTGGATCAGTTTTCAATGGACGCGTTCCTGATACTACCACTGCATTTTCCGGAATGATGAGCGGCATATTTTTTTCTTTTTTTATATATCTTTTATAAACCGCATCGTAAACGGGAGTACCGGAAGTAATAATAACTCCAGCAGCAATAATAGCTTTTCTTTTAACAATTATCCCTTCATAAAGTCCGCAATTTCCACCGATGAATACATCATCTTCTATGATTACAGGGTTTGCTCCCACAGGTTCCAGAACACCACCAAGCTGGGAAGCAGCACTTAGATGAACATTCTTTCCAACCTGTGCACAAGTACCCACCAGGGCATGTGAATCGATCATAGTACCTTCATCTACATAGGCACCCACATTAATGTACATCGGGGGCATCATCACAACATTTCTGCCAATATAAGCTCCATCGCGAATAGATGATCCACCGGGAACAAGACGAATACTTTCTTTCTTAGAAATATCTTGTAGGGGATAGGTGTCTTTATCGTAGAATTTGCCCATCGGAATGATCTTGCCCATTCGAAAGCCGACCAGAATTCCTTTCTTCACCCAATCGTTGGTTTGCCATTCTCCGTCGATGCATTCCGCAGCACGGATTTCACCATTGTTCAAAGCTTTCTTGAAATCATCGAAAATCTGCCTGTCATGTTCATCATATTTTATTTTATCCCATAATTTTAATATTTCTTCTCGCAATTTCATGTATTCTCCTTTTTTGATTCCAAATAACGCTTGAGGTGTTGTCCTGTAAAAGATCTTTTATTTTTTACTATTTCTTCAGGTGTTCCGGTTGCAATAACTTTTCCACCTTCATCACCACCTTCGGGTCCCAGGTCTATTATATGATCGGCACATTTTATAACATCCAGGTTATGCTCGATCACTATAACCGTATTACCCATCGAAACGAGTTTCCGTAGAACTTTCAATAGCTTCTTTATATCATCAAAATGCAATCCGGTGGTAGGTTCATCTAATATGTAAAGTGTTTGTCCTGTACTGGTTTTACTGAGTTCTCGTGAGAGTTTTATTCTTTGCGCTTCACCACCTGATAGGGTTGTGGAAGCTTGTCCCAATTTGATATATTCCAATCCTACTTCGTGCAAAGTCTGTAGTTTTTTTGCTATTTTGGGAACGTTAGCAAAAAGCTCTTTTGCTTCCTGCACATCAAGGTCGAGTATCTCAGAAATATTCTTACTCTTATATTTTATTGCCAGTGTTTCTTTATTATATCTTTTTCCTTTGCATTCTTCACATGTTACATAAATATCGGGCAGGAAGTGCATTTCGATCTGTTTCACGCCGGCACCGCCACATGCTTCGCATCGTCCACCTTTCACATTAAAAGAGAATCTGCCGGGTTTATAACCTCTCAGTTTTGAAGCTGGAAGCTGGGCAAATAGATTTCTGATTGGATCAAAAAGTTTGATATAAGTTGCAGGATTTGATCTGGGTGTCCTTCCAATTGGCTGCTGATCTATGTTTATTACTTTGTCAAAGTGTTCATAACCATCTATACTATTGTATTTACCTTGTTTAATGCTCGATTTGTTAAGTTTACGAGCCATTGCAGGGTAAAGGATCTGGTTTATGAGAGAACTTTTGCCTGACCCGGAAACACCTGTAACACAAGTGAACAAACCTACCGGTATTTCTACATTAATGTTTTTCAGATTATTCTGTCTGGCGCTGGTTATTTCAAGTATTCTCAGATCAGGCTTCAATCTATGCGCAGGAAAATCTATGTTAAGCTTGCCTGAAAGATACTTTCCTGTTAAAGATCTTGCCGATTTGGCAAGAGCTTCTATTTTACCCTGAAAAATAATTTCCCCTCCATAAATCCCGGCTCTTGGTCCAAAGTCTATTATCTGGTCTGAAGAACGCATCATCTCTTCATCATGTTCTACTACTATTACCGTATTTCCCAGATCTCTCAGTTGAAGCAGCATATTTGTCAACTTACGGTTATCACGCTGGTGAAGACCGATACTGGGTTCATCCAGAATATACATTACACCTACCAGGCTGCTTCCGATCTGGCTTGCTAACCTAATTCGCTGTGATTCACCTCCGGATAATGAAGGAGCCTTCCTTTCTAAAGTGAGATAATGCAATCCCACATTTACCAGGAAAGATAACCTGTTCTTTATCTCCTTCAAAACTTCTTCTGCAATGATCTTTTCATTACCGGTCAATTTCAGGTTAGAAAAGAAATCGATTGCCTGTGATATGGACATCCAAACAATATCATCAATTGTTATACCTGCTATCTTTACAGCCAGTGATTCTTTTCTCAATTTCTTTCCTTCACAATCCGGGCAGGGTTTATTACTAATATATTGCATATAATACCTGCGCATATATTCTGATTTTGTCTCATTCATACGACGGCGAAGTGTAGGAATGATTCCTTCATAATTGGAATAGAAAGTTCCTGAACCGCTGTATGAACTCCATTCGAACTTTATTCTGCGTCCTCTTGAACCATACAATAAAAGATTTTTAATACCTTCGGAAAGATCTTTCCATGGAGTATTCAAAGAGAAGTCATATTCACGGGAAATCGCGATGAGTTTCTTATTTTGCCAGCTTCTTATTTTCTTTTCCAAAACACCCCAGTGAACCACAGCTCCCTGCATAATGGAAAGGCTCTTATCTGGTATTATAAGGTCGGGATCGAACTCCATTTTTGTACCCAGTCCATTACAGGATTTACACATCCCCAGAGGGCTATTAAAAGAAAAATGCTGCGGAGTAAGGTCCGGGAAACCAATACCGCAATCAGTACAGGAATTTGCTTCTGAAAGTATCTCGTTACGATCTTCATCCACAAAATCCACTTTCAAAAAACCATCTGTCAAACGAAGCGCTGTTTCCACAGAATCCATTAATCTACTGCGGATGCTTTCTTTTATCACTAACCTGTCGATAACGATATCGATGCCGTGTTTACTTTTTTTATCCAGATTAATTTCCTCGGAAAGTTCGCGCATCATCCCATTTATCTTTACCCGTACAAATCCTTCGTTACGAGCTTCATCCAATTCTTCTTTGTGTTCACCTTTACGATTTTGAACAATTGGAGCTAAAATCTGCAATCGAGTACCGATTTTATTTCCAAGAATATGATCTACTAATTGATCTGTAGTTTGCGATCCTACCGGTTTACCGCAGATATGACAATATTGCTTACCGATCCGGGCAAATAGCACTCTAAGGTAATCATAAATTTCTGTGACGGTTCCCACCGTAGAGCGCGGATTTTTACTGGCTGATTTCTGTTCGATGGAAATAGCAGGAGATAGACCTTCGATGTAGTCAATTTTGGGTTTTTCCATTTGTCCAAGAAATTGCCGGGCATAGGCAGAAAGAGATTCCACATACCTTCGCTGTCCCTCAGCATATAATGTATCAAAAGCCAGTGATGATTTTCCCGAACCGGAAACACCCGTTATTACGATCAATTTATTACGTGGAATTCTTACATCGATATTCTTAAGATTGTGTTCTCGGGCTCCCTTGATGAATATTTCTTTTTTCATATATTCTAAAAAAGATCAGCTTTTCATCTGTTCAAGCCTTTCGATAATTGTATCCACAGTAATAGAATCCTGGTATGGCTTTATTTTTTCCAGAAGTGAAATTCCCTTCTCATAAGCTTCGGAGTAAACAGTTGCCTGAAAGATAACCTGCACAAGATCTTCATTTGTTCTGTTATAGTAAATAGCGTTTTCAAGGTATTCGAATGCCTTATCTACAAGGTCTTTTTCCAGGTTATAGAATGCTGCTTCCATGTAAAGCCGGGAAAGTCCAAAATAGAATCTATTTTTACTATCAACAAAATTGATAGCTTTACGCATGTATTTTATTGCATTATCATAATCTTTCTGAGTATGAGCATACTGGGAAGTTCGCATGAAGGCTGCACCATAATTATTCAATAATCGTTTCATGTTCGTATCCTTGTAGATCGTATCATCCATAATACCGCGATAGGAATAAACGGAGTCGATGTTTGTAATCAGTTTTTTCATATTGAATTGATCCTTACCCCTGGAAGCTACCAGACGGTCTACCATTCCTTCATTTCGTAAATGTTCTTCAAAACCGACAGCATCAGGAGCGGTTACAGCAAAATATATCGGACGTTTGCCGTAATTATCTTTTATTATCTGGATAACTGCCAGGTCTTTTACATAAAGTATAGTACCTTTTTTGAAAACAACAGTGAACTTATCGTTCTCATCCACTCCTTTAATCGTGAGCTGAGTATCTTTGGGAACTTGTTTGGGATAGAGTACAGAAGACGGATTTTCCTGACAGAGATCGATATGCTTTTCAGGAATATTGAATTCTACTCCTTCATGATCGCGAAGTTGTTTTATATACCAGGGAGTGTTCAGCAGGCTCAAATTTGCTATTGTGATATCTTTTCTTATTCCGCTGCATTGATCGTTCTTGAAATCCATTGCTTTCTTCAGTATCTTTTTAGTTGTTTCTGTTTGAATGATCTGTTGATGTGAGATCGTGTTTCCAATATCTTTAGACGGACCGGTTTCCGTAGGTGGAATATATTCTATAGCTGCAGGATCGTAAACAGCCTGGGCATACCAAACGGGGAAAGTATCGTTGTCACCATTTGTAAATATAATGGCATTTTCTTCCACACTATTCAAGATGTTCTGTCCGTAATCCAAGGCAATGTATTCACGCGAACGGTTATGTATGAAATAATTTGAAGCTAAATTAAAACCTGGGAGTGCTATCACGATTGCCGCAGCTATATAGGCTAATGTTTTTCCTTTTTTCCTGAAGAAATCTATCAGAGCAATTGAACCGAACGCCATCCATACAGTCCAGAAGTTATAGGCTGTTGTAAAGAAATAATCCCTGTCACGCACTTCTGCATCAGATAGGTTGATCACAAAAACCATGCCTATCGACACCAGGAACATGAAAGAAAAGAAATAGATGAAAGAATGTTTGTTCTTTTTAAATTGATAATAAGCACCGCCAAAACCCAGGAAAGCAACGATTATATTCGAAATAAATTGAATAAATACTCGGGGTGCATTCAGCCAGCCGGATATGGTCTCTGCATTAAAGAACTGCCAACTGAAATAAGTGAAGAACTGTTCTTTCATCTGGTAAAAGAAAGAAGCCCGACGAACAAACATGCTTGTAACACCATATTGGCGTCTGAGCACATAATCTGTAAAAAGTTTAAGTGTGTGCGGATGTCCCTCATTTATAAACGGCCTGTAAGAAGATCGTATCAGCAGGAAGATGTGAGTACTGAGTGCAACAAGAATTAAGAGAAGTGCCAGCCACCATGCAGTTGGTGATATTTTATCTTTAAGATGATAAATGAGAATTACAACAACACCGATCGAGAACATATATTTGGAAAGGTCGGGGATATGAATACTTTTACCTATTCCTATGAAAATAAGATAGATAAATATCAATCCGGCTAAATAAATAAAGAATCTTTTCCAGAAGCTGCCGGTTTTGATACTTTCCTTCAGATAAGGATATACTGCAATAAAAAGAACTGCCGGGGCTATCTGCAATGAAGTTTGATGAATACCGAATCCCAAGAAGAAGATATAGATCATCAGAAGCAGGATATTCTGATGTGAAAGATCCTCCGATTTTTCTACCCAGATCATTGTAAGCCAGACGATAAGATTGATGGTGAAAGCCAGACCGGAATATACTTCAGCCTCGATGGCATTATTCCAAAATGTAAATGAAAAAGCTGTATAAAAGGCTGCTAATAAACCTGCCAGGTAAGCATAATATGCTTCATTTTCATCTTTTATCCACATTGTCACAAATTTTACTGTAAAGAAATAAGTGAACATCACAGCAAAGGCAGAAAGTAATCCGGATATAAAATTAACTATCTGTGCGTGGGGGAAACCTAAGCCGATAATCGTAAAAAATCTTCCTAACAGAATATAGAATGGATTACCCGGAGGGTGGGGAACACCCAGAATGCTGCTGCAGGTAATGTATTCTCCTGCATCCCAGAAAGAAAGCGAACGGGCAAAAGTCAGATAATAAATTATCAAAGAAAAAGTAAAAACAATTAAACCTA
>JAUXIJ010000123.1 GCA_030621085.1 Candidatus Cloacimonadota bacterium | reverse complement strand
GTTTCTGAAATATTTTTAATTTTATTGGTTAATAATAATATTTCTTTATCAGCATTTTCTCTTATAACCGGATATTCAATTATAAAGCTGTTACTAATATACCAAATATGATCACAATCCCAACCAGCTTGCCAATATGTTGTATATGTTTGCATTTCTTCTGTTGTTTTTCCATAACCTCCCGCGGAAACTTCCTGACCTGAGTTTATTACATCCCAAAAACTATTACAAACCAGACTATTATTAATATTTTCACCAATCAACCCACCAACCGAATCGTATCCGTTGACCCGACCCGTACTAAAACAATTTACTATCATTGAGTTTTGATCCTGTTTTCCAACAAGTCCCCCCGTATTCAAGCTATTCCCATTAACGGATGCGTGACTATAACAATTGATTATTTTTGATCCAAACCAGCTAATTCCAATAAGTCCGCCAGTATCATTGTTCTTCGCAATCATATTATGATCATATACACCACTTATACTACCGTTAGAATAACAATTATATACTAAGGAATTATTGTTTGATCCTATAAGTGCCCCTACTTTTTCACTTCCCGTAATATCTACATTTATTAATCCCAAATTACTTATTGTTGCATCCAGAGCATACCCGAACAGTCCGATATAATATCCCCCTTCTCGATTGATCGTCAAATTGCTAATAATGTGGTTTTTACCATTGTAAGCCCCGGTGAACCAATCTCCATATTTCCCGATAGGCTTCCAACCGCTACTATCAAACCAAGTAACAGTTTCGGAAGCATCAATATTTACTGTCTGTATGTAGTGTTTATCCAAGTTATCTGTATCAGCTATAATCCAATAAAGATTTTCCAAAGATGCTATTTGATAGGGATTTGATTCCGAACCGTCACCGGCGGAAGGCGATGTTGCAGTCTGTGCACAAAGACAAGTTATGAGTAAACATACAATGATAATTTTTCTGATCATTTTCATTCTCCTACAACCGCCCTGTGTAATGTGCAAATGTATGTAAAATAATAAGCTTATATTTTGAGAATAGCAACCGATGATTGACGACATTATAAAATGAACTTGAACGACAGTTATATTTGCCTGTTTGATGTGATAAAAATGTGTACTATTCGGGATCTAAAAAGAGGAAGGATCCGGATGGTAGGAGACAATCAAATAAGGAGACTGAGGCGAATGTTACAACAGGGAAAGACATTACAACAAAGTGCGGATGCTGTAGGAATAGCAGTAAATACTGCCAGGAAATATAAGAATAGCAACACACTTCCCAGCAAGTTAAAAAAGGTGCATAGCTGGAAAACGCACACGGATAAATTTTCTGAAGACTGGGAGCAGCTCAAAGAGATGTTGACGGTCAATCCGGGTTTGGAAGCAAAGACCATCATGGACTGGTTGATCCGCGAAAAGTCGAATATTTATCAGGAGAATCATTTGCGTACTCTTCAAAGGCGAATCAAAGTATGGCGAGCCACAGAAGGTCCGGAGAAAACAATCTATTTTCCACAGAAGCATTATCCTGGAGATTTGAGTGAATCAGATTTTACCCACATGGATAAATTAGGGATAAGCATAAACGGGTTACCTTTTAAGCATCTGTTTTATCATTTTGTATTAACATACAGTAACTGGGAATCGGTGACTTTGTGTTACTCGGAAAGTTTTGAAAGCCTGTCAGAAGGTTTTCAAAATGCATTATGGGAGTTAGGTGGTATCCCCAAAAGGCATCGAACAGACAATCTGAGTGCTGCCGTTGTTCCACCGGCGAAACGGGGCAGGTTTACCGATCGTTACCAGGGATTATTAGATTATTACCATATCCATGGCGAAAATATAAACTCAGGTTTCCCGAATGAAAATGGGGATGTAGAACAAAGCAACAATCGATTTAAAAAAGCCGTTGACCAGTCGCTGATGCTTTGTGGGAATCGTGATTTTGATAGCATTGAAAGTTATCTTCAGTTTATAGATGCTGTCGTAGCTCAGCGAAATAGTGGGCGCAGGGTAAAATTTGCAGAGGAAATCAAAGAGCTTCGTCCGCTTCCATCCCGCCGTCAGGATAGCTGGCGTGTGTTGGATGTGTCCGTCGGTAAATCGTCCACCATACGGGTATTGCACAATGTCTATTCTGTCCCCAGTCGACTGATAGGTGAAAAGATTCGTGTTATTGTCAAATCATCTACGGTTGAGCTGTATTATGCACAACGGCATATTGAGAGCTATCCGCGCATAAAGGGTGAAGACAAACAGCATATTGATTATAGACATCTTGTTGCTAATTTACTTCGTAAACCAGGAGCCTTTATGAATTACCGTTATCGGGAAGAACTTTATCCCAATAGCTTCTTCCGGCTGGCTTGGGAGGCTCTGCAGGCCAATTATCCCGGTACCTGCGTTAAAACATATCTCGGTATCCTTCATCGAGCTGCGATGAACTCTGAAGAAAAAGTAACAGATGTCCTCAGAGTCCTGCTACGGCATCATATAGACTTTAGTCTTGAAAATATTGATCGCTATTTAGAAAAACCGCTGGAACCTGAACAACTCCCTGAGGCAAAGGTTAAGGAGGTAGATCTGACTGCCTACGATAGCTTGGTGAAATTATGAATCAGGCAGTAGATCAATTATTAAAAACACTGCACTTACCTGGAATCAGAGCCAGCTATGAGCAGATTGGTCAGCAAGCAATTACAGATCATAGCAGTTACGATGATTATCTCATGAATCTTCTGGAAGAAGAAACACACATACGCCAGCAAAACAGAATAACGCGCTATCTGAAAGAATCAAGATTACCTTATGAAAAAACTATCGATGTTTTTGATCGGAGTAGGTTGGATCAAAAAACAGATCGACTGGTATCAGTTCTGGTAAAGGGTGCGTTTACAGATAAATATGAGAATGTATTGGCCTTCGGAAGTCCGGGAAGTGGTAAAACTCATTTGCTCTGTGCTATTGGGCATGAGCTAATCCTTCAAGGAAAACGAGTGATATTTTATCCTTCCGCTTTGCTGATACAGGAGCTCCTTCAAGTCAAAAGAGAATTACTGCTTCCAAAATACCTTAAACGTTTAGATAAGTTTGATGCCATTATCATTGATGATATTGGCTATGTTCAACAGGATAAATATGAAATGGAAGTACTTTTTACTTTACTGGCTGATAAATATGAAAAAACCAGTATCATGATAAGTAGTAATTTGCCCTTCTCCGGTTGGGAAAAAATCTTTAAAGATCCAATGATTACAGCTGCTGCCATAGACAGATTGGTTCATCACTGTGTGATTTTAGAAATGAATATGAAAAGTTATCGACTTGAAAACGCTACTAAAAATCAAGAAAAAAGGGTGTGATTACCCATGAGGCAACACGCAAAAATAACTGTCGCCAACAGTAAATTATACTTGACGTTGATCAGTAATGAATAAATATACAAAAAAGAATTAAATAATATCTATATAAGAAATAATGAAAATACTTATAGATATTGGTCATCCCGGCCATGTCCACTACTTTAAAAATTTAATCTGGCAAATG
>JAUXIJ010000003.1 GCA_030621085.1 Candidatus Cloacimonadota bacterium | reverse complement strand
TAATTCATCTGCTGTGAATCTGGATGCACACATCCAGTCTGCTGCTGCGCCGGTTCCGATTCCATTGTTATCATAACCGGTGTGATAGGCAAGTATTCCGCCTGTAGTACCACCGGGAGGATCCCACACAAGATCTACTTCGTTGTAGTTAACTACGGTAGCAACCAGGTTTTCCGGTGGATCGAAAGTTGTTACAGGAGTATAAGTAAACTCAACCTCAATAATCTCAGACTCACCTTCATCATATACTGCAGATACACCTGCTGTATAAGTTTCATCTGGTGTCAGGCCAGTGTACTGATATTCAAATACATCAATACCGAGAGGTGTAGGTGTTTCCAGAATTCCATCAAGATATACATTATATCCGATATGATCACGGTTTGGTGCTTCATACGACTCAGTAAATAATATATCATCGAAGTAATAAAGTGGAGAATTCCCTGCTGATGCCCAAGCATACATATTCATACCGCCAAGTTGAAGCAGACCAGGAGTACCAAAAGTACCGAGTGTCCATTGATAGGAATGCATCAGAGTGCCATTATAGTAAAATTCACAAAGATCTTCATCCAGATCCACTATTAATACGAAATTTAGCCAGGTATCAAAATCAAATGGGAAAGTACAAGCTGCTGCTGCTCCACCATCGATCGAAGCAATACCGGTTACATCAAACATAATCTGGATTCCCCATTCCTCTCCCGGAGTAGTTGTTTTCTGCAGGTTGAAATATCCACAATATCCGGCGGGAATATACATATTCAGATCCATGGAATATCTCCCTGTAAAATAGTCTTCCATGATAAGTACAAGGTCGGTAATCCCATCTACTTTTACAGAATTAGTTCCACTCAAAGCATAATCATCGGAAATATAAGCATCTTCTCCTGTGCCCGGTGCATTAGTCCAGGTGGTCCAGTCAGCGGATTGGATAGCTAAATATTCTCCCACGTTGTAGGATTCAAAGTCATCTGTGTAAATTGTTACAGGTGGAGGATCCCAGGTTACTATTCCTGAATTTTCATCAACTGCAACATTTGCCGGGGGATCTAAGGTTGTAGTCTCGATGTAAATAAAAGTGTAATCGATAGGATCAGATTCACCATCATCATAAAGAGCTGTAACTTCTGAAAGATAAGTTTGATTATTTACAAGTCCTGTATATTGATAAAAGAGATCTGTAGTAAATACAGGTGTTCCACCATCAAGATATACATTGTAACCAAGAAGATCGCGAGTCTCTTGTCCGCTAAATTTCAAACTCGAGTTAACTTTTGTTGATCTTACCAGATGATCATCAGTAACAACAACTGTGAATGAGACATAAGCATCCGGTTCAACACCGCCATCACCGGAGGAAACTACAAGATTACCAAGATTATCGTAAACATAATAAGCACATTCATATGCCCAGCCACCAGCGGTGAAATAGATTTCTACAAAATCACCATTGGCAACGCTGAAAACAAATGTTTCCGGTCCATATCCTGAAACTACAGTAATATCATCCAGAACTACCGTACCGTTAACGGCAAGGTCAAGTGTACCACCGTTCCAACCATCACCATAATCATCTGTAAGATCGATGGTGAAGTCTACAACAGCTCCGCCACCTGGAGCTTCCCAGGTTGCATAACCAGTATCGTCTACAAACAGATTTTGTGGAGAGTATAATTCCTCTGAGGTGAATCTTGTAACAATTCCGCCATTACCCATAGCAACACCAAGATTACTATTGGCAAAATCTACACCCCATAATCCTATAGAACAAGGAATTGGTACTGCAGTCCAGGTGAGACCACCATCTGTAGTATGAAATCCTTCATCAGCAATCGTCCAAACTTCATCTGCATTAATTACTGAAAGCCTGGTGAAATCATCAGTAGTTCCAGTTGATTGAAAACTCCAGGTAGTTCCACCATCTGTTGTATGAAGAATTACTCCATTATAACCAACTGCCCATCCAGTTAGAGGGTCAACAAATTCAATATCATAAATATTTTCTGTAGTTCCACTTGTTTGTTGCACCCAGGTTGTACCACCATTATCTGTGTAAAGAATAATACCATCTGAACCAACGATCCAGCCAATATCTTCAGATTGCATTTCAATGCTTTTGAAATCTGAAGATACACCACTGGTTTGTTGATTCCAGGTGGTTCCTCCATCAGTTGTATGAAGAATAATGCCATCTTTAGCAGCAGCAAAAACCTCTGTAGTGCTAACTGCTTCGATCCCTACGACATCAACATATATACCGGTAGGTTGTTGTATCCATGTTTCTCCGCCATCTACAGTAGCAAGAATGGGAGTCTCACCAGTTTGATCATCACCTGCAGCCCAGCCGTGAAGGTTATCCGAAGCAAAAGTTATATCCCAGATCCAGTCATCAAAGCCGGAGTCTTTACTTTCCCAGGTTAATCCACCATCTCCAGAATGGATAATAAATCCTTTAGTTCCACAACCCCACACATTATTTTCATCAACAAAAACAGTTCGTCTTAATCCGGAAGATGTTCCTGCTTGTTGAATAATCCAAGTCGTACCTCCATCTGTTGTTTTGTAGATTGCACCGCCAGAACCTACGATCCAGCCTGTAAGACTATTTTCAAAGTAAGCTCCAAGGAACCAATCCATAGAGAAACTCTGTTCAGTCCAGGTTGCACCGGCATTGGTTGTAGCTAATATTTCACCATCAATACCTACAACCCAGAGGTGATTGTTATCACCCATTCCAATTCCATAGAGATTTTCATCACCAGGATTTGTTTGTTCTACCCAGGTTGCTCCACCGTCAACAGTATGAATTATTGAATGTTGACCGGCTGCCCAGCCTTCATTAGCATCATAAAAAATAACATCTTTCATTGAATCTGTGGTAGGATTGGTCTGAGTAGTCCAGGTTACACCGCCATCAGTTGTGTGAATAATGTAATCACTAGCAGCAACTGCCCAGCCATTGAGGGCATCAATAAAAAAGATCGAATAGATTTTACTGCTTATACCGCTGGTTTGTGAATTCCATGTAACACCACCATCAGAAGTATGAATGAGTTCGCCATAACTTCCGGCTGCCCAACCATTAAGAGCATCTACGAAAATAATGGATTGAAGATTTGTTGTTGTTGAGCTATTTTGTTGTATCCATGTATTTCCGCCATCCGTAGTATGGAATATCAGCCCATCATTTCCTGCTACCCATCCTTCTAAATTAGTAACAAAACTAACATCGTAAAGTCTTTCTGTTGTGGCAGTTTCCTGGTATTCCCATGTTATTCCGCCATCTGGTGTATGAATTACAAGACCTTCACTTAAAACAGCCCATCCATCATTTCCAACGAAGTCGATTTTGGAAATATACCCTCCAGCTACATAGTCCCAATCTGCAAATAAGAAACTCAGACTTGTTACTAAAACAATGAATGTAAAAATTAATTTCATTTTTCTCATTTCATTTCTCCTTCTTTTTACATTAGTTTACATATCTTTTTTAATTCGTAATTGAACATCAATACGAATCCCTTCTCAGCGAAATTAACATTAATTTATTTTTTTGAAATTTTGATTTATGCAAAGTGTTTTCTTCGATCTTCTCCTGAACGTCTTTCAGATAAAATTCTTCTTTCGAATTCAACAGGAATCTCCTGCTTTCTTCTCTCAGTCAATCTCCTATTGATATTACTTCGTTTAATCATTTCCTCCCCCTTTTATTTATTTTTTCGACGATCTTTACTAGATCTTCTTTCTTTACTGGTAAGGCGCCAGATAACAGAATCTAAAATCGAACTGTTTTTTCTTCTGTCTTTTGTACGGAAAGTATTTTTTCTTTCGTTAGCCATGTATTCCTCTGATAATTGTGTTATTTAATATTAATGGTCTTTTATTTTCTTCCATTATTCTTACTACCACATAATCTTGCGTTTTACATAGATACTTTTTTTTATATCAATCATCTTAAACATAAAAACAAAACTGGAATTTATCTTTACATAGTCAAGATTTTAGCAAGTTTTTTTTCTGTACAAATAAAACTTTGATGAACAATTCCCTTCATTCCGAACTTTTCAGCTACATTTACATTAACCGGTCGATCATCTATAAATACGCATTCAATAGGATTCAAGCCAAATTTTTCAATTGCATTTTGGTATATTTCCTTTTCCGGTTTCACAGAATTTAATTCATATGATAACATCAATTTTTTTTCGAAGAAATGCAGTTCAGGAAAATTTTTCCAGATATATGGGAAATGGATCTCATCAGTATTAGATAGAATGAATACATCATATTTTTCACTGATCTTTCTGGCCAGTTCAATCATCTCCTTTGCATTGGAAAAAACACTGCACCAGAGAATTTCAAATTCTTTCAAAGACAGATCGAAGCCATATATTTCTTTTATTTCTTCAAAAAAAACAGCTTTAGAGATCTTTCCAGCTTCAAATAGAAGAATAGGTCCATTTGCTTCATCCAGAGTTCTTTCGGCAGGATCATAACCCAGAGCAGTATAAAAACCATCAAAATCAAACTCAATAAGAACTTTTCCCAGATCGAAAATGACGTTTTTTATCATCGCTTATTTCTCCAGAACAATTGTAACAGGTCCGTCATTAACAAGATTAATATTCATGTGTATACCAAAAATACCAAGTTCAGGTTTTACACCAAGTTCTTCTAATTTTTTCGCAAATTTCAGATATAGTTCTTCTGCTAATTCAGGACGGGCTGCAGCATTGAAATCCGGTCTTCTGCCTTTGTTACAACTGGCATAAAGTGTAAATTGAGAGACTAACAATATTTCTCCATTTATATCTTTCAGGGAAAGATTCATTTTCCCGTTTCCGTCTTCAAAGATGCGCAGATCCACCAGTTTATTAGCCAGCCAATCGATTTGTGAACCGTTGTCTTCGCAGGTAATTCCCAACAATACCAGCAATCCTTTTTCTATACTGGAAACTGTTTTACCTTCAACCTCTATGGTTGCGGAACTTACCCGTTGGATCACCAACTTCATTTGCTATCCCGATAATTCTGCGGGAACAGAATTCGTTCTATTGTTTCGATAATAACATGCAGCACGGTGATGTGAAGTTCTTGTATGCGGTCTGTGGTTTTTCCCGGCACAAGGATTTCATAATCGCAAATATTTTTCAGCTTTCCACCATCCATCCCAATTAAAGCAACTGTAATCATTCCAAGTTCTTTTGCCTTATCCAAGGCACGGATCACGTTTTCTGAATTGCCACTGGTGGAGATGCCGATTGCAATATCACCCGTTTTTCCAAGTGCTTCTACCCCACGTGCAAAAACTTCTTCGAACCCATAATCATTCGCCACGCAAGTTATGTGCGAAGGATCGGTGAGCGAAATAGCCGGCAATGGTTGGCGGTCTTTTCGGAATTTGCCTGTAAGTTCTTCCGCAAAATGCATGGCATCAGTAGAGCTGCCGCCATAACCAAATATCAATAACTTATTTCCTTTCCGGAAACACTCTGCGACGATGATCCCTACTTTCTCAGTTGCATTTATTATGTTTTGATCCGCTGCAAATTGAGCAAACGTTTCTGCTGCATTCTGAAATGATCTTTTAATATTCTCTATCATTTCCCCACCTTTTTTATTATACTTTCATTTTTAAAATTCTGCCTTCACTTCAATACTCAACTGGTGAATTTGTTCTCTATCCGGGTAGCTGTCTCCCGAATATTCCAGTCGGGCTGAAGTATAATTACTCATCCTGTAATCCAGATTCATGTTCCACTTAAAGATATCACCGTCTTTTTTGTCAGCTAAAAAACTTAAGAAAACCGAGCCTGAGCGTGTATTTCTCTTGTAACTGGCTTTGGCATAAAGCCTGTATTTTCTTTTAAAGAAATAAGTTACAGACTCCTCTAACTTATACGCTTTTATCTGATATTTATTGCTATTATTACTCTTATTTCCGTCTTCCTGCGAATATTGCAATGAAGAATTAATTGTAAGATCATCGTTCAACCTGTTCCGTATATCAAGAGCATAGAAGTTTAAAATTGTATTTGATTCATAACGGGAATCTTCTTCCCAGCGGTTTTCATAGATCACTTCAAGGTTAGTATTTTTTAATGAAGTGAGTCGTAAAGTTCCTTCCCAATCCGTTATATCTTTTCTTTCACAAACATCTACATAACGGTTATCCAGAGTTTTCTCTTGCTTATATTTAAATTTTGAAGTTAATTT
Source organism: Candidatus Cloacimonadota bacterium (assembly GCA_030621085.1). Lineage (GTDB taxonomy): Bacteria > Cloacimonadota > Cloacimonadia > Cloacimonadales > TCS61 > JACNIV01. The sequence goes on along the minus strand of JAUXIJ010000003.1, from coordinate 76,614 downwards.
TCTTTTTATCATTTCATACCAGAAAGTTTGCTGGATAATCTGCCTGCCGTAAATAGTTGTTTCATTATTCATTAAAACATCAGGAGACAGCAAATAGATCTTTCTTTTCTCATCTTCTGTGGAATTTTCGGAAATCAAGATGTAAGTTTCGCTCTGGAATTTTTTCAGGAACGAGTTTGTGAGTAGTTTAGGATTCAGGTTTAAATTTAAGGTGGCATTAACTTCCACCGACATATCGGGATTGTCATAATCGATCTCGATCACTTTCCAATCGTAATCTCCCTGGTTGAAGCCCACATAAACTGTATCTATATCGTAGGAGCCCATATCATCACCAATGTACTGGAATTCTTTGATCTTGGGATAAAACTCCACATTTTTCAGTGAGTAACTGGAATTTATTCCGACAGCATCTTTCAGGAAAGAATTTGCCAGAGACATGTCTGCCATGTTGAAATCATTGCTTGTGTTAAGTTTTCTGTCCTCTTTTTTCCTGTGGGAAATTCTCACTTGCATCCTGTGACGGTCAATATTAAGCATTGTGTTCAAACTATACGTCTGAGAAATATCCTCCGACAAGGAATCACTTTCTGTACTATATTGTTCAAACTTTTCATTCTCCTTCAGATATGAGAAATTTGCTGCATAGTTGCTTGTATTTACTGTTTCCAGATAGTAATGCCAGTGTTGTAGGTTGTTAATCTGCCGGGCATTTAATGTATCATAAGAAGTCTCAAAAGTATTTCGTTTATTATAATGTTCGGTACCTATTTTTAGATGTGAGTATTTATAACTAACCTTCAAGTCATGCTGTTTTGTCTGATACGTTCTTTCTTCTTCACAATAATCCTGTTTCCAGTTCAGGTATTGATGGTATAATTCGGGTATAAACTTCTTCTGCTTTATATTGGAAGAGATCGACCAATTTTCCTGTTCTGCATAATCTTCTGCTACCAGGTTTTTATAAGTGATGGAAGGTTGATAAAAATCGAAGATATCCATGCTCACATTACAGGAATACATTGTACTGGCAAGGGTATCGGGAAACTGACTAAATTCGTATACATCGAGGGGATTTTGCAAATCGGAAAATAATGATAGGTTATCACCAATTCGGCGAAACTGGAAGTTGAATTCAGGTTTGAGTTTATCGAAATCCGGGAAGAAATTTGCACTTACATGTGCTGCATAACCATTATTGTCGGCATCATCCAGTCTAGAGAAACTATTCTTATCTTCCTTGCTGAAAACCCCTTCCGCACTGAATTTGTAGTAATCTCCTTCGTAATCAATTATTAAGTTATAATTCGATTTACTTCCCGGTGAAGGTAATTTCTTCAGCGGTAAATAACTTCCCAGTCCTTCTCCAACATATTCATAATAATTACCTTCTTCATTATATTCGTAATCTCCATTGCCAAAACCTACATCAGTAAAGGAAATATTGTAATGCCCCACTATAGTAGTATCGTTGCCCACATAATAGTAATAATCTCCTTCTTCATTATATTCATACAATCCATCTTCAACTTCTACAATACCATTGCTAAAGGCAATATTATCTCCCGCTTGCTGCAATGCTTCGATATCAGGTTCAGAAAAAGTATCCTGCAGGGGATTGTTTTTATCGTCATTTTGCATAACTATGTTACTTGATATGTTTATTCTATCGGAGACTTTCATGCGGGAAGTTGCCAGGTACATATTCTGCCGGTAATTCTCATCGGCGTATTGGAATGTAACCTGGATATAACTGCTGGTTGAAATGAAGTGCTCATTCGTAAATGTAACGCTTCCCTCGGAATAATCTATCGTATAATCTAAACCACGTCCAAGTTTTGCACCATTCAAAAAAACTTCTTCTGTGCCCGGAATCACTTGCAAGCCCTCTACATTTTCAGTGCTCAGATAATACGGTCCCTGTTTAGCTTCGATTCCATTAAAAGTTACAGTTGCTTTTTTCCCTTTGGAAATAGCCAGTGCACCCTGGAAACTGTTCCTGCCGAACCACCCGGCTTTCAAACCTTCAAATTTGGGGGAATAATTCATAAATTGTGTTTCATTGAATTCCATCTCCAGGTCGCCAAAAGCAAGTTCATAGTTGGCTCCATACAAACGCAGAAAAACTTTATCAAGGCTGCTTAATTCCCTCGAATCACCTTCCGGTGTAATAGGAGATTGGCTATCGGAAAGCTGCGCTTCGATATTCAGGTTTTCCCCCAGCTTACCATTGATCTGCAGAAACAATGATTGATCCAAACTGAAATCCTCATTATTGGCAAAAGAAATGGAAATTGTTTTGCTGCCTGAAATATTCAGGCTGGTATCATCATATAAGCGGAATCTTCGTCGTGGTGGCAGTTTAACTTCTGTGCTGTCCGTATAATCCTGAACCTGGTAATAATAAAACTTTTCCAGCAGATTGGATGGATAGATATAATATTCTACGGTTACACTCCCAATTAAATTTGTAAATTCTATCGAACCCGAAGTGTAATCAAATTTGTAATCTATTTTGGGTTCAAGCAGAAACGAATCTTGAAAGACTTTTTCTGAATTTATGATTATTCTATTATGTTGCAGTTTAAAATTAAGTTCTTCTGCAACGTTCAACCGTTCCTGCTTGATGACAGGAGAGAAGAAATTGTAGGAATGCAATTGCGAGAACAATATACCGAACAGAAAAAGACACTTTAGCTTAATAGACATTCCAAAAATTTATTTTACCAACACCATCTTTTTCACAGCTTTGCTTTTACTGTTCACTTTCAAACGGCAGAAATAGATACCGGAACTAACCATTTTTCCTGAATCATCTGTTCCATTCCAGACTACTTGCCCAATTTTCAATTCAGAATTTCCAATTCTCAATCGTTTCACTTTCTGTCCTTTAATATTATAGATTTCAATCCACGACGGACAAGTCTCTGCGTTCTTGACGTCCTCTACGGTGAGACTAAACGAAATTGTAGTTGAAGGATTAAACGGATTGGGATAGATATTCAAGCTGTAGATAGGTTTTACTATTTCATTCTCTTCGATTTCCACTAATTCCGGAAGACTGCCTTTGCCAAAATATAAATTGCCATAATTGTGATTCCAGTTAGTTGCATTCAGGAAGCTTACGAACACAGAATCCTGCTCATTGAAGTTTATTGCCACAATAGATCGTGTAGGATTATTTATATTAAACGGAGTTTGCCAGATATATTCTTCGCTGAGTACATACGGATCATCTGATGTATATTGAAACTTGAATGAATATGGATATGTGAATGGTTCTTCGATAGCTACATATACTTTACCACCTTCATTGCTAATGGTAAAATCGGAAAGGTAATAATTAAAGTTAAATTCAAATAAAGTGATCAAATCAGAAATATACGGATCAAATTTGTAAACATATTCATTCGTGCTGCCTTTTGCGAAGATGTATATCTCATCATCATATATTTGAAGATCGTGCAATGATTGATTGGGAAGATCGTCTATCACATAAGCAGTAAATGTATTACCATTATCTAAAGAGTAATTCAAATGTATAGAGGTCAGATGTTGCTGATAAGCAACAGCTACAATATCATCCTGCGATGCAATTGGCAGATGCTGTGTCATTAAATATTCTAATAGCCACTCCTGTTGTTGTATAAAGGTTGCACCAGCATCTTCCGATAGGGTTATCACGATTTTTGGTTCTTCACCATTTGGATTGGAAACCGGATAATAAGGTGGGGTTGTTTCCAGGAAACGAGAATCATAATGATAATCTTTATAATAACCGATTGAAGGGTGGGTCCCATCGTAATGGAAGTTCTCCAGATCCCATTCATTAGGTTCACCATAAACGGGATGATTGTACGGATCACTTCCCGAACGGTGCACATAACCACGCCTTCTCTGCGCTATCGAACCAAATATTATAATAGTTCCTCTTTCATACACAAAATCATCAGAAGATTCCGGCCACACAGGATTATACCTAGGATAATCTGTGCCATATGGATAAATATAATCCGCAGAATTATTATTCGGATAACTGTTTAAATATCCGGGAGCTTCATACGGAAAACCGCAGGTTCCGTTAGGCGCTACCGGTAAATTTCCATGTAGTGCAAAACCTTGTATATTGGGTGGTATATTAGGATTTTCAGGAAAGATAAATTTATGAAAATCTATATATGTATATAATGTATCGTTATAAGGGTAATACGGACTTGGAGCGTAGAAATCGGGCGTGGAGCCATGCGGATGCTGGTATTCAAAAGAGAATATGCCGTCATAATGGCAAGCTAGATTACCATAAATCAGTGTATCTCCTATGCCAATGGCAGCATAAGCCCCGTAAAGCATCACATCAGTGCAGTTATCGTCACGTAGTTCCATGTTATTAAACGGATCGCGGTGCTTGTATTTGATATAGATCCTTTTTTCAGAAACAAGTCCGAAATAATCGGTTAAATTCGGATTATCAGGATCATCCGGTGGATCACCGGGATTAGTATTTGAATAAGTAATATCTCCCACAATATAAATCGTATCGGAACAACCGAAAGTAGTTGCACCATCAATTTCTCCTTCTATCCAGAGTTGAGCATCTCCTACCCAAAAAGATTGACTATTTATAGCTATGGATTGACCGACAGTCCAGATCGTATCATACATTGTAATTTGATTCGTCCAGATATTATCGGCATCTTCGAACCAGTTTCCACCGTAATTTATTATTGCATTGGCTGTAGCTGGGTCATGTGGAAACCAACTATACACGGCAAAAGTATCCACACCTGTTTCCACAATATCACCATACATGGAAACAAAACTGTTTCCATCTAACTTAATATAAACAATATCTGTTTCCGGAGTTCCAAGCGGAATTCCATTTTGAATTATCAGTTCTGCTGAAGGATCAAAACTATAAGGAGGTACTTCTTCAGCCCAGCCACCTAGAAATATTTGCTCCTTCAATGCCAGAGAAAGCGGAGCTCCACCTTGATTATAATTCCTAAATATTCCTGCAGTTGAAACAAAACCGTAGAACGTAGGCCATCCTTGATTAATACCACCACCAGCATTTTGTATCCAGATATCGTCATTGGAATGAACCGGTCCATATAGTATATCCCATCCACAGAATTTTAACATACCAGCAGCAGAGCCACCATCTGCATTCTCAGATTTTTCAATATCTGTAAAATACTGAAAATTAGCTAGAGCTACAGATGATCCCTGCTGATAGCAGAGATATATTTTGTCATCAACCGTTGTAGAAGAGAAACCCGATATATCGTTTAATAGACTGTCACAAACAAACGTCTGTCCCCCATTATCGGAAATTGCTTCATAAAATGTATAATCTTCCTTCACGTAGAAGATCACTATTTCGCCGGTGGGTAGAACTTCCAGGCAGGGTTGGGTATTATTTCTCAGATCAAAATAATGAGGAATGCCTACATCAACCAGCGTGTAGGTAAAATCCTCTCCATCTGGTGAATGAGCAAAATAAATATTCTCAAAATAGGTTTCCACAAACGTCATGAAAACCTCATCTCCAATTACTTTGCAGGCACGGCTGCCGCGGTAATAAACGCTACTCATATCTTCATTCACCTGTACCGGCTGGTTGAATTGTGAAAAAAGCGGTGTGAATAATATAAGTATAAACAGCATTTTCCAGAGTTTCATTTTTCCTCCTGATCAGTAAGACCCGACTCACAATAACTAACAGGAATACGAGTCGAGTTCAACCTGAATTTATTTTACCAACACCATCTTTTTCACAGCTTTGCTTTTTTCATTCACTTTCAAACGGCAGAAGTAGATGCCGGAACCAACCATTTTTCCTGAATCATCTGTTCCATTCCAGACTATGGAATATTGATTATTTGTCCCTTGTCCTTCGACAAGCTCAGGATGACACAAGCACGGGAACAAAGTCCTCACTTTTTGACCTTTAATATTATAGATTTCAATCTCGGCGTTCTCTGCGCTTTCTGCGATGAGACTAAACGAAATTGTAGTTGAAGGATTAAACGGATTGGGATAGATATTCAAGCTGTAGCTGGGTTTCACTATTTCATTTTCTTCGGTTTCCACTAATTCCGGAAGACTGCCTTTGGCAAGATATAGATCACCACAATCGTCATACGAACTAACAACATTCAGGAAACTGACGAACACAGAATCCTGCTCATCGAAGTTTATTGCCAATACAGACTTCAAGGGATTCATAACATTAAACGGAGTTTGCCAGATATATTCTTCACTCATTACATACGGATCATCTGATGTATATTGAAACTTGAAAGAACATGGATATGTATATGGTTCTTCGATAGCTACATATACTTTGCCACCTTCATTTCCAATAGCAAAATCGGAAAGGTGATTAATAGAGTCAAATTCAAATAAAGTGATCAAATCAGAACTATACGGATCAAATTTGTAAACACATTCATTCGTGCTGCCTTTTGCGAAAATGTATATCTCATCATTATATATTTGAATATCTTGCAATGATTGAGCCAGTAGATCGTATATTACATACACAGTAAATGTATTACCATTATCTATAGAATAATGCAAGTTAATGAAGTTCAACAATTGCTGATAAGCAACAGCTACAATATCATCCTGGGATGCAATCGGCAGACGCTGTGTCATTAAATTTTCTAATAGCCATTCCTGTTGTTGAATGAAGGTTACGCCAGCATCTTCCGATACTGTTATCACAATTTTCGGCTCTTCACTATTTGGATTGGAAGCCGGATAATAAGGTGGTGTAGTTTCCAGGAAACGAGAATCATAATAATAATCTTTATAATAACCGGTTGAAGGGTGGGTTCCATCATAATGGAAGTTCTCCAGATCCCATTCATTATCGGGATGGTTGTACAGATCAGTTCCCGAGCGGTGTACATAACCACGGCGTCTCTGCGCTATCGAACCAAATGTTGTGATTGTCCCCCGTTCAAACACAATATCAACGGAAGATTCCGGCCACACAGGATTGTACCAAGGATAATCGGTTCCATATGGATCATTATAATTGTAAGGATTATTATTCGGATAACTGTTTAAATAACCAGGATCTTCATAAGGAAAACCGCAGGTTCCGTTAGGCGCTACCGGTAAATTTCCATGTAGTGCAAAACCTTGTATATTGGGTGGTATATTCGGAGTAATGGGAAAGATGTATTTATGAAAATCTATAAAAGTATAAGTTGTATCTTGAAATGTGTAGGGACTCATCGCTGTGAAATCAGGCGTAGAGCCGTGCGGATGCTGGTATTCAAAAGAGAATATGCCATCATAATGGCAGGCAAGATCGCCATAAATTAGTGTATCTCCTATGCCAATGGCAGCATAAGCCCCGTAAAGCATCACATCGTTACAGTTATCATCACGTAGTTCCATGTTATTAAATGGATCGCGATGCTTGTATTTGATATAGATCCTTTTTTCGGAAACAAGTCCAAAGTAATCGGTTAAATTCGGATTATCAGGATCATCAGGTGGTTGACCGGGAGAAGTATTTGTGTAGGTTATATCACCAACAATGTAAACTGTATCAGCACAACCAAAAGTAATTGCACCATTTACTTGTCCCTCTATCCATAGTTCACAATTCACCCAAACGGATAGATTATTGATAGCTATGGATAGACCAACAGTCCAGATAGTGTCATACATTGTAATGGAATTCGTCCAGATATGATCAGCATCTTCAAACCAGTTACCACCGTTACTTATTACTGCATTGGCAGTAGCCGCATCATGAGGAAACCAGCTATAAACATCGAACTCTTCAACCCCTGTTTCTACAATATTACCATACATGGAAACAAAACTGTTTCCGCATAATTTAACATAAACAATATCAGTGGAAGGATCACCAAGAGGTATTCCATTTTGCATTATCAGGTCCGCCGAAGGATCAAAACTATAAGGAGGTACTTCTTCTGCCCAGCCACCCTGAAATATTTGTTCCTTCAATGCCTGTGAAAGTGGAGCCCCACCATTACTCCTATTCCTGAATATTCCTGCAGTTGAAACAAAACCGTAGAAAGTGGGCCAACCGCCATTGATACCGCCACCAGCATTAAAAACCCAGATATCGTCATTGGAATGAACCGGACCATATAGTACGTCCGGTCCCCAGAAACTTACCATACCAGCATTAGTTCCACCATCTGCATTCTCAGATTTTTCAATATCTGTGAAATGTTGAAAATAAGATAGAGTTGTAGAAGACCCCTGCTGATAGCAGAGATATATTTTGTCATCCACCGTTGTAGAAGAGAAGCCCGATATATCACTTAACAGACTGTCACAGACAAACGTCTGTCCCCCATCATTGGAAACAGCTTTATAAAATGTGGTCATATTACTTTCTTTCAGGTAGAAGATCACTATTTCACCTGTGGGTAGCACTTCCAGGCAAGGTTGAGTATTATTTCTCAGATCAAAATAATGAGGAATATCTTCATCAACCAGCGTGTAGGTAAAATCCTCTCCATTTTGTGAATGAGCAAAATAAACATTTCCCGGATAGATTTCCACAAACGCCATAAAAACCTCATCTCCAATCACTTTACAGGCGCGGCTGCCGCGGTAGAAAACTTCATTCATATCTTCATTCACCTGTACTGGCTGGTTGAATTGTGAAAAAAGCGGTGTGAACAACATAAGTATAAATAACATTTTCCAGAGTTTCATTTTTCCTCCATCTGAAACCTTGCGAATGGTCTTGACCTTCGCAATGGTTGATTATGAGCAAATTACCATTGCGGAGATTTATCTGCCTTTGGCTGGTTTATCTGCCGTAAGCAGATTTTTCAACCATCCGCAAGGTAATCGTAATTATTTTAGCCTAAACTCTTCCCGCCCACTCCAAAGTTCTCACGTGGAACTTCATCGATGCGCACATAAACAGCACTTTCGGGTTTATGAGTCACTTCCACAACTACATCTGTCAATTTCCTGATAAGCTGTAATTTTTGTTCTTTGGAAAGATCTCCAGCATTTTCTAATGTAACTATCGGCATTTTATTCTCCTTCTATTCTTCATTGGGAAATAGAAACCAGAAAAGCATATATAAAACTATTCCCACTCCTGCTACAAATGACATCGCCACAAAAGCGATCCGCACCAGGCTAACGTCCCAGCCCAGGTAATTGGCAATTCCGCAGCAGACGCCTGCTATCATCCTTTTCTTCCAACAACGTTTTATTTTGTCTTCTTCTATTTCGATATCGATAATTTCCGATTCATCGATCTTCCCGGGAAGAACTATAAACAAAAGCAAATAGAGCCAACCACCGGAAAAACTAAAAAATAAGGATATCACAAATATCAACCGCAATATGTTTGCTTTTATGCCAGTACTTTCCGCCAGACCGCCACAAACACCGGCAATTATTTTATCTTTATCCGATAAGTGTAGTTTCTTCATTTTCCCTCCTGATAGAATCCTGTATAAGAGGTTAAAAAAGAATTATTCCGTCAAGAAAAATAAAAAAGATAAAAATTTGACATAATTATATCATTCCTGAATTTCGAAATTCGAATGAATGGGAGAAGTAAGATGAAAACAAAGAAGATCACTGTTCGTACTTCCAGGCGGGAAGAACTGATAGACATAACCGGTGAGATATTAGCATTCGTGCGGAAATCCGGTGTTAACGATGGTAAAATCACTATTTTCATACCACATACCACAGCAGCAGTTACCATCAACGAAAACGCCGATCCCACTGTGCAAAGTGATATTACATTTACCCTGAATAAACTTGTGCCCAAACTGCCCGAATACCATCACCTGGAAGGCAATTCAGATGCACATGTAAAAAGTTCGATAATTGGTTGTTCACAAGATATTTTCATTACAGATGGCAGTTTACTTCTGGGAACCTGGCAGGGAATATATTTCTGCGAATTTGATGGTCCACGTAATAGAACTGCGATCTTGAGGATAGATTAGATGGTTTGGTTCAGTTTTCTATTGGCGCTTGTTTTACTGCTTTTTATTGCCAGGAAAAGCCTGTGGCTGGCACTGATCGTGAGTGCGTTTGTACTAGGCATATTCAACCTGGATCTAACAGAGTTTTTATCACTGATCATTTCCACTATTACAGACCCGGCTATTTTACTTCTAGCATTGGCAGTTGGATTGATCCCTATGATCGGTGGAGGATTGCAGGTATCTGGTCTTCTGGCAGACCTGGTGGACAACCTGCAGATGAAAAGGCGGGTTTTCCTGGGGTTTTCACCAGCCTTAATGGGACTGCTTCCCATTCCCGGCGGAGCGTTGCTTTCTGCACCTATGTTAAGCAAAGCCGGTGATGATATTACCCCTTCTACATATACTGCAATTAATGTATGGTTTCGTCACATCCTGATATTGATCTATCCGCTGGGAGCTCTTCTTCCCTGCTCCAAAATGGCGAATTTGGATATTTATACCATTATATTGTTTATTCTTCCAGCCTTTGCTGTTCTGTTTTTATTAGGATATTTCTTTTTCTTATTTAACATTCATGGAAATATGCCGTCAGAAAAGAAGATCGATCTTAGAAAAATGACCCCGCCCCTACTTATTATCGTCATTGCCCCTTTCATTCACATAATTCTTTCTAATTCGGGTATTATGGATGAAATATCTCTGCTAATTGGTATATCCACCAGTTTGATCCTTACATATTTTGTTGGCAAACTGCAAACAAAAAACATAAAAGGTATTTTAACCAAAATGAAGCCATGGAAATATTTTCTCATTATAATTGGAGTATTCTTATTTCTGCATGTATTCAAGGCTTCTAATGTATCGGAAGAGATTTCAAAAATAAATATTTCCAGATCATTCCTGATAGTGTTTGTGGGCGGCTTTTTAGGTTTTGTTACGGGGCGAGTTCAACTTCCAATTTTTATTTTAGTTCCCATTTTTCTGGTTAAGTTTGGAAGTTCGGAATTGACAGCTTTAAGTTTTGCTATAATGTACGTTGCCGTATATATTGGTTATATGATATCACCGGTTCATCCCTGTGTATCTGTTTCTGTGGAATATTTCAAAACGAGTTACAGGGATTTTGTTAGTAAATCATTTTTCCCCTGCGTTATAGGGTTGGGTCTTACTTTCTTAGCATCTATACTTTTTTTATAGGAGTGAGTTATGGAGAATGGAAGAAAAGAGTTTTTAGAATTCATTTATCATTTCATCCAGGATAATGGTTCTAAAAAAGAATTTCGCATCAAATTGCATTCACGTACCCTGGAATTGATCCATGAACCCTACGGAAAGTTGCCAACCTGGACAAACCTGGAATTTAATCAGTGTTTAAACTGCACCTTAAAAAAGGAAGAACATAAATATTGCCCTGTAGCTGCCAATATTGTGCAGATTACAGAATTCTTTAAAGATTCCTCTTCATTTGAAGAAGTAGATATCCAGTTGGAAACAGAGGAACGCGAATACAGCAAAAGAACCAGTCTGCAAAAAGGCGTCAGTTCCTTGCTGGGAATAATAATGGTAACATCGGGTTGCCCTATTTTAAATAAACTAAAGCCAATGGTTCGTTTTCATCTTCCCTTTGCTAATATCGAAGAGACGATCTACAGAGCTGTTTCAATGTACCTGGTGAAACAGTATTTCCGTAAAAGAAAAGGACTGGAACCAGATTGGGAATTGCAAACTCTATTGAACGATTACAAAGAGATCCACACTGTAAATCAGGCGTTTTATAAGCGATTATCTTTTATGAAAGGTAAAGATGCCAATGTGAATGCACTGATCATCCTGGATAATTTTGCCAATTACATTAATTTTACGCTGGATAGTAACAAGCTCTCCAAAATAGAATGGATGTTCGAGGATCTGGATAATTAAAATGAGTAATAAAAGAATCTTCTGGATAGCTGGTGAAAATTCCGGTGACCTGCATGCTTCCATCGTTCTAAAGGAGCTGAAAAAACGGGAACTCCAAATTGATAACTCTGGTATAGGTGGAAGCAAGATGGAAGCATACGGATTTCAACCTGTCTTCTCTTTCCAGCGCTTTTCTGTGATGGGTTTCATTGAAGTAGTGAAACACATCTCATTTTTCCTGAAAGTAGAAAAAAAAATAAACGAAATATTCTTATCTACCCCACCCGATCTGGTAATTTTGGTAGATTATCCCGGGCTTAACATGCGAATAGCAAAAATAGCTTCTAAAATGAACATTCCTGTTCTGTATTTCATCTGTCCGCAGTTCTGGGCTTGGAAATATAACAGGATATTCAAACTAAAAAAATATACAGATCACATTGCCTATATTTTACCATTCGAAGGAAAATATTTTCAAAAACATCTCATCAAAGCAACCTATGTAGGTCATCCCATTTCAGAAGAGATAGAAGTTAAACTCTCGCGGGATGAAATGGCAAAACATAACTCGTTAGCACAAGATAAGAAATGGATAGGTTTCCTGCCCGGAAGCAGAAATATCGAGATAAAAAAAATGCTCCCTGAATATTTGGAAGCAATAAAAAAATTCGATCATTCTAAATATGAATTCCTTATCTCAAAAGCTCCCACTGTATCCGATAGACTTTTGAAAAAAATAATTAAGATAAGCGGTGTGAAAAACATAAGAATCATTGAACACAAGAACTATGAAATGATGAAACACTGTGATCTACTTGTAGTCACTTCCGGCACAGCAACCATTGAAACGGCTTATACAGGCACACCATTTATAATCGTATACAAAACCAGCAAATCATCGTATGAACTGGGAAAGCGGTTCATCAAGATCGGTCGTATCGGTTTACCCAATATTGTGCTGGATAAAGACATTATCCCCGAGTTGATCCAGGATGAAGCCAGTGGGGAACGTATTTATAATATGGCAAAGTCTATCCTGGATTCTCCTGAAGAATACGATCGAATTTCCTCAGAATTGAAAAACCTACATGAAGTGCTGGGCAGTCGATCCACATCGGTTGAAACAGCAAACATCATCGAGAGAATGTTATATGCGTAAAATCCTCTTTTTCCTGGAAAAATATTCAGTTGCATTATTTGTTTTAATTTTGGGAAGCACATTACGTTATAAATTGCGCACTCCCCCACCGGAAGGTAATGTTATTTACGCTTTCTGGCACAGGAATATGATCTCACTTTTATTCCTGCATAAATTTGAAAAAGCAGTGATCTTGATCTCCAATTCAAAGGATGGTGACCTTATAGCAAATCCTGCACATGTATTGGGCTATCTTACATCCCGCGGCTCATCTCGTCGTGGTGGAAGTTCGGCAATGAAAAAACTGGTTAAACTATCACAAGACCATTGTATTGCCATCACGCCTGATGGCCCAAAAGGTCCAGGCGAAAAGGTTAAAAATGGAGTTGTTTTCTTATCTTATTTCACAGGGAAACCTATCATTCCGATTGCTGTGGATATTAGATGGGAAAAGGTCTTTAATTCTTGGGACAGGTTCCGTCTGCCAAAATTGTTCAGCCGAGTATATGTAACGTATGGTGAACCTATCTTTGTTAATTCCAAAGATGAGATCAAAACTAAAGTGCAGGAAGTACAGAAAGCAATGGAGAATTTAGCAGAGCAAAACAAACTATGAAAACATTATCATTTCTAATTCTTTGTCATTCCCAATTCAATTGGGAATCTAAAATTATTATTAACAGATTCCCGTCCCCGATTTCTCGAGGACATGCTTTCACGAGAATGACAGAAAAATATTAAAAAATTTCATGAAAGTGAGGATAAAATGAAACTTTCAAATAGAGCAATTAATGTGCAAGCATCACCTATCAGGAAGCTTATGCCTTTTGCCAATGCAGCTAAAAAAAGAGGGATAAAAATTTACCATTTGAATATCGGTCAACCTGATATTGAAACACCCAAAGAGATGCTGGATGTTTATGCTAATTATCATGAAAAAGTCCTGGCATATGGTCCTTCTCAGGGTCTGGAGATCTATCGTGAGAGCCTGGTAAAATATTATGACAGACACGGTATAAACATAGATATTGATGACATAATAGTAACCACAGCCGGCTCGGAAGCGATTATTTTTGCCATGCTGGCTGCCTGTAATCATGGTGATGAGATCATTATTCCCGAACCATTCTATACAAACTACAATGGCTTTTCCACTATGACAGGTGTGAAAATAATTCCCTTAACAACTTTCGCAGAACAAGGCTTCAGGCTTTCTTCCAATGAAAAAATCGAATCACTTATAACTCCCCGAACAAAGGCAATTATGCTGTGTAATCCCGGGAATCCCACGGGAGCTGTATATTTAAAAGAGGATCTGGAAAATGTGGCAGAAATCGCAAAAGTACATAACCTTTTTGTGATATCAGATGAAGTTTATCGTGAGTTCGTATACGATGGCCTTTCTCATACAAGTATTCTGGATATAAAAGGCATAGAAGATAAAGCTATTATGGTGGATAGTATTTCCAAAAGATATAGTGCCTGCGGTGCCAGGATCGGATGCCTGGTTTCAAGAAATAAGGAGCTCATATCCTCGGTAATAAAATTTGCCCAGGCAAGACTCTGCCCACCCACGATAGACCAACTTGCAGCAAACGCCTGCATAGATATTGAAGAAGAATATTTTAAAACAATTTTGGAAGAGTACAACAAACGCAGAAATATAGTTTATGATGAACTCCGGAAAATTGATGGAATAGTGTGCATAAAACCTAAAGGTGCATTCTATATAATCGCCAAACTGCCGATAGGGGACGCCGAAGATTTTGCCAGATGGTTGTTAGAAGATTTCTCCATAGATAATGAAACAGTTATGTTCGCTCCTGCTCAGGGATTTTATGCAAGCTCAGGAATTGGCATAAATGAGATTAGAATTGCTTATGTACTCAATGAAAATAACCTAAAAAAAGCTATGAATATCCTGAGGAAGGGATTGGAAGAATATAAAAAGAAGAATTAGCTATGAATTTTAAATATAAAAAAGGATGCTAAAAGATGGCAAAACTAGTTACAAACCAGAAAGAGTTTTTATCTGAAATAATCGATAATATTCTACCTAGCTCTAATAAATTGTTTTTTCTTGTAGGGTATTTCTATTTCTCAGGTTTCGAGCAAATTTATAAAAACATTGATGATAAACAATTGAAGATATTAGTTGGAATGAATATCGAAAAAAATATTTACAATAAAATTAAAGAATTCACTATAATTCAGGAAATTAATCAATCCAGATTAGAAATTAAAAAAAGCTACTATAGGTCTTTTGTTGAGATTTTTAATGATACCGATTACTTTGATTCCGAAGAAAAGCAGGAAGCATTTAGAATTTTCATTAATAAGATAAAAGATGGATCTCTTGAAATAAGAAAAACAGAACACCCCAATCACGCAAAACTATATCTGTTCGAACATAAAGAAGAGTTCAGCCAAAATGGCTTAAATCCAGGAACAATGATAACCGGTTCAAGTAATTTAACAAGAGCAGGTTTGAAGGGACAGCACGAAATCAATGTAATTTTACGAGATGAATATCCGGAAGGAAAAAGAATTTTTGATGAATTGTGGGAGACAGCTATCGATATTGTAAACGAAGGAAATCTGGACGAATTCATTGAAGAAGTTGTAGAAAAAGTGTGGATTGATAAACTTTATAAACCATATTATTTTTATATCAGGGTTTTAATAGAATATTTTTCAATAAAAGAGTCTGGTGAAATTGCTCTTCCAGATGAAATTACAGATGGGCAATTTTTTAATCTCAAATATCAAATTGATGCAATAAAGAAATCTATCCAAATTATCGAACAGCATAACGGAGTTTTAATTTCTGATGTCGTAGGTCTTGGTAAAAGTATCATTGCTTCAACAGTAGCATATAATATGCGAAAGAAGGTTATTATCATTGCTCCACCAACTTTGCATCATCAATGGGACAAAGAATACCGAACCATTTTTAATTTTAATGCTGTCGTTTTCGGAACAGGTTCGATTCATAAAGCTCTTGATCATTTGCAGAATGTCTGGAACGATGAAGAAGTTCTGATAATAGTTGATGAAGCTCACAAATTTAGAAATGAAAACACGGATGACTACATAAATTTGCACAAACTTTGCCAGGGAAATAAAGTAATGCTTCTTACTGCAACTCCCTTCAACAACCGTCCGCAAGATATTTTTGCGATGATAAAACTTTTTCAAATCCCTTCCAAATCAACGATCCGTACGGTTGATAATCTTTCCTTTCAATTTCAGAAAATGATCAAAGAATATAGAGCGATAAACCAAGAGAGAAAAAAGAAGGATGTTGATGAAGCAAAGCTGAAAAAAAGAATTCAAGTTCTGGCAAAAGATATTAGACATATTCTAGAACCTGTTCTTATCAGGCGCTCACGAATTGACCTGGATAAAATTAAAGAATATAAAAACGATTTGAAGAAACAAGGTTTCAGATATGTGTTTGCTGAAGTTCCCATCGAAAAAGAATATTATCTGGGTGATCTATCAGAATTATATCTAAAAACACTAAATACAATTTATCCTGAAGAATCCAAAAAAAAGAAAGAAAAGCAAAAGGATAAAATCGAATTCATAGGAGCTAGATACAAACCTGTAAATTACTTGAAAGATTTAGCGAAATTTAAGAAAAGCTTGAAAGCCGAACACCAACTCATCGATGCTGATGCAATACGCGTTGCTCAATCCAATCTTGCAGATTTTATGAGAAGACTGCTGGTTTCTCGTTTTGAAAGTTCCGTAAATGCTTTTCGTTGCACTCTGAATTCGATGATAAAATCAATGGAATCTATAAAAAAATATTATGAAAAAGCTGCCAAAGTTCCTGTTTTTAAGAAAGGTAATTTACCGGACATCGATTCATTTAAAGATTTAGGTGAAGATATTAAGAATGATCTGGAAAAATATAATTTTGAAAAAGAACTGGAAAAACAATATGAGAAAGGTCTGTTCTTTATTCCCAAAGATGACTTGAAAGAAGATTTTATCAAAGACTTGAATCAGGATTTGAATCTGCTAAAAAGCATTAGAAAAGATTGGTTTGAAGATGGGATTCAATCTGACCGAAAACTGGAAAATTTCAAAATTGAAATTAAAAAACAATTAAAAACTGCTCCCAAAAGAAAGATTATTGTTTTCAGCGAATATACCGATACTGCGAAATATGTATTTGAAGAAATTAAAAAAGATAAAAATATCAGAGCGTTTTATTTTTCCTCAAGCGTATCATCCGCTAAAAATAAAAAAAACATAAGAGAAAATTTCGATGCTTCCAACAAAATTCAAAAAGACGATTATGACATTATAATCGCAACAGATGCACTTTCCGAAGGTGTAAATCTAAACAGAGCAGGAACTGTTTTCAATTATGATATTCCGTATAATCCCACAAGGGTAATTCAAAGAGTCGGAAGAATTAACAGGATTGGCAAAATGCTTTTCGATAAACTCTACATTTACAATTATTTTCCAACTGATATCGGTGAAAAGGAAATTAGGAAAAAACAAATTTCCACTCTTAAGAAAGCAATGATAGACGCTCTCTTGGGTGAAGATACAAAAGTTTTAACCAAAGATGAAGAACTGCGTTCTTACTTCTACAAAAAATATAACGAAGCAATAAAACTTCAGGAACAGGAATCGTGGGACACAAAATATCAAGATGATCTGTATTATCTGAAAAAAACTCAACCAGACTTAATTGAAAAAGCTCTTTTCATCCCACGCCGTTCCAGAATTCAACGTACGGAAAAGAAATCAAAATCCGGAGTTATTATTTTTGGGAAGAAAGCAGAAGATTATACTTTCAGATTGGGAACAAGCGAAACTGAATCCTCTGCTCTATCTGTGGAAGAAGGATTTGAACTTTTTGAAGCTGAAATTTCCGAAAATCCCAAAGAAGTTTCAAAGGAATTTGAGAAAATTTACCAACAAACAAAAGACAACATATTCATTTCTAAAACGCAGGTTTCAACATCGGGTAAAAAAGGTGAAGCG
The DNA here is from genome assembly GCA_030621085.1 of Candidatus Cloacimonadota bacterium. Taxonomy (GTDB): domain Bacteria; phylum Cloacimonadota; class Cloacimonadia; order Cloacimonadales; family TCS61; genus JACNIV01. The sequence goes on along the minus strand of JAUXIJ010000003.1, from coordinate 58,605 downwards.
ATCAATAAAATCGAGAAATTGATAGAATTGATTCCCGAGAAGAAAGATTATCTTTCCGACCTGTATTTTGTTGCAAAGGAATTGAATAGCTTACCCGACGGTGTTTTTACAATGATCAGACAAATAGATGAAGAAAGTTTGAATGAAGACGTTGAAGATTTAATGAAATTAGTGACTCATTCTTACCTGGCAAAGATCATTAAAACAGCAAATAAAATTGACGAAGGAACTGAAACCTTGATTCTTGCGGAAGAATTAATTTAAAGGAATTTGAAATGGCTTTACCGATTAATGTAGATGAATTAATTAAAGGCAATATCATTGAGAGCGAGCGCATCGAGTTTAAGGAAGGCTGGAATCCCGACTCTATTTTGCATACAATATGTGCTTTTGCTAATGATTTTAACAACATCGGTGGTGGATATATAATTATTGGTGTTTCTGAGGAAAACGGTGTCGCTAAACTTCCTCCATCCGGTGTCCAAACAAATCAAATTGATAAAATTCAAAAAGAACTCTTAAATATTTGTTATTACATTTCTCCAAATTATTTTCCTACTGTTTCCCCAGAGGTCATTAATGGAAAACGTATTATTGTTGTTTGGGCTCCACCCGGAGATACTCGACCGTATAAAGCTCCAAAAAGAATTTCAGACAAGACAAGCAAACCCTATTACATCAGACGTATGTCTTCCACAGTTAGGGCAAATGATCAAGAAGTTCAAAAACTGATTGAACTTACTGCCAAAGTTACTTTTGATAATAGGATCAATCAACAAGCAACCCTGGATGATATAAATCTTACAAATATTGCCACATTTCTAAAAGAAGTTAAAAGCTTTCTTTATGAAGATATCCCCAAGATGCCTTTTGCTGATCTTTGCATCAAAATGAATATTGCACGAGGTCCCAAAGAAGATATTCATCCTTTAAATGTTGGATTACTTCTATTTTCAGATGAACCCCATAAATTCTCTCGTGGTGCAAAGATTGAATTGGTTGTATATGTAGATTCGATAGGAGATAAATTTTATGAAAAGATTTTCACAGGTCCAATTCAAATTCAACTTAGAAATGTATTGGAGTATATCAAGAATAACTTCATTAAAGAAGAAGTTAGAAAAATTGAAGGAGTTGCAGAAGCGAATAGGTTTTATAATTATCCTTATGAAGCTATAGAAGAAGCCATATCAAATGCTGTTTACCATAAAAGCTACGAGAGAGAAAATCCAATAGAGGTCAATATCAGACCGGATTGCATTGAAGTTCTCTCTTTTCCCGGTCCAATGCCACCTGTTGATAATGAAATGCTGAAAAGGAATCGAATAGTTGCTCGCGATTACCGCAACAGCCGTATTGGAGATTTCCTCAAGGAACTTCATCTTACTGAAGGCAGGGGAACCGGTATTCCCAAGATCCGAAATTTTCTAAAGAATAATGGATCTCCAGATCCTATTTTCGAAACTGATAATGATAGAACATACTTTCTTACTACTCTAAAACCACATCCAGATTCTGAAATGGAACCAAGTAGTGACCAAGTTAGTGACCAAGTTGGCACCAAGTTGGCACCAAGTCGGCACCAAGTTACCCCCCAAGTTACCCCTCAAGTTACCCCTCAAGTTCAGAAGCTACTAAAACAAGTTGATGATGACGAGTTGACAGGAGTTGAATTAATGAAGGTAATTGGATTAAAGGATAGAAAGAATTTCAGAATTAATTATCTACAACCAGCTTTAAATGGAAATTTAATCATGATGACAAATCCTGATAACCCCACAGATCCGAATCAAAAATACCGAATTACAAAACTCGGAAAAATATTATTAGAAAAAATGAAAAAATGAAAACGACCCCGCAAGTTGGAAAATTAAGACTTATCGGATTTATAAAAAGAGGAATTTCATGACTATTAACTTCAATGCACCATACAATCGGGAAAACTGGATCACCTTTTTCAGACAACAATTTCTCCCACAAGATTACTCAAATATAACAGAAAAAACAGAAACGGAATTCAAACCAAAATACATCGGTAAAGATGTTTTGTATCTCGGAAATTCCGAAACTTTAAAATTAAAAGTTTATGAAATGCATCACGATTCAGAGAATGATCCCAGAATCGGACTTTCACGAGATGCTTTCAAATTCATTGAACACCAAAAAGTTAAGAACGCTCTGATTCTCTTTATTTCTCAAAATTCTGAAAATTATAGATTATCGCTGATTACTCGCGAACTTAAATTAGAAGGAAAGAAAGTAACAAAAGAATTTACCAATCCTAAACGCTATTCCTATTTTATGGGACCGGATGTAAAAAAACATACGATCGAAGAATTTTTAGTAAAAAAAGGAAGAGTAAAAGACGAAGAAGACCTGAAATCAAGATTCTCTGTAGAAATCGTAAATAAAGAATTTTATAATAATATTGCTAAACTCTTTACAGAACTTGTTGGCGGTGTGAGAAAGATCGGAAGACAAACTAAAGAATTTGAACCGCTTCTTAAATTACCCGATACAACCGATCATACCTTAATGCAGGAATTTGCTGTTAGATTAATAGGTAGGATTGTTTTCTGTTGGTTTTTAAAGAAGAAAAAATCTGAAAATGGGATTTCGCTGATTCCCGAAGAAGTTCTATCTGTAAAAGCAATTAAAGATAATTATTATCATACTGTTTTGGAACCACTTTTCTTTGAAGTTATGAATACTAAGATTGAGGAAAGAAAAGAATCAATTTCAAAAAATGAGTTTTTCAAAAACATTCCTTTCCTCAACGGTGGTTTATTCGATCCAAATTTGCATCAGGATTATTATAAATATTCTCCCATGGAAAAAGTGTATAAACCTGCTTATGACTTGAAAATCCCCGACGATTGGTTTGTAAAACTCTTCTCCGTTCTGGAATTATACAATTTCACAATTGATGAAAACACTTCCATCGATATCGATCTTTCCGTTGATCCCGAAATGCTGGGTAGAATCTTTGAAAATCTTTTGGCAGAAATTAATCCCGAAACTATGGCAACTGCCAGAAAAGCCACCGGAAGTTATTACACACCTCGACCGATCGTAGAATATATGGTCGATGAATCTTTGATCCAATACTTGTTAACAAATTTAGAATCTTGTCTTTCTGAGGAAGCCTTACAGAGTAAATCTCACGAAGAATCTCAATCCGTTCTCGAACAAAAAATCCGCAACTTGCTTGATTATACAATAGAAGAAAATGAACTTACAAAAGAAGAAAGCCTGAAAGTTATCGATGCTCTTGATAAAATAAAGATCCTCGATCCTGCCTGCGGGTCCGGCGCTTTTCCAATGGGAATATTACAAAAAATGTTACTCATCCGTCAGAAAGTTGATCCCGAATCTATCGAATGGGTGATGAAACAATTAGAAATGATCCCCGATCAATTAGTGCGTAAAACTTTTGAAGATAAACTGATGGATGAGAATTGGGATTATAAATATAAAATGTCCGCCATTCTTCATTCCATTTACGGAGTTGATATTCAAACAATTGCTGTTGAACTTTCAAAACTCCGCTTTTTCCTGACCTTGATGGTAGATGAAACCGTGAATGATGAGAAACCGAATCGTGGTATTAACGAACTGCCTAACCTTTCCTTTAAATTTGTAGCTGCCAATACTCTCATCGGTTTACCGGAAGCGGAAAAAGATGAACAAATAGGTTTTTTTGACTTTGATTCTATCCTCGAACCCATGATGAAGAAGCTGGAAATCTTGCGGGAACAATTCTTTTATGCCAGTGGAAAGGAAAAAGCAGAAATCGAAAAAGAATTTAAACAAACACAAACTGAAATTGCCCAATTTTTAAGTAAAAACCGTTCTACCAATAAAAGAGCCGTTGCACTTACTAATTGGAATCCATTTGCCGATAAATCTTCCGATTGGTTCAACTCGAAATGGATGTTTGGAATTGAAGACGGTTTCGATATTGTGATCGCTAATCCACCGTATGGTGCTAAAATAAGAAATAATTTATTACAGAATATTCGAAAACATATTATTGATACTAATAATTCAAATAGTGCAGCTCTTTTTATAGACTTTGGTAAAAATAAATATATTAATAGTAATGGTATTTTATCATACATTGTACCAAAATCTCTGTTATATTCTCAACGTTGGTTTACACTTGTCAGAGCTTTGATTGACAAGACTGTTTCTTTAGTTGATGTTGAAAAAGCTTTTGATAATGTTCTATTGGAACAAGTTGTTTTTATCTTTAATAATAAATTTTCAAATTATCAATATGAAGCAACAAAATTTATTAATAACTCTTTTGTAAATTCTATAAACATTAATAATGATCAAGCATTAAATCTTCAAGCTTGGATTTGTGATATCAAACTAATCGAATTAGAGATATTTAACAATCATTTCAAAAATGATGTTGTTTATATGAGAGAAATTTCGAATACAAAAAGAGGAATTGGAATACAAAAATATCTCAAATCTTCAGGTGATTATTCAGTTATAGGTGGTAAGAATATTGCAAAATATATTGTTTCTGGTAATAAAGGTTATATCTCATCTGAAATAATTAAAAAAAGTTATTCAAAATTTTCTTTTATGTTGCAAAAAAAGATAATTTCACAAGACCTAATTGCTCATGTACAAAATCCTTTTCCACATATTATTATCATGAGTGTTTTAGATCATGAGGGCAATATCTTTTCTGTTGATACAGTTCAGAACACAATAATTATGAATAATAATTTTTCAGAAGAATATATTCTGTCACTCTTAAACTCAAAATTAATCTGCTGGTTTGTATATCGGTTTATTTACTGTTCAGCTATACGAACTATGCATTTTGATAAGTATTATATCGGTAAAATACCAATAAAAAAAGAATCTGAAGATATGCAGAAACCATTCATCAAATTAGTCGATCAAATCCTCATCGACAAAAAATCAGGTAAAGACACACAACATCTCGAAGCCAAAATAGATTTGATGGTTTATAAATTATACGAGCTAACCTATGAGGAAGTGAAGATCGTTGATGAGAATGCAGATAAAGTTCTGGCATCTTTTGGTTTGAGCAAAGCGGATTATGAGCGGATGAGTGTGTCAGGCTTCGCAAATCTACGCCCGGACAAGGAGGAGATAAGCAAGACTTGATTCGTCCGGCTTTTGACGGATGAATCGAGAATTGCGAAGAGCTTGTCATCTTCGCTCCACGCTTCACTGCGGAGCAAGTCTGACAAAAAGATAGTCGATTTTACGCTATTTTACGCATAAGAAAGCAATTTTCCTTATTTGCTTGACATTAGAGTTCAATAAAGAAATTTTGCTAAAGAAAAATAAGAGAAAAGAGCGGAGAGAAAATGGCAATAAAACATCTTAACCAGCTAATAGAAATTGCAAAAAAAAGATCAAAAAATAAGCCTAAAAAAAGAGTTGTGGTAGCTTATGCACATGATGATAATTCTATAATGTCTGTTCAGGAAGCTTATGAAATAGGTTTAACAGAAGCAACTCTTGTTGGTGATGAAAAAATTATCAAACAAGCCTGCAAAAAAAATAAAATTGATTGTAAAAAATTTAAAATAATACACGAACCTGACGAATTGAAATCCGGCAAAAAAGCAGTTGAATTGATCAGGAAGAAGAAAGCTGATATTTTAATGAAAGGTCTGATATCTTCCGATAATTACATAAAATGCATTATCGATAAGAAAAAAGGATTAATGAAACCAAATGCTGTGCTTGCTCATGTAGCCATTTTTGAAATTCCAACCTACCATAAACTGCTTATAATCAGTGATGCAGCTTTTATTCCTCTTCCAACAATTCAACAAAAAATTGCCATAACCAATTACCTTGTTTATACTGCTCATAATCTGGGAATAAAGAGACCTAAAGTTGCTATTTTATCTTTCACAGAGAAATCAAATCCCCTAATCGATTCAAGCGCAGATGCTGCAATAATTGCCAAAATGGGAGATAGAGGACAAATAAAAGATGCTGATATCGATGGACCACTTGCTATTGATGTTGCCATCGACCCTGATAGCGTACAGGTCAAAGGCATAAAAAGTAATGTTGCCGGTGATGCCGACTGCCTTGTCTTTCCTCAATTGGAAGCTTCAAATATTTTCTATAAAACACTTACTAAACTTGTTCATGCCGAAGCTGCCAGTTATATAGCGGGAACTATTGCACCGGTTATGTTATCATCTCGTGGAGATAGTGAAAAAACCAAGCTTTATTCCATTGCTGTTGGATGTCTTATTGCGACTGACCGAAATAAGTAATATTAATTGTAATATTTAAAAATACGGAGTTATTAATGAATGATCAAAGAAAAGAATTCATGGGTATTCCCTACCCGGAAATGATCCATAACCTTCCAGAAATTGAAATTCCCATCGATGGAATTCGTGGCTGGCTGCTTCAAAGTACAAATAAACAAGTTGTATTTTTTGAGATTGAACCTGTTGGTAACATGCCCGACCATTCTCACTGCTCACAATGGGGTATTGTGGTTGATGGTGAGATGGAATTAACGATAGGCGATCAAACGAAAATATATCGCAAAGGTGATAGTTATTTTATTCCTGCCGGAGTATTACATTCAGCAAATTTTCCTACAAAAGTTATGGTTATAGATGTATTTGATAGTCCCGACCGATATAAACCAAAATCAGGAGTAATGTAATGCCTATAACAAAATTAGAACAAGTTTTAGAGAAATTAAAAAAATCAGAGAAGAAAACAATCGCTGTGGTAGCAGCAGAAGAACAGAACATATTGAGTGCAGTAAAGAAAGCCATCGATAAAAATCTGATCAAGGCTGTACTCATTGGTGATAAAGAAAAAATACAACAAATCGCCAAAGATATCGATTTTAACATATCTGGTCTCGAGATCATTGATGAAAAGGAGCCTAGGCAATCTGCACATATTGCAGTGAAACTTATCAGAGAAGATAAAGCGGATGTTCTGGTTAAGGGCCTGGTAAGTACAGCAGATTATTTAAAAGCCATACTTAATAAAGAAACAGGTATTTTACCTCCCAAAGCGATCCTTTCTCATGTAACTATACTGGAATATCCCACTTACCATAAATTGCTATTTGTATCGGATATTGCAGTAATTTTACAACCCGATCTTAAGCAAAAAATCGCTATGGCAAATTATCTTATAAATGTCTGTCACAAATTCGAGATCGAGAAACCAAAAGTAGCCATGCTTAATTGCTCGGAAAAAGTAGCTATGAATTATCAGAATTCGTATGATGCAGCTATTGTTACTGCAATGTCAAAACGCAACCAGATCAAAGATGCAATTATCGATGGACCGATAGCTTTGGATCTGGCAATTTCCAAGAAATCATGTAAGACCAAAGGTTTCGATAGTCCTATCGGAGGTGATACTGATGCTATTGTTTTTGGAAACATCGAGGCGTGCAATTCCTTTTATAAAGCAGGTGTATATCTGGCAAACGCAAAAATGGCAGGAATTATAACCGGAGCAAAAGTACCGGTGGTTTTAACTTCACGAAGTGATAGCGATGAATCAAAATTTTACTCTATTACAGTAGCAGCATTAGTTGGAAGCTAATTACAATAGATTTATCAATGTTGTTTATTAGTTATGGTATTACAAAATTTCTTGACATTATCGTTCCACTTTTGCGTTAAGATAATTATAATTAATTTTCATAAAAATATTTTTCAGGAGGACTTATGCTGAAAAAGGATAAAATAAAGAGACAACTGGAAAAAACAACAATCGATTTAGATATTAAAGTGAGCAAAGAAATAAAAAATATTGCAAAGACAAAAGGTATTCTATTTTCAGAATTAGTTAATCAAATTTTAACTAATTTTGTTAAAAATTTTAAGGCTATAAAAAGATCACAGGAAAAATCAGAAGAGTTAGAAGAGGAAAAATATTTTGAATATATGGATTCTCTCCGAAAACTTTTAACGGATTCCAGCATACCTAAAAAATCAAAGAAATTCCTGATCGGTTAAATATTTTTATTGAATCCCCCTTCAGAAGGGGGAATAAAAGGGGGTTTTTGTGATATTTAAAATAACCGGTTTTAACATTATAAAAATTTACCCAGGGAGGTTAAGTGAGTTTAATAAATCTTAATAATGAACAAAAAATGATTCGTGATGAATTCAGAAAATTTACCACATCTGAACTTGAACCAATTGCTGAAGATATTGAAGAAAATGGTGTCTTCCCAAAAGATATAATCAGTAAACTATCCGAATTGGGATTATCGAGTTTGATAATTCCCGAAAAATACGGTGGAGTTGAATTAGATGTAACCAGCCTTTGTATTGCCGTTGAAGAAATATCTAAAGTTTGTGCTTCGATCGGTACTATTCTGGTTGTAAATAATTGTATGGTTGCCTATCCCTTAATGAAATATGGTAACGAATCTTTTAAAGAAAAATATTTGAATAAGCTTTCAAATGGTAAGATCGGAGGATATGTCTGCGAACCTGAGATAGATCTACCGGAAGAAAAAAACGACTTGAAAGCTGAAGGTGACAATTTTAATTTTTCGGGTCATCGTGAGTTTGTATTAAATGGTGATTCGGCAAACTTTTTTATAATGCCAGTTTCAACTTCAGATGTTAATAAATTTTATATAATAAAGAAAGGTATTAAAGGAATACATCTAACTTCGAAAAATCTTCTGGGAATGAGAGCAGCAGGTTTTGCAGGAGCAGAATTCAAAGATCTAAAATTAACCAAAGAAGCCTGTTTTATTGCAGAAGATAAAGGTGGAAAAATTCAATCCGAAATTCGTGATTATGCAAATATAGGTTTCTCTGCTATCTCTCTGGGAATTGCTCAAGCGGCACTGGAAACCGCTGTAAAATATTCTAAAGAGCGTATGCAATTTGGTCATAGAATTTGTGAATTTCCTATGGTCCAGGAGATGATGTCAGAAATAAAAATGAAAATAGATACCGCAAGATTGCTGGTTTATGATGCAGCTTCTAAAGCAGATAAAGGGGAAGACTTTGGAATAGCTTCCAAAATTACCCGGATCTATTGTGGAGATTTAGGTGTATTTGCAGGTCTTAATTCCATACAGGTTCATGGTGGATATGGTTATATGAGAGATTATCCTCTGGAACGTTATTTCAGGGATGCAAAAGTTCTTCAGTTATTGGAAACATCACCAAGGATCTCAAAATCTCAAATAGCAAAAGAGTTATTAAAATGATATTAAGTGAGAAACATTTAGCCTTTCGAGAAAAACTCAAAGAGTTCTCTGATAATGTTGTGGCTCCACGAGCAAAAGACCTCGATCTGAACAGTGAATTTCCGCATGACTTAGTAAAAAAAATGGGAGAAATGGGCCTATATGGTTTATTTGTTCCCAAAAAATACGGTGGCGCTGGTCTTGATACTTTATCTTATGCAATTGCAGTAGAAGAGGTAAGTAGAGCTTGTGGTTCTACAGGAATTTTTTTTGCTGCTCATTCTTCACTTGCGGTTGCTCCGATATATCAGGCAGGCAATGAATCACAGAAACAAAAGTGGCTTATTCCTCTTGCAAAAGGTGATAAGATAGGTTCTTTTGGATTAACCGAACCCAATGCAGGAAGTGATGCTTCAGCCACCGAAACCACTGCAAAACTTGTTGGAGATAATTACATTATAAATGGAAATAAGTGCTTTATCACTTCCGGTCATGTTGCCGATGTAATTGTAATTACTGCCACAAAAGACCCATCATTAGGTTATCATGGAATTTCTGCATTTGTAGTTGAAAAAGGAACTCCGGGTTTCATACCGGGAAAAGAAGAAGATAAAATGGGTTTGCGGGGTTCGATCACTTCAGAATTGATCTTTGAAGATTGTAAAATCCCCAAAGAGAATCTTTTAGGCGAAGAAGGTGATGGTTTCAAAATTTTCATGCAAACACTCGATGGTGGCAGAATTTCTATCGGCGCTCTTGCTCTGGGAATCGCTCAGGGTGCTCTTGAATATGCTGTAAAGTTTGTGAAATCTAATACGATTTCAGGGAAACCACTTTACAAACATCAGTCAATACAATCTACAATTGCTGAAATAGGAACTGAAATCGAAGCTGCTCGGTTACTTATTTATCAGGCTGCTGAACTGAAAGATGCAGGAAGACCTTTAACCAAAGTAGCTGCTATGGGAAAATATTATGCTTCATTGATCGGTATGAAAGCAACCAACACAGCAATAGAGCTTCACGGGATGTTAGGACTCACTAAGGATTATCCTGTAGAACGGTTCATTCGTGATGAAAAACTTATGGAAATAGGAGAAGGGACTTCAGAAGTTCAAAAGATTGTAATAGCGAGACAGATATTAGGAAAATAAAAATATAAAGGAAAAAAATTATGAATTTTGAATTAACTAATGACCAGAAGATGCTTCAATCTGAGGTCAGGAAATTTGCCGAAAACGAATTGGCACCATTAGCGCCTGAGATCGATATTTCAGGTGAATTCCCAAAAGAAAGCATAAAGAAACTTGCAGAGCTCGGTTTACTCGGTATTTTTATTCCCGAGAAATATGGTGGTTCAGAATTTGATTTTGTTTCTCTGGCAATAGCTATTGAAGAAATCTCCAGAGCTTGTGCTTCTACAGGTGTAATCGTTGCGGTTAATAATTCCCTGTGTGGATACCCAATCTTGCAGTTTGGAACAGAAAAGCAAAAACAGAAATATCTCCCACTTCTCAGTTCAGGAGAGAAGATCGGAGCAATTGGTATCACAGAACCAAACGCAGGTTCAGATGTAGCTTCTTTGGAATCAACTGCTGTTCTGGATGGAGATCATTACATTTTGAACGGAGCAAAAAGATTTATAACCAATGGTACGGAAGCTGGAATTTTTATTGTTTTTGCTTATACAAATAAAGAGTTAAAGCATAAGGGAATTAGTGCATTTATTGTTGATCGGGATACTCCTGGTTTTTCTCTTGGTAATCACGAAAACCTGATGGGAATTAGAGCAACCGGAAACTGCGAATTGATATTTGAAGACTGCAAAATTCCTAAAGAAAATCTTTTAGGAGAAGAAGGTCAGGGATTTTATATTTGTATGAATACACTCGATGTCTCAAGAATAGATATTGGAGCTCAAGCAGTTGGAATTTCTCAAGCTGCTTTAGATGAAGCAGTAAAATACTCCAAAGAACGAGTGGCTTTTGGCAAACCTATTTGTAAATTTGAAATGATCCAGAATATGCTTGCTGAAATGGCTACCCAGATCCACGCTGCCAGGATGCTTGTATATTATTCAGCCTGGTGCAAAGATGCAGGAATAAAAAGATTTTCCAAAGAAGCTGCTATGGCAAAATACTATGCAGCTAATATTGCTGTAGATGTCACTCGCAAAGCTGTCCAAATTTTCGGGGGTTATGGATATTCCAAAGATTATACTGTAGAAAGATTATACCGCGATGCAAAGATCCTGGAATTATACGAAGGAACATCAGAAATTCAAAAAGTGGTTATTGCAAGTGAGCTTCTAAGATAAAAATCTTTAACAAACTTTTCCGAAAGTTTTAAAAATTTTTGGAATTTAGTTATTTTAGTCATTTGGGAATTTAGTATTTTTTGGACTTTTTAAATTAGGGAGGTAATTTTGGATATAATTGTTTGTATAAAAAGAGTTCCCCAGACCGCTGAAGCAGATGTTACCATAGATTACACCGGAAAGGAAATTGAAAAGGATCGCTTAAGCTTTGATATGAATGAATCGGATTCCTATGCACTGGAGGAAGCAGTTCTTTTGAAAGAAAAATTTGGTGGTGAAATAACTGTAATTTCTCTGGGTCATCAAGATACAGAGGATACTCTGCGTATAGCTCTGGCAAAAGGTGCAGATAATGCGATCAGGATTAAAGCAGAAGATTTTGACGAGCTTGACGGATATAAAACTGCACAGATCATAAAAGCTTCCATTAGCGATTTAAATTTTGATCTGATCTTTACAGGTTGTATAGCTACTGATGATGCTTATTCTCAGGTTGGTGTTACACTGGCTGAACTCTTAGATATTCCTCATGCTTCTCTTGTCATATTTATTGATACTTCAGAAAAAAGAGCACATGTTCATAGAGAACTTGAAGGTGGTTTAATGGAACATCTCGATATTTCTCTGCCTGCTTTATGCACCATTCAAACTGGCATAAATGAACCCCGCTATGCATCTCTGATTGCAATTAGAAGAGCAGCAAAAAAAGAAATCAAAGTATTGGGAAAAGAAGAGATCAAAGATGAAAATATACTACTTAACACTCAAATCGAAGAATTATTTATTCCACCTAAAACAAAGGAAGTAGAGTTTCTCACCGGAAGCCCCGGGGAATCTGCCGGTAAACTTGCTAATATCTTCAAAGAAAAAGGTCTTATTTAGGGAGGTTCAAATGTCAGAAATATATACACTTATAGAACATCGTCAAGGTGAAATCAGGGATATTAGCTTTGAACTGCTAAGTTGCGGTAGAAAGCTGGCAGAAAAAACGAATTCTAATCTTACTGCATTAATTCTTGGACATAATACAGAAAATCTCGTGGGAAAAATCAAATCACAGGCACATCGTATACTCGTTATTGATAGCGAAGTTTTTAAAGATTACAACTCCGAATCTTACCAATTAGCTCTTTCCGATATAATAAAGAAAGCAAATCCTTTCATCACTTTAATGGGTCATACAGCTTTCGGGATGGATCTTTGTCCTGCCCTTGCCACTCAATTAGAAATTCCTTTCACTACCGATTGCCTTGATATCGATGTTGTTGATAATAAAATAACAGTTACACGCCAGGTGTATGATGGAAAGCTTAATGCAAAAATTGCAGTTCGAGATAATCCTTCGTACTTATTTACAGTGAGAGCGGGTTGTTTCCTGGCAGAGGAAAGTGATCTGAAAACTGAGATCGCAAATATCGATACTTCTGTTACTGAACCTGATTACCGCAAATTTGTGGAATATATAGAAACTCCTGCCGGTGATGTTGATATCACAAAATCGGATGTTGTTATTGGAATTGGAAGAGGAATTAAAGAGCAGGAAAATCTGGCAATGGTAGAAGAATTCGCTGATGCAATCGGTGGTGTTGTAGCTTGTTCCAGACCCATCGTAGATGCTGACTGGCTTCCCAAAGACAGACAGGTAGGTTCATCCGGTAAAACCATCAAACCCAAATTATATATTGCTGTAGGTATTTCAGGTGCTTTTCAGCATGTTTCCGGTATGAAGGGAGCTGAAACCATAATTGCAATTAATAAAGACCCAAATGCCCCAATATTTAATGAAGCGGATTATGGAATAGCTGACGATTTGTTCAAAGTTGTACCTGTGCTGAAAGAAAAGGTGATGGAGTTGAAATAAAACTTGAAGAAAATTGGAGTATTTGTTTGTCATTGCGGTAGAAATATTAGTGCAACTGTTAATATCAATAAAGTTGTTGAAGAAATAAAAAAATATCCCGGAGTTGTTTTTTGTACTGATTATCAATATATGTGTTCTGATCCGGGGCAGGATTTAATTAAAAAAAACATAAAAGATAAAAAACTGGATGGCATAGTTATAGCTGCCTGTTCCCCATCTTTGCATGAACTAACTTTCAGAAATACTGCGGAGAAAGCGGGTCTAAATCCCTATCTTACTGAGATTGCAAATATAAGAGAACAATGCAGTTGGGTTCATTCAGATATCAAAGAAGCAACTCCTAAGGCAATTAGTATAATTGAATCGATAATTGAAAAAGCAAAACTGAATGAATCTCTTTCTCCTGTAAAAGTCAAAGTAAATCCAAAGGCTCTGGTAATCGGTGGAGGTATTGCCGGTATTCAGGCATCACTGGATATTGCCAACTCAGGTCACAAAGTGATCTTAATTGAAAAAAGCCCCTCGATCGGTGGGCATATGGCTCAACTTTCTGAAACTTTTCCTACCCTGGATTGTTCTCAATGTATATTAACTCCCAAAATGGTTGAAGTTTTCCAACATGAGAATATCAATTTATATGTTTATTCAGAATTAGAAGAAATTTCAGGAAGTGTAGGAAATTTCAAAATCAAGATCAGAAGGAAAGCATCTTACGTAGATAACAGCAAATGTACGGGTTGTGGTGTTTGCAGCGAAAAATGCCCTGTGAGTGTTGATTCAGAATTTGATGAAGGTATGGGAAAAAGAAAAGCTATCTATACACCATTCCCACAAGCTGTTCCCAATAAACCCGTTATCGATAAAGAAAATTGCACCTACTTTTTGAAAGATGGAAAGTGTGGTGTATGCCAGGTTGTATGCACTTTGAATGCTATTGATTTCAAACAAAAAGATGAGATAATTGAAGAAGAAGTGGGTGCTGTTGTTGTTGCCACAGGATATGAACTGTATCCAATGAAAAACATGCTCGAGTATGGAGCAGGAGAATATCCTGATGTGATAAATGGATTACAATTTGAGAGATTACTCTCTGCTTCCGGACCAACTCAGGGAGAAATTCACAGACCATCCGATAATAAAATCCCAAAAAGAATAGCTTTTATTTCCTGCGTTGGCTCCCGCGATCCTGAACATCACCTTCCCTATTGTTCCAAAATATGCTGCATGTATATGGTTAAACACGCTCTACTTTACAAAGAACATGTCCCGGATGGTGAAGCTATTGTTTTCTCTATTGATATCAGAACCAGTGGAAAAGATTATGAAGAATTTCTCACCAGAGCAAAAGAAGAAGGAAATATTTTGTACATCAGGGGAAAACCTGCGAGAATAATTAAACAGGGAAATGATCTGGTTGTCTGGTGCATCAATACTCTCACGGGGAAACAGCTTCGTGTAAAATGTGATATGGTAGTTCTATCAATGTCAATGGTTCCCTCATCAGGAGCATTGGATCTGGCAAAAGCGTTAAGAATACATACAAACGATTTTGGTTTCTTCACCGAAGCTCACCCGAAATTACGTCCTGTAGAATCTCTTGTACCTGGATTTTATCTGGCAGGCACGGCACAGGGACCCAAAGATATTCCTGATACGGTCTCGCAAGCATCGGGCGCCGCAGCTAAAGTTTTAACTCTTTTTTCCAGTGACGAAATTTCTCATTCACCTATTATCGCAAGCGTGGACGAAGATTTATGTTCAGGTTGCGGTATTTGTATTACAACCTGCCCTTATGATGCCAGGGAAATGGATGAGAGAAAAAAAATAGTTTCTGTGAATGAGATTCTTTGTGAAGGTTGCGGAGCCTGCATCAGTGCCTGTCCTTCTGGAGCTTCACAGCAAAAAAATCTGACTGATATACAGATAGATAATATGATAAGTGTACTCTTACGATCCAACGCAAAGGCATTGGAACGAGAATGTTAAATAATAAATGCACAACTCTCGATTCTTGTTCCCACAACGCCATGCAGCATCGCTTGGAAGCCCTTTTTGGGAACGCAATAAATAGAGGATAAACTTGAAAGATAAAAAAAATCTTACAACCGAGATAAATCCTGAGATAAGAGATATTCTTATTGAAATGGGAGCGGAAGATATCTATAAATGTTATCAATGTGGAAAATGTACAAGCGCCTGTCCCTGGTTCCAGGTTGAAATATATGATTATCCTGTGTTCAAGTTTTCTCTTGAAACAGCTCTGGGAGCAGTTGCAAGTAGCGAAGATAAGAAAGAATTAGATAAAGAAATTGAGTTGATCTATCGTTGCGTTGGTTGCGAAGCCTGTCTTGAACAATGTCCTCACGGTATCAGCACACCAAATATACTTCGTGCTGCTCGTCGTCTCCTGGTTGATTTTGATTCCTATCCGGAAACTTTAAAATCTATAGTCCAAAAAACACATAACGTGGGAAATCCTTTTGGTGAACATAGAGAAAATAGAGCAGATTGGGCAAAAGGATTAAATGTTCCTGATTTTCAACAAGGAATAGAATATTTATATTTTCCTTGCTGCCTGCCTGCATACGAAACCAGAAATCAAAAAGTAGCTCAAGCCACAGTTGGAATTTTACAGAAATGTGAAGTGTCATTTGGAATTCTCGGAGTAAAAGAAACCTGCTGTGGAGAAGTAATAAGAAGAATCGGTGCTGAAAATATTTTCGAAGAAGTTACCAAAGCCAATATTAAAGAATTTAAAGATTCAGGTGTAAAAAAAGTACTCGTAACCTCTCCTCATTGTTTTACTACCTTCAAAAATGAATATCCTGATTTTGGAGCTGATTTTGAAGTTCTACACACTACACAATATTTTTCACACCTTATCGATACAGGAAAATTAAAACTCAATAAAAGCTTTGATAAAAAAGTAGTTTACCATGACCCGTGTACTCTTGGCCGTAAAAATAATATTTATGAGGAACCACGAAATATATTGAAAAATATCCCTGGACTGGAATTTCTGGAAGTAGAAAATTTCAATCGAAATTTAAGTCTGTGTTGTGGAGCAGGAAGTGGTGGCTTGTGGCTGGAATGGGAAAAAGATGAACGCATTGTCAATGTCCGTCTGAAACAATTGATGGATACTGGCGCTGACATCATTGCAGTTGCCTGTCCATACTGCCTGCAGATGTTTGAAGAAACTTTGAAATCGATGGATGTTGATATCATAGTTATGGATATTTCCGAAATAATTTTTGAATGCTTATAATCTTAAAGGAAGTTAATATTTAATGGAATTATTACAAAGATTTCTAAAAGGTGAAAAACCAGCAATAGCTCGTGTAATTACAAAAATCGAAAATGGTACTGATCCCAAACTTTTAGAAGATATTTTTCCTCACACAGGAAACGCGTATTACATTGGAATTACAGGACCTCCCGGTGCAGGGAAATCTTCTCTTGTAAATGCTATGGTTCCAAAATTATTAGAAAATAATAAAAAAGTAGGAATCATTGCAGTAGATCCCACATCTCCTTTTTCCGGTGGTGCTTTACTCGGTGATAGAATCCGTATGAATGATCTGGCTTTGAATGAAAATGTTTTTATCAGGAGTATGGCTACAAGGGGAAGTCTGGGTGGATTGGCTTCCAAAACAAAAGATGTTGCACTGGTTCTGGATGCTGCTGGATTTGATTATGTATTGATCGAAACTGTTGGCGTGGGACAGGTGGAATTGGATATTGCCCAGGTTTGTGATACAACTGTTGTTACATTGGTTCCTGAATCCGGCGATGCGATCCAGGCAATGAAAGCTGGTATTCTGGAGGTTGCAGACATACTGGTTGTTAATAAAGGTGATCGAACTGGAGCCGACAGATTAATTATGGAGATGAAATTTGCCTTTGAATTGAGAGTACATAATTCTGATTGGCATTATCCAATTTTAAAGACCACTGCAATTGAAAACATTGGAATCGACGAACTTGTATCCACTATTAAATCTCACAAAGAATATTTAGAAAAAAGTGGTAAACTTGAGACTGAAAGAAAAAATAAATTAGTAATAAGAGTAAATGAATTGATCGAAGAAAAAATAAAAACTCATCTGCATGAATATGTAATAGATCAAAAACAACTAAAGAAAATGATAGACAAAGCATACGAACGTAAAATAACTCCTCATTATATTATAGATGAAATTGCAAAAAAGATTTTTTAGATGAAGGAGGCCAGGTGAGCAAAGACAATTGGAAAGAAAAATTTTCAAAATTAAAAGAAAGAGATATTAACTTCTCCAATCTTTCAAAAATTAAAATAAATCCTTTATACACTCCCGATGATAATAAAGATCTTGATTATGATAAAGACTTGAATTATCCGGGAGAATATCCATATACTCGTGGAGTTCAATCAACAATGTATCGTGGAAGATTGTGGACAATGCGTCAATTTTCCGGTTTCGGAACTCCAAAAGATACTAATAATCGATACAAATATTTATTAAAGCATGGACAAACCGGATTATCAGTTGCTTTTGATTTTCCTACTTTATACGGAAAAGATTCCGATGATCCATTTGCTCAAGGTGAAGTCGGGAAATGTGGTGTTGCGATCGATACCCTGCGTGATATGGAAATACTTTTTGATGGTATTCCCCTGGAAAAAATCTCAACTTCCATGACCATCAATCCACCTGCCGCAATGCTGCTGGCAATGTATATAGTGGTTGGAGAAAAGCAAGGCGTTCCGAAAGAAGTTCTAACCGGTACAATCCAGAATGATATGCTCAAAGAATATCAAGCTCAAAAAACCTGGATCTATCCTCCCGAACCTTCAATGAGAATTATAACAGATATTCTTGAATATTGCACTGAAAATGTTCCTAAATGGAATACGATTTCAATTTCCGGTTATCATATCCGCGAAGCTGGTTCTACTGCACTTCAAGAACTTGCATTCACACTCGCAAATGGTTACACTTATGTCGATTACGGGATCAAAGCAGGTCTTCCAGTCGATACTTTCGCTCCTCGTTTATCATTCTTTTTTAATTCTCATTTAGATTTCTTTGTAGAAATTGCTAAATATCGAGCTGCTCGTAGGATTTGGGCAAAACTAATGAAAGATAAATATCATGCTCAAAATCCGAAATCATATCTCGTCAGATTCCATACTCAAACTGCCGGTTGCAGTCTTACAGCTCAACAACCGGAAAATAATATCATCAGAACTGCATTTCAGGGTTTAGCTGCCGTTTTAGGTGGAACACAATCACTTCACACAAATTCTATGGATGAAACTTATGCACTTCCCACGGAAAAAGCTGTGAAAATAGCTCTTCGAACCCAGCAACTGATTGCTTATGAAACCGGTGCTGCAAATACGATAGATCCTCTCGGAGGTTCATATTATGTGGAAGCTTTAACTGATAAATTGGAAAAACTAACCTTTGAATATTTCGATAAGATTGAAACTTTAGGTGGTGTTGTTCCTGCAATAGAAAAAGGATTCTTCCAGAGAGAAATCTCCAGAAGTGCCTATGAATATCAGAAAGCATTGGAAAAGAAAGAAAAATATCACGTAGGTGTTAATATTTTTGAAGAAAAAGAAAATGTTGAAATCGATCTTTTGAAAATCCCGGAAGAAGTAGAACTCGATCAGAAAAAATCACTTAAAAAAGTGAAGGAAGAAAGAAATAATTCCAAAGTAAAAAAAACTTTGATCAAACTTCGAGAAGCTGCTGAGAACGGAGAAAATTTAATGCCCAGAATATTGGATTGTGTTCGAGAATATGCTACACTTGGCGAAATGTGCGGAACTTTAAAAGAAGTGTTCGGAATTTATAAGGAACCCATCATCTTCTAGATGGAGGAACAATGGAAAAAAAAATTAGAATTTTAATCGGTAAACCCGGTCTTGACGGACATGACAGAGGAGCAAAGGTTATAGCTGCTGCTTTACGTGATGCTGGCTTTGAAGTAATTTATACCGGACTTCATCAACTTTCGGAAAGTATTGTGGAAGCAGCAATTCAGGAAGATGTAGATATCGTCGGACTTTCCATTCTTTCCGGAGCTCACATGACGATTTTTCCAAAAATACTTAAACTATTAAAACAAAAAAATGCTGAACATATAATTGTGATAGGTGGTGGGATTATACCAGAAGAAGATATAAAAAAACTTATACAAATGGGAGTTAAAAGAATCTTCACACCGGGAGCACCTACTAATGAAATAGTTGATTATATTAATTCTATAATTCATTAAAAAAATATAAAGGTAAAGAAAATGGTAAAAAAATATCAATTAGGTAATTACGAACTTTTTTTTCTTCATGATGGTTCTTTCTGGCTGGATGGAGGCGGATATTTCGGAGTTGTTCCCAAAGTTATCTGGCAAAAATTAATTCAGCCTGATGAATTGAATCGAGTAAAATTGAACATTAACCCTTTACTTGTAAAAACTCCAGAGCACAATATTCTCATCGATCCGGGACAGGGAAATAAATTCACTGAGAAACAGAAAAAGATTTTCGGAATAAGTTATGAACCTTCATTAGAACAGTCTTTAGCTGAGATTGGATTAACCTGTGATGATATTGATGTTGTTGTGGCTACTCACCTCCACTTTGATCACGTGGGTGCTTGCACGAAATTGAATGAATCCGGCAATATAGTTCCCACTTTGAAAAACGCAGTTCACTACTTCCAGAAAGATGAATGGGAAGAAGCCATTCATCCCAATGAAAGAACAAAAGGAACGTACTTTCTGGAAAATTATATACCTGTTATGGAAACAGGACTGGTTAAACTCATCGAAGGCAATATAGAAGTTGTTCCCGGGATCAGTGTCGAAATTACAGGTGGACATACCAAGCATCATCAGATAATTTTCATAAAATCAGAAGGAGAAACTGCAGTATATTTTGGAGGAATTGTATCAGCGGTCACACACATAAGAATTCCATATACAATGGGTTTTGATCTCTATCCTGTGGAAATTATGGAAAAACGTAAGGAACTTTATCAGCGTGCAATAGAAGAAAACTGGCTGGTTTGCCTGGAACATGATCCTATAAATCGAGCTGGAAATATCAAATTCGATGGGAAGAATTATTCTTTTAAGAGTAAGGTGTGAATCAATACAGAAATCAATATGAAACTTAATCAAAATTATAAAAAAATATAAAATGCCACTTAGCGAAGCAGATACAAGAGCAAAACTAATAGACCCTGCTCTTCATCGTTGTGGATGGACTGAAGACCTTATTAAACGAGAAGAAACAGAAAAAGGCATTTATGTCGTAGATGGAAAACCACAAAGAAGAAGAAAAGGAAGAACTGATTATCTTTTACGAATAAGAGTAAATATTAGTTCACAACCTGTTGCTGTTGCATTAATAGAAGCTAAACGAAGTGATGACCCTCCTGATAAAGGTCTTGAACAAGCAAAGAAATACGGACGACTAAATCATGTTCCGTTTATATATTCTTCTAATGGTCATCTTTTTGTAGAATATGATAATTTTACTGGAAAAACTTCCAAACCACTACCTTTAATAGAATTCCCTAATCCTAACGAACTTCGTCAACGTTATGAGAAAGGTATTGGATTGTCTTTAGAAAGTGAACAAACCAAACCTTTACTTATTCAATATAGCAGAGGTGAAGCCAGTCGTCGGTATTACCAGGATGCAGCAATTAGAGCAGCTCTTGAAAAAATAGCACAAGGTAGGAAAAGAATGCTCCTTTTCCTTGCTACAGGTTCGGGAAAAACATTTATTGCAGTTCATCTTTTGAAAAAGATTACAGATGCCGGACAGCTTCGTCGTGCTCTTTTTCTCTGTGATAGAGATGAACTTCGTACACAAGGGTTAGGAGCTTTTCAAAATATTTTTGGAACTAACACAGCTTCAGTAACAACTTCAAATCCTCAAAAAAATGCCAGAATATTGATTGCAACCTATCAAACCTTAAATGTTTCAGGTGAAGATGAAGATGCCCAATTCTTTCTTGAGAATTACCCTGAAAACTATTTCAGCCATATTATCATAGATGAATGTCACAGAAGTGCCTGGGGTAAATGGAGTATTATACTGAAAAGAAACCCAAACGCTATTCAAATTGGTCTTACAGCAACTCCTCGCTATTGGGAAGGTGGAGATGAAACAGAGCGAAAAGAAGACAAAAAAATTACTGCAAATAACATAATATATTTTGGCGAGCCTGTTTATGAATATACTATGTCTCAAGGAATTGAAGATGGATATCTACCAGCATGTGAAATTATTCGACGAGATGTAGATTTGGATGAAAAAGGTATTTCCCGAGAAGATATAGAGCAAAAAGAATTAGAGGATGCTATAACAGGGCAACCTCTTATGACAACTGAAACAAGAGAGCATTATGAAGCGCCATCATTTGAAAATGTAATTATGTTACCGGACCGGGTAAAAATAATGTGTAAAGACCTTTTTGAAATGTTTCTTCAAACAGGTGGTCCTCACCAAAAAACTGTTATATTTTGTGTTCGTGATATACATGCAGATAGAGTGGCAACTGAAATGAATAATCTTTATGCTGATTGGTGTTCAAGAAAAGGACAGAACAGATTGGAAAATTATGCTTTTAAATGTACTGCTTCTGTTGGTGGTAGCGAATTTATTGCAGATCTACGTGGCTCTGAACGAACTCATTTTATTGCAACTACTGTAGATTTGATTACAACCGGTGTTGATGTTCCAATTATCAGGAATGTAGTTTTCTTTAAATATGTTCGTTCCCCGATTGCTTTTCAACAAATGATGGGTAGAGGTTCAAGAATTCATCTCCCTACAAATAAACTAATGTTTCGTGTATATGATTACACAAATGCTACCCGCTTATTAGGAAAAGACATAAATATAAAACCGACGATACCTAGTCCACCAACTCCACCCAAACCACCTGAAAAAATTATCCGTGTTGAAGGATTCGATGTTCATATAAATCCTGCTGGAACTTTTATTGTTATCGAAAAAGAAGGAAAATTAGCAATGGTCAGTGTGGAGGAGTATAAACAAATTCTTGCTGAACATTTAGTTAAAGAAGTTAAAACATTTGAAGAATTTCATAAATACTGGATTGACCCTCAAAAACGTTCGGAGATTATTGATTCCCTTCCCAATGCTGGACATGGAGTGCGCTTACTTCAAGAACTTATGAAATTAAAAGACTTTGATATCTATGACGTATTTGCAGAAATTGCATTTGGGATAGCTCCAAAAAGCCGTAAGGAAAGAGTAGAATCATTACACTACAAACATGATGAGTGGTTTAAAAAACTACCTGAAAAGACTGTGAAAACATTGTTTGCTCTGGCAAAGCAATTTGAAATAGGTGGGATTGAAGAATTAGAGAACCCACATATTTTTAATGTAAGAGATGTGGTTAATGCAGGCGGGCTTCAATCTCTGAAAATACTCGGTGAACCTAAAGATATTATCATCCAGACAAAAGAAAGAATATTCGCATTATGAGAAACGAATCTGCTTTAAAAAAAGAAATAATTGATTTCCTCGTTGGAAATTCAATCTACCCAATGATAAGTAAAAAAGGTAAGGTATTTCTAAAGCTGCCAAAAAAGAATTGTATAACTGAAAATAAAGCTAAAGAAATAATCAAAAAGTTAAATATAAAAACAGTAGATGAATGTAAAAAAATCAGAAATGAGGTTAAGAAGCGTTCTTCTGAACTTCGGCAAAATCTTCCTATAAAGAAATGGATTAAAGAAGAAAGACCAAGAGAAATGCTGATTAGTTCCGGTCCTGAATCATTATCTTTATCAAAACTTCTGGCAATTATCCTGCGAACCGGCAAAGAAGGAATCAGTGCAGAAGAATTATCAAAAAGATTATTAAATAAATTTGGAACTTTAAGAGCAATAGATTCTGCAACAATTTCTGAAATCTGCGAGATTGATGGAATTGGTCCTGCAAAAGCAGCACAAATAAAAGCAGCTCTTGAACTTGGAAAAAGACTATACAAAGAAAGTGCCAAAAAACAAAAAAAGATTAAAAGCCCTGGTGATATCATCCTTTATGTTGCTGAATATTATGGAGCATATCTCAGAGATGCGAAAAAAGAGTTCTTTAATGTTATTCTTCTGGATATTAAAAACAAACCGATTCATAATATAGAAATAAGCAAAGGCAGCATTAATGCAAGTATTGTTGACCCCAAAGAAATCATAAAAGAAGCCACATTGAAATCTGCTTCTTCCATTATTCTGGTTCATAATCATCCATCTGGTGATACAGAACCTTCTGCGGATGATATTAAACTTACTAACAAAATTGTTGATGCCTGCAATTTTGTAGGAATAAAAGTGCTTGATCATATAATTATTGGGAAAAATGTAGATGACTATTATAGTTTTGCAAACAAAGGATTGATGAGATGAATTTTTATAATATGGATGAAAAAGAATTAAAAAAGCTACTGGCAATAGGAGAAACAAACACTGCAGAATTTAAAGAAATCCCCAATAAAGCATTTTATAAAACTATCTCAGCTTTTGCAAATACAAAAGGTGGGATAATCCTTCTTGGAGTTGATAAAAATAGCAATCCTGTAGGAATTGAATTATCAACCAGATTTCTGGAGGATTTAACTAACCGCATTGTAAATAAACTTTCTCTCTATCCTGAGATTGAGACAATAGATATTGAAGGAAAACGAGTTATTACAGTCAGGGTTGTTCATTCAGGCTATCTTGTCTCTTATGAAGGTCGTTATTATGAACGAATCGGAAACACAACCAGAGAGATGAACCAGCAAAAACTCAAAGTTTTGCTTTTAAAAGGAAAACCGTGGGATTCTATAATAACTGATATTTCTTTGGAGGAGATTGATTCTGATTCCGTTAAAAATTTTATTCATCTTGCTGTGAATAACAATAGACTTACTAATGTATCCCTTAATGAACCACAACAAATCATACTGGAAAAACTGGATCTTCTTGTTGATGGAAAACTGACAAACGGTGCTGTTCTCCTATTTGGAAATAATCCTCAAAAACACTTTATCAATCTTTGCATTCGGATTGGTAGGTTCAAAACAGAAACCACTATAATTGACGATAAATGGGTTAAAGGAAATCTTTTTCAGCAATTTGAAGAAACTATAAAAATCATAAAACAATTCATAAGTGTTCGTTACGATATAAAAGGAATAGAACGACAAGACATCTGGGATTATCCTATTACTGCTATTCGTGAAGCTCTGCTGAATGCACTTACTCATAGAGATTACTTTAATATAGCAAATTTCATTGTTATCAAAGTATATGATGACCATATCTGGTTTTCCAATCCGGGTGGACTTCCAGAAGGCATAACAATCGGGCAACTGAAAAAACCACACCAGTCATATCTGCGAAATCCTTTAATTGCAAAAGTTTTCTATCTTGCAGGTTTTATTGAACAATATGGCAGCGGAACAGTGAGAATGGTTAACTGGATGAAGGAAGCAGCATTACCCGAACCGGGATACAAAGAAGAAATGGGTGGTTTTTCTGTTTATTTTCACAAAGATATTTATACAGAAGAATATTTAACAAAGAAGGGATTGAATGAAAGACAGATAAAAGCAGTGATGTATGTTAAAAAGAAAGTCAAGATAACGAATAAGGAGTACCAGGAGATAAATATTTGTTCAAGAAATACAGCCACCAATGACTTAAGGATTTTAGTTGAGAAAGAAGTATTGAAAGAAAGTGGAAAAAAGGGAGCAGGGGCTTATTATGTTATTGCATAATAATTGCCTTAATTGCATATCTATTGCACAACAATTGCACAACCGGAGAAAAAAGGAAGAGAGTATGAATTGCAATAACAGACATTTATCGGACATAACTATTGGCATTTGTTTGGCAATTTTGGCGAATATTTGGTTTTTTCTACAGAAGGATTTTAAATGAAAACGACTTTAACACTGTATAAACACACCAAAGAGGACAAAGGCACCAAAGGTATAATTAAAAATGAAAACCAAAATAAATAATTCCTCAAACCAAAATCCACAACCCGAACTCCCACCAAGCTGGAAATGGGAGAGATTGAGAGAAGTCATCCAAGAAATTCAACCTGGTTTTGCATGTGGGAAACGTGATGAGACTTGTGGTTATATACAATTAAGAATGAATAATATCTCTAGTAGATGTAAGATAGACCTCTCAACCATTCTCAGAGTTCCAGCCACACAGAACCAAGTTAACAAATATAGACTGCAATCTGGGGATGTTATATTTAACAATACCAACAGTGTAGAATTAGTCGGCAAAACAGCTTTATTTACTGAGGAAAATGGTTTTTTTCTTTATAGTAACCACCTATCTCGGTTAAGGACAATAACAGGAGTTCTTAATCCGATTTATTTTACTTTATGGCTTCAATTATTGTGGTATAGACGTGTTTTTGAAATGATTTGCAACAGATGGATTGGACAAGCCGCTGTACAACGTGAAAAATTACTTAATCTTGAAATCCCTCTCCCTCCAATCTCAGAACAAAAACGCATAGCATCAAAAATCCAGGAACTACAACAAGAAATTGATAATGCCCGAACTTCCTGCGAAAAGCAACTGGAAGCAGTTAAAGCTCTTCCCTCTGCTTACCTGAGAGAAGTTTTTGAAAGCGAAGAAGCAAAGAAGTGGGAGAGGAAAAATTTTAATGAATGTATTATAAAAGGAAAAGGATTACAATTAAAAGGAATTCTACAAAAAGAATATAAAGAAAGTGGAAAATATCCTATTATTGACCAGGGAAAAGATTTAATATGTGGTTATACTGATGATCAAATAAACATCTATAAAGAAGAATTACCTGTTATAATCTTTGGTGATCATACAAGAATATTTAAATATATTAATTTTCCTTTTGCTATTGGTGCTGATGGAACTAAAGTATTAATCCCTAATAAAAATATAATTTTAACAAAATATTTTTACTATGCTTTATCAAGTTTTAAAATTAGAAATCTCGGTTATAGCAGACACTATAAATTATTAAAAAAATTAGATATTCCCATACCACTTTTAACAGTCCAGCAATATATAGTTGATGTACTCAAAGAAAAAATGTCAGAAGTAGAGAAACTTCGTACATCTATTGAAAAGCAATTAGAAGCTATTAATGCCTTACCACAGACAATTTTGAGGAAGGCGTTTAGAGGTGAGTTATGAGAAAAAAGCAAATTACCACACCAAAATCCCTGAATTCTTATATCAAAAGCATCTGCGATATTATGCGTCGTTCCGGCAGAGCTGGTGCTTTGCAGTATGTTCCTGAGCTTACCTGGATGCTTTTCTTGAGAATACTCGATGAAAAGGAACAAATAGAGGAAGAGCAAGCAAGAGCGGTTGGCGTCAGTTTCAGTCCTTCCCTTGAATATCCATATCGCTGGCAGGATTGGGCAGCACCGGATGGAGAGAAACGAAAGCAATTACAAATAGGAACACTCGGTGGATTTATGAGTTTCGTGAATGTAGAGCTTTTACCTTTTCTCAGAAAGTTAAAAGAAAAACTGGGTGCAACTTCTCGTCAGAAAGTTATCAGTGAAGTATTTTCCTATATTGAGAAAACCGGGATCGATACAGAACGAAACCTTTTAGATATTCTTGATAAAATTCATGAACTTACTTTACCTCAAGTTGAAGAAACCCACATGTTCACACTTTCTCAAGTTTATGAAGGATTGCTTCTTAAGATGGGAGAGAAGAATAATGATGGTGGTCAGTTCTTCACTCCCAGAGAAGTTATTCGTGTATTAGTAAAAGTAATCGATCCCCAGATTGGAGATACAGTTTATGACCCTTGCTGTGGAACCGGTGGTTTTTTAGCTCAAGCTTATTTACATACAAAAGAAAAAGTAAAAACAGCAAATGATATTGAAACTCTAAAAACCACAACTTTTTATGGCAGAGAAAAAGAGAATCTTATTTACCCAATTGCACTTGCAAATCTTGTTCTTCATGAAATCGATGAACCGCATATCTGGCATGGAAATACTCTTACAGGCAATGAAGTCTATGGGGGTCTCTTCCAAAGTGCTCCTGCACTTTTTGATGTTGTTCTAACCAATCCACCTTTTGGAGGAAAAGAGGGAAAAGAAGCACAAACAAGCTTTGCCTACAAAACAAGAGCTACGCAGGTATTATTTCTCCAGCATGTGATAGATAGCTTAAAACCGGGCGGCAGGTGCGGAATTGTAATGGACGAAGGGGTTCTTTTCCGCACCAATGAAAAATCATTTGTTCAAACAAAACGCAAACTGCTTAATGAATGCAATCTGTTTTGTATTGTAAGTCTTCCACCCAAAGTATTTATTAATGCTGGTGCAGCCAGTAAAACCAATCTTCTCTTTTTCAAAAAAGGTGAACCAACTAAAGAAATCTGGTATTATGATTTATCCGATATAAAGGTAACTAAAAAACAACTTCTCAATATGCAGCATTTTGATGAATTCTTTAGCTTACTTCCACAAAAGAAAGAGAGCGAAAATTCATGGAAAGTTTCATTAGAAGAAATCCAAGAAAAGAATTACGATATAAAAGCAGTTAATCCAAATAGAAAAATTGAAGAAGATACAAGGTCTCCTGAAGAACTGATTTCAATTATTGATACTCATGGAAAGGAAATTATTCATGTGATGGAAAAGTTGAAGAGTAAGGATTTATAGAAAAAATGGTTTCAATTAAAAAAATAGAAGAATATCATCAGCATTTGGCAAAATTACCATTTGAAGAAAAGGTAAAAATCCTTGTTCGATTGCAGGAAATCGTAAAGGGATTTCCTTCATCTTCAAAGAAAAAAATGTTGTCTGGAAAATATAATATATAAATTTGGCTTTATAGAGGAGTAATATATGTCATTTTCAAACGATATTTACGAAATAATCAAAACCAGACGAAGTATTCGTTCATTCAACGATAAAGAAGTTCCCGATGAGTTGTTACACAAAATTCTTCAAACAGCAATCTGGGCACCGTCAGGGAAGAATTTCCAGAACTGGCATTTTTATGTTTTAAAAGGGGATAAACTAAAAGAATTTACAGAAGTTTATAACGAATTCTGGGAATATGTCAAACCGACTCTGGAAGGAAAACTCAAACCAAAAATAATTGAATTAACAGGAAAATTCTTTGGCAATATTGGAAATGCACCTGTTGTAATCTTAGCCTTCTCTGATATAATTCCCGGAGAAGAACCGATAACCTCAATGGGAAGTGTATTCCTGGCAATACAAAATCTACTTCTATTAGCGCATAAAGAAGGTTTAGGAACCTGTGTTCTGGGAAGAGTAGAGCAAAAAGCAGAACAGGTTAAAAAACTATTGAACATTGAAAACAAAGAATTCCTATGCGGGATTGCTCTTGGTTATTATGATAGAGAATCACCTGCTCCTCCTCGAAGAGAAGGAAAAATTCATTGGCTTTAAAAATTGATTTCAGTTAGTTAGTATTTTGAAATTTTTGATTTTATATAAAAAGGAGGTTTAATGGTTGGAATTATCGGATATGGTTCGTACATTCCAAAATTCCGGATAAAAGCTGAACAGATAGCTCATCAATGGGGAAAAGATGCAGTAGCTATCAAGCGCGGGTTAATGCTGCAGGAAAAATCTGTTCCCGGTTTAGACGAAGATACAATTACAATTTCAGTAGCAGCAGCAAAGAAAGCGTTGAAACGCTGCAATATCGATCCGCAGGAGATCGGTGCACTTTACATTGGTTCGGAATCTCATCCTTATGCAGTGAAACCCTCAGGAACTGTTGTAGGAGAAGCTCTTGGCATTGTTCCAGATTTTCATACTGCAGATTTTGAATTTGCCTGTAAAGCAGGTTCGGAAGGGATGTTTGTTGCTCAAGCTTTAGTTAAAGCCGGAGAAGTAAAATATGCAATGGCGATCGGAGCGGATACATCTCAAGGTGCTCCTGCTGATGCACTGGAATTTTCTGCTTCTGCCGGAGGTTCAGCATTTATTTTTGGAGAGGAAAATATTCTCGCAGAATTGTTATTCACTCATTCTTACACCACAGATACTCCAGATTTCTGGAGAAGAGAAGGAGCATTCTATCCTCATCATGGAGGTAGATTCACAGGTGAACCTGCATATTTCAAACATGTTCAGGGAGCTGCAAAAGCAATTTTGAAAAAGAGCGGATATAAACCATCTGATTTCAAATATGCAATTTTCCATATGCCGAACGGAAAATTCCCATTAACTGTCGGGAAAAAACTCGGTTTCACGGATGAACAGATGAAACCCGGATGGGTTGTGAATTTAATGGGAAACACATATTCAGGTTCTTCTCCAACAGGTCTTTCTGCAACTTTGGATGTTGCAAAACCCGATGATCTGATCTTTATGGTTTCCTTTGGTTCCGGTGCTGGAAGTGATGCTTTCATTTTTAAAGCTACTAATAAAATTATTGATGTTCAGGATAAAGCAGAAAAGGTCCGAGAAATGCTCGCAGATAACCCGATTTATTTAGATTACGGTCAGTATGCTAAATTCCGTGAAAAGATCATTATGAACGAGTAGGAGGATTGAAAATGAGAGATGTTTATATAATTGGTTGCGGAATGACAAAATTTGGCGAGATATGGGAATCTTCATTCCGGGATTTATTTGTTGAAGCTGGATTAAAAGCGATAAAAGATGCAGGAGTCGATCATCTTGATTCTATGTATGTTGGCACGATGACATCCGGACTTTTTGTTGGGCAGGAACACGTCGGAGCTTTAATGGCAGATTATCTGGGAATGGCACCAATTCCGGCAGTTCGAGTTGAATCAGCTTGCTGTTCCGGAGGATTAGCAGTCAGGATGGGATTTCTCGATATTGCATCCGGAAATTCTGATATCGTGCTTGCTGGTGGAGTTGAAAAGATGAATGATGGTGCTGATGTAACTTTTGCTCTTTCAACAGCTGCAGATCAGGAATATGAATGTTATCATGGAGTTACCTTTCCCGGACTTTATGCAATGATTGCCAGAGCACACATGCACCGTTATGGAACAACAAGAGATCAACTTGCTCAGGTTGCTGTGAAAAATCATTTTAACGGCTCGATGAATCCAAATGCTCAATTTCCACGAAAAGTCACTCTTGATCAGGTAAAAAACGCTGTTTTGGTTGCTGATCCCTTAACAGTTCTGGATAGCTCTCCTGTTTCTGATGGCGGTGCTTGTATAATATTAGCTTCGGAAGAAGTCGCTAAAAGACTTCAAAAACCTATGATTAAAATTGTAGGTTCCAGAGTTGCAACAGATTCTTTAGCTTTAGATCAAAGAGACGATATAACTGCATTAAATGCCGTTAAAGTATCTGCTGAACTCGCCTTTAAAATGGCAGGATTAAAACCATCTGATATCGATCTGGCAGAAGTTCACGATTGTTTTACTATCGCTGAAATCTGTATTTTGGAAGAACTCGGTTTTGCTGAAAGAGGAAAAGGTGGACTATTCACTGAACAAGGCCATACAGCATTAACCGGTAAAATACCGATCAATACTTCAGGTGGATTGAAATCCAAAGGTCATCCTGTAGGAGCTACAGGAGCTGCTCAAGTTGTGGAGATTTATGAACAGTTAACAGGAAAATCCGGAGAAAGACAGATCAAGAATGCAAAGATCGGTTTAGCTCAAAATATGGGGGGATCGGGAGCTTCTTCAGTAGTTCACATCCTGAAGAATTTAAATAACTAAAATGCTAAAAAACTAAAGAATGTAAAAAGAAAATGAGTAAGAATTTACAAAAGAAATTCAGTATCAGCATTGAACTTAGGGAAAGAACATATAAATTCGCTTTAGGCATTTTCGAATTATGTTCAAAGCTACCAAATACTGATGAAGCCAGAATTATCAAAAGGCAATTATTAAAAGCTGGTTCTTCAGTAGGGGCAAATCTCGAAGAAGCTGATGGTTCACTAACTATAAATGATTTCGTTTATAGAGTAGATATTTCATTCAAGGAATGCAAAGAATCAAGATATTGGTTAAGACTAATTGTCGATAGGAAATTACTAAAAAAAGGAATTGTTCAAACTCTTTTGGATGAATCGCTTGAATTGATAAAAATTTTATCAACCATAATCTACAAATGTCTGAAATAAAGTTGATATCTTTTGGATTTTTTGATTTGTTGGTTTTTAATTTAGTAATTTTGAATTTTAGAAATTTATTTTAGGAGGTTTAATGCCATCACCAAGATATAGAAGAGAAATGCCGCAAAGGTACAGATTAGAAGCAGGAAAATGTAAAGGCTGTGGAAAAATATTTTTCCCTCCCAGATTGATCTGTAACAAATGCGGTTCGCAAAATTTTGAACAGGTAATCTTACCTGAAAAAGGAAAGATCATTACGTTCACGATCATTCGAGTTGCTCCCGCACAATTTGAAGCAGAAGTTCCTTATGCAATTGCAATTGTGGAACTTGAAAATGGAGTGAGGATAACAACTCAAGTTGTGGATTGTGATCCTGAAAAGTTAGAAATTGGAAATTCTGTTAAACTTATTTTCAGAAAAATTCAGAAAGAGGGAAAAACAGGAATTATACTTTACGGATATAAAGCTGTTTTAGCATAATCTTTTTGTTTCTCAATTAATCCTGATTGAGAAAATACAAGTAGGTTAATTATGTATAAAATCGAATCCAAAATAAACACGAACAGCCAGTCTTTCAAAGAGAACACAAAATCTATGGAAGAAGCTGTGAAGAAGTTGAAGGATCGCCTTTCTTTGGTTAGAAAAGGTGGTCCTGATTATATGCACGAAAAGCATAAAAAACGCGGAAAGCTTTTTGTTCGGGATCGGTTGAGATTACTTTTAGACCCTGATACACCATTTCTGGAATTAAGTCCCTTAGCTGCCTGGGATATGTATGAAAATAAACATCCATCAGCAGCAATAATTACAGGAATTGGAGTGGTGAAAAACCATGAAGTTATGATCATTGCCCACGATGCAACAGTTAAGGGAGGAACCTATATTCCCGAAACTATTAAAAAACATCTTCGGGCACAGGAAATTGCCTTAGAAAATAGACTTCCCTGTATTTATCTTGTTGATTCGGGTGGAATTTTCTTACCTCTCCAGGTTGGAACATTTCCTGATAAAGAGCATTTTGGCAGGATTTTTTATAATCAAGCTCGAATGTCTGCAGAAAATATTCCTCAAATTTCTGTTGTAGTCGGATTCTGCACTGCTGGTGGAGCATACCAACCTGCAATGAGCGATGAAGTAGTTATGGTTAAAGGTGCAACCATTTATATTGGTGGTCCACCTCTGGTAAAAGCAGCAACCGGAGAAGTTGTAACAGAAGAGGAACTTGGTGGAGCGGATGTTCATTGCCGGATTTCCGGAGTTGCAGACCATTATGCAGAAAACGACGAACAAGCAATCGAGATCACACGAAATATTATCGAAAATATTACATCACCTCGAAAACATCCTTTAGAAAGATTTCAACCTGAAGAACCTGCTTATGATCCGAAAGAACTATATGGAATAATTCCAAAAGATCTGAAAAAATCTTTTGATATGAGAGAAGTTATTGCCCGGATAGTTGATGGTAGCGAATTCCATGAATTTAAAGAACTTTATGGTCAAACTCTGGTTTGTGGATTTGCCAGAATTATGGGTTATCCTGTTGGAATCCTGGCAAATAATGGAGTTTTATTTTCAGAATCCTCTCAAAAAGGTGCTCATTTTGTCTCTTTATGTTCAGTTAGGAAAATCCCACTTCTGTTCCTGCAGAATATTACAGGTTTCATAGTTGGAAAAAGGTACGAACATCAAGGAATTGCCAAAGATGGAGCAAAACTTGTACACGCTGTTGCAAACGCTCAAGTTCCGAAATTTACAATTATCATCGGTGGTTCATACGGAGCAGGAAACTACGGTATGTGCGGTCGCGCTTATAGTCCCAGACTTCTCTGGATGTGGCCTACTTCAAAAATTTGTGTAATGGGAGGTGAGCAGGCTGCTGGAGTTTTGACGGATGTTAAGGTCAGAGCGCTAACCAGGCAAGGTAAGAAACTTTCCAAAGCAGAAATCGAAGAGATCAGGAAACCAATCCTCGAAAAATATGAAAATGAATCCAGTGTATATTTTTCAACTGCAAGATTATGGGATGATGGAATAATAGATCCCCTGGATACTAGAAATATTCTTGGATTGGCTATTTCGATGTCGCTCAATGCATCCATTCCCGATCATAAATTTGGAGTGTTTAGGATGTAAAAAAATCCGAAAATACTAAAATTCTAAATTTCTAAATAGGATAAAAAATGAAAAATAGATTTGAAACAATTTTACTCGAAAAAAAAGATAAAATTGCATATATTACATTGAATCGTCCTGAGATTCATAATGCATTTAATGATACAATGATCTCTGAACTAACCGAAGTTTTTGAAGATTTGAAAGATCAAGATGCTATTCGGGTTATAATTCTGACTGGAAAAGGAAAATCATTCTGTTCCGGTGCTGACTTGAAATGGATGAAGAAAATGAAAGATTTTTCTTATGAAGAAAATCTGGAAGATTCACTCGCTCTTTCTAGAATGTTCAATAAAATGTATTCAATTAAAAAACCTACAATTTGCCTTGTTAACGGAGCAGCAATCGGAGGAGGAACAGGATTAGTTGCAGTTTGTGATATTGCGATAGCAGCAACTCATGCAAAATTCAGTTTCAGTGAAGTTAAGTTAGGACTTGTTCCTGCTTGCATTTCCCCTTATGTTGTAAAAAAATGTGGTGAAGGAAGATGCAGAGAATTCTTTCTCACTGGAGAGCGTTTAACTGCAGAAAAAGCCTGTAGAGCAGGACTCATCAATTTTGTTGTTCCCTTAGAAGAGATGAGTGATTTTGCAAAAAGTATTACAAAACAACTTATTACAAGCGGACCGGAAGCAATAGGAATGTGCAAAGATTTATTAAGCAAAGTTCCAGAAATGTCTCTAAAGGAAGCAGGAAAATACACTGCTGATGTAATCTCTAAAATGAGAATTTCCGGCGAGGGTCAGGAAGGAATGAACGCCTTTTTCGAAAAAAGAAAGCCGGATTGGACAAAATAAATGTTTAAGAAAATATTAATTGCAAATAGAGGTGAAATAGCCATAAGAGTTGCTCGGGCTTGCAAAGAACTTGGAATTTGCACTATTGGGATCTATTCCACGATCGATAAGAAATCACTTCATCTTCGTTTTATGGATGAAATCGAATGGATTGGAGATTCACCCCCACTTTCCAGTTATTTGAATATTGATGCTATCATTAAAGCTGCAAAACAAACCAAATGTGATGCGATACATCCCGGATATGGGTTCCTGGCTGAAAATGAACTTTTTGCCAAAGCTTGCGAAGATAATGGAATAACCTTTGTTGGGCCTAATTCAAATACTTTGAATCTTGTCGCAGATAAAGTCGCTTCTCGAAACACTGTCAAAAAAGTCAGTGTTCCAATCATTCCCGGAATGGAGATGACTTGCACGGATTTGAATAAATTTAAACAAGCTGCTAAAGAAGTTGGTTATCCTGTGATGATCAAAGCTTCGATGGGTGGTGGTGGAAAGGGAATGCGAGTTGTGCATAATGAAAAAGATTTGGGAAAAAGTATCGCTATCAGTCAAAGAGAAGCATTAAGTTCATTTGGTGATGATTCCATTTATTTAGAAAAATACATCGAACAACCACATCACATCGAGTTCCAAGTTTTGCGGGATAATCATGGAAATTGTATTCATCTTTTTGAGCGTGAATGTTCCATCCAAAGACGGCATCAGAAGATCATTGAAGAAACTCCATCTCCAGTTTTGAACGATAAATTAAGAATTGAAATGGGAGAAGCATCAAAAAAAGTTATTGAAGCCTCTAATTATACAACTGCCGGAACTGTTGAATTCCTCCTGGATAAAAATAAAAAGTTCTATTTCCTGGAAGTAAATGCCAGAATTCAGGTTGAACATCCTATCACGGAAATGATTACTGGGATTGACCTTGTAAGACAACAGATATTGATCGCTGCTGGTGAGAAGTTATCATTAAGGCAAGAGCATATAAAACAAAACGGTCATGCCATTGAAACCCGAATTTATGCTGAAGATCCTGATAATAATTTCGTTCCCTCTCCGGGGAAAATTCTATATTTATCCGAACCTCAAGGACCCGGAATTAGGGTGGATTCAGGTATTTATCAGGATTGGAATGTTCCTCCTCATTATGATCCAATTCTTTCCAAGCTAATAATCTGGGCAGAAAATCGTGATTTGTGTATTAAAAGAACTACGGAAACTTTGAAAAATTATATCATTTTAGGAATTAAAACCAATATCGGATATCTGAAACGAATCATAAAATCTCCAAGCTTTTGCAGAGGAAATTATGACACTCACTTTATTGATGAACACGAAGAAAAACTTCTTCCAAAACAGGAGAAATTAGATATTGCCCTGATAGCCGGTGCTTTAAGTAAACAGGTAGGTTTTGCAAAATCAGCAATTAACTTTCAAAAAGTTTCTACAATAAAATCCACTCCATGGCAGGAAATTGGAAAATGGGAGATATGTGGACAATAAAATCCAAAATGTCTAAAAAACTAAAATACCAAAACTTTTTTAAAATTTTGAAATCTGTGATTTTTGGAGTTTAAAATATGGAATATAAATTTAACTTTTTGGAACAGGTTCATAAGATCAATCTGGAGAAAACAGATGATCTTTTCAAAGTTATTATAAATGATAAACAGGAATATAATATTTCGGATGTCGAAGTTGAATCTAATCTGATCTCATTCAAAGCTGAAGATAAAATCTATAATATCTATTGTTACTCTGATAAAGATAAAACTCATCTTTCAATCGATGGGGAAAATTATATCCTTGAAAAAGACAAAACTTCAAAAACAAAGACAGGCGAACAGCAAAAAGGAAATAGTGTTTTTTCTCCAATGCCAGGATTATTAGTTAAAGTCCCGGTTTCAGTGGGTGATGAAGTAAAATCCGGAATTACACTTGCAATAGTTGAAGCAATGAAAATGCAGAATGAGCTACCTTCTCCCCGGGATGGAATTGTAAAAAAGATAAATGGAAAAGAAGGTGAACAGGTTGACGCTTTGCAGGTGATCGTAGAATTGGAATAGAAATATAAACGTCCACCTTCATCCTAAACAGCGGGACTACGGAGGACAGGGAGGAAATATGGATTATAAATATCTAATTGTTAAACAGAAAGAAAAAATCGGTTATATTAAATTCAATCGACCTGAAGTTCTCAATGCAGTGAATATTGAGACAGTTCTGGAAGTAGAAAAAGCGTTGCAGGATTTCAATAGCAACAAAGAGATTTTGGTTGTTATTCTAACAGGAGAAGGAAAATCATTTGTTGCCGGCTCGGATATTTCCAGACTTGCAAAGATGAATTCTCTCGAAGCTCGTGAATACAGCCAAATCGGTCAGCGGGTTCTGACTTTTATGGAAAATATGGAAAAACCAGTTATAGCTGCTGTTAATGGTTTTGCTCTTGGTTCAGGATGTGAAGTTGCTATGGCTTGTGATATCAGGATCGCTTCTGAAAAAGCAAAATTCGGTCAACCGGAAGTTAAGCTCGGAATCATTCCCGGTCACGCAGGTTCTCAAAGACTTCCAAGACTTGTGGGAACAGGAAAAGCCAAGGAACTTATTTTCACAGGAGACGTTATCGATGCTTCTGAAGCACTTAGGATCGGTCTGGTGAATAAAGTAACAACCCAGGAATCTCTTATGGAAGAAGCAGAAAATGTAGCTAATAAAATCATTGCAGTTGGACCCACAGCAGTTCGTGTTGCAAAAACCGTAATAAATCGCGGAATAGATACAAATCTTACAACAGCTAATTCCTATGAAATGGAAGCCTTCAGTATGCTGTTCTCAACCGATGAAGCAGAAGAAGGAATGAAAGCATTTATGGAAAAAAGAAAACCGGAGTGGAATCATTGAGTTAAGCTGAGAGAATTGAGAAAAACAGAAAAATAAAGTAATATAAAATAATAAAATGGAGGATTTAATGAACTTAGACGAAAGGTTACAAAACGTAACTGTAATCGGAGCAGCGGGAAAAATGGGAAGCGGAATTGCTGTTCTCGTTGCCCAGGAAATGTCCAAACTAAAGTTCAAACCGGAAAACAACGATAAGATTTACCGTTTGAATCTTGTGGATATTACGGAAAAAGCCTTAGATGGACTTCGCAGTTACATGAAAGTACAGCTTATTAAAGCTGCAGAAAAATCAACTGTTATTTTAAGACAGATTTATTCGGACAGGAAAGATCTGATCGAGAATGGAGAAATTATAAATGCATTTGTTGATGATACTTATGCACTCTTAAATTTCACAACTGATTACAATATTGCTAAGGATTCACATCTGGTTTTTGAAGCAATATTTGAAAATGAGGAAATCAAGATTAAGGTTCTGAAACAACTTAAAGAAATCTGTTTACCTGACGCTTTGTTCCTGACAAATACTTCCAGTATACCGATTTCCTATCTCGATGAACAAGCAGGATTGGGTGGAAGGATCGTTGGTTATCATTTTTATAATCCTCCTGTAATTCAGAAATTGGTGGAAATCATTTATGCTGATAACACGACTGATGAATTGAAAGAAATCGGTCTGGAATTTGGTAAGAGATTGCGTAAGAAATTAGTTCCGGCAGCAGATATTTCCGGGTTTATCGGGAACGGGCATTTCAGCAGGGACGGTCTTTATGCTATGAACAAAGTGGAAGAACTCAAAGATGAATACGGTTATCATGGTGCTCTTTATATCATGAATAAAGTATCGCAGGATTTTCTGGTTCGTCCTATGGGAATCTTCCAACTTATCGATTATGTTGGACTCGATGTTTTCCAATCGCTGTTAAGAGTGATGAGAACACACCTTAAACTCGAACACCTGAATAGTGATCTACTGAATAAATTTATGGATAAGAAAATCTCAGGCGGACAGAATCCTAACGGTTCTCAAAAAAATGGTTTTATCAAATATGATAAAAATCGTCCTGCCGGAGTTTACAATATCGAGGAAGGAAAATATCGAATGTTCGATGAAGATTGGAGAGCAGAAATTGATAAAAAGCTTAATCCAACTAATGAGAAATTTGCACCATGGAGAGCACTTCTGATGGATGCTAAAAAAATGGAAAAACTCGAAACTCATTTCAATAACCTGAAAGGAATGAATACTTACGGTTCAACTTTGGCTCTCGATTTCCTGAAAACCACCAAAGAAATTGGTGAAAACTTGATTAAAAATGGAGTTGCGAATTCCGAAAAAGAAGTGAACGAAGTATTAATGAACGGATTCTTCTGGCTTTATGGTCCAATAAATAATTTTATATAAAAGGAGTAATGATGAGTTATTTTAGAAAAAAAATATATGCAACTGCAGGTTTTAATACTGTTTCACTGGGAACAGGTAGAAAAGAATTCCATCCCAAAAAACCTCGCCCTGGAATCGAACACTACATAAAAGAAGCAGGTTTGGGTTCAATTAACCAGATTCGCAATCCGGAAAATATTGATGAAGGTGTAATCGGAAATTTTATGGCAGCACGATTCTGCAATCAGGGAAACCTGGGTGGATTTTTCCCCATGGTCCATCCCACATTTCAGTACAAACCCTGCATACGGGTGGAAGGAGCTTGCGATTCAGGAGGATTGGCTCTTGCTACAGCAATAAAAACAATATTAGCTGATATAGCTGATGTGGTTATGTGCATCGGAGTTGAAGTACAGAATTCAGTAAAAGCAATTTACGGAGCAGACTATCTGGCAGGTGCTGGCTGGTTCTCTGGAGAACGAAAAGATGGACATGCCTATTTTTTCCCGGATCAATTTTCTCAGCGTGCTGGTGCTTGTTATGAGAAATTTGGTAAAGAAAAAGTGCGAGCAGGTATGGCTCACTGGTATGTAAATGCTATTGAAAATGCCCGGAAAAATCCGGATGCACAGGAAAATCACAACAAAAATTCTGACCTTTTAGCAACCGGTATGACTCCACCAAATCCAAAAGCTTTCTGCGAGCATATCAATGTATTTGACTGCTCAAAAGTCTCTGATGGTGGCTCGGCTTTGATATTTGCATCCGAAGAGGGACTTAAAAAGATCGGCGTGGAACAGAAAAACGCTATCGAAGTTGTTGCTTATGCCCAGGTTCAGGATAATCTTACCACTCCCCCACCAGACCTTACAAAACTTTCTACCTGTGCAGTCGCTGCTAAACGAGCTTATGATCGGGCAGATATCAAACCCTCAGATCTGAGTGTGTTGGATGTGCATGATTGCTTTACTATTGCAGGATTACTGGCAGTTGAAGCTGCTGGAGTAGCTGGTTATGGAGAAGGTGCAGATTTCATTACAGATGGAAATACAAAATCCGATGGAATTATCCCAACTAACACAACCGGAGGTCTGGTAGGCTATGGACATCCTACGGGAGCTAGTGGTGTACGACAGGCTGTAGATGTTTTAAAACAATTATTAGGAAAAACAGGTGACTGCCAGGTGAAAATTAGCCCTGATAAACCTTTTGGAATGATGTCCAGTATGGGCGGAAATGATAAAACTGTCGTAGCTATGGTGTTCAGGAAGGAATGAATAATATGAAAATAGCTCTTGCTTCCGATCATGCTGGCTTTGAATTAAAAGAAGCCATTAAAGACTTCCTGACAGAACATGAACTTATAGACTTCGGTACTCACTCAAATGAATCCATGGATTACCCTGATACCGGGTTCAAAGCTGCAGAAGCAGTTGCCAGAGGTGAATGCGAAAGAGGAATTCTGATATGTGGCAGCGGACTTGGGATGAGTATTGTTGCTAACAAAGTGAAAGGAATCCGAGCAGCTTTATGCAATTCAGTGGAACTTGCACGTTTATCCCGTCAGCATAACGATGCAAGCATCCTCGTTCTTCAGGGACGATTTATTTCCAAGAAGCAAGCAGGAGATATCATAAAAACATGGGTTTTCACCGAATTTGATGGAGGAAGGCATAAGAGACGAATAGACAAAATATCGAAATTTGAAAAAGGGGGGAAATAAAAATGAAATTTCTAAAAAAACAAGATCCCGAATTATATGCAGCAATGCACAGCGAATTGAAACGTCAATCTGAAAACCTGGAGATGATCGCTTCGGAAAATTTTGTTTCCAGAGCTGTTCTGGAAGCAGCCGGTTCTGTTCTTACCAATAAATATGCCGAAGGTTATCCATATCGCTGGAGTAAAAAAACAGACAAAATTAATTACAAACTTTATGGTCGATATTACGGAGGTTGTGAGTTCATAGATGAGGCAGAAAAACTGGCTATTGAAAGAGCAAAAGAGATCTTCGGAGCAGAACACGCTAATGTCCAACCGCATTCCGGTTCACAGGCAAATATGGCTGCCTATTTTGCCATTATCAATCCCGGTGATACTATTCTCAGCCTGGAACTTTCTCACGGCGGACATCTTACTCATGGACATCCTCTCAGTTTTTCCGGTTCTCTATTTAATATCGTTCCTTACGGAGTTAATAAAGAAACCGAGCAATTTGATTACGACGAGATTAGGAAAATCGCTTTGGAAGTAAAACCACAAATGATACTCACTGGCGCAAGTGCTTATCCACGAAAAATAGATTTTGCCAAATTCCGCGAGATAGCAGATGAAGTGAACGCAAAATTCGTAGTAGATATGGCACACATTGCCGGATTAATCGCAGCAGGGCTACACCAATCTCCGATTGCTTATGCAGACATTATTACAACCACGACCCATAAAACACTGCGTGGTCCTCGCGGTGGCATGATCCTGTGCAAAGAAGAATATGCCAAAGCTGTTGACCGCTGGGTATTTCCCGGTACACAAGGTGGACCTCTGATGCACATCATCGCAGCCAAAGCTGCTGCTTTCAAAGAAGCTCTCACACCTGAATTTAAAGAATACCAAAAACAGATTATAATAAATGCTACTAGCCTAGCACAAACCCTTTCAGAAAAAGATTTCAATCTCGTTTCAGGTGGAACAGACACACATCTTATGCTCATCAACCTGGGAACAGAAGAAGAAGGTGGACCTTCCGGCAAGAAAATGGAAGGCTGCCTGGATAAAGCAGGAATAACAGCAAATAAGAACACAGTTCCTTTTGATACACGTAAGCCGTTCGTTGCTTCCGGTATTCGTCTGGGTACTCCTGCAGTTACTACTCGCGGTATGAAAGAAGAGCAAATGAAACAGATCGCAGAGTTCATTTCGCAAGTCCATATTAACTACCAGGACGAAGAAAAACTTTTTGCAATCAAGAAAGAGGTTCGTGAATTTTGCTCCCAATTCCCGCTTTATGCCGATCTGTTAAATGAAAATAAATAATCTTTAGAGCCTGGCGGATAAGGTGGGCTTTTTTTATAATTTTTCGCACTTGTTTTATCTCAGTTCAGAAAATAATTAATATCATCTTTTATTATATTCTACTCATCTTTTTTCTGTATTCGATAATTTTGTTGACACACTGGAAAAATTTCACAAAATATACTTAGGTTTAGATTTATTTTATTAAATTATAAGAAGTTGTGTTTACTTTTGAAAGAATTGGAGTTTGAAAATGAATATTGAATTTCATTATTATCTAACTAAATATATAGCTCTGGAAGCAGGATTTGACTCCGATGAAGCAGAGATAATTGCCTATTCGTCGCAGTTTGTGGATGATAACAAAACCAGGTTCAAGATCGAGATTTCTGATGGTTCATTTTACGAGAACTATTTCTCCCAGACTATGAACATTACAAAACCAAAAAAGAAACTTATGCGTGTTTACCTGCTTTTCCACTTCCTGCCGGGAGATCCCACCAGTGCCAAAGCACGTCGCAGAGATGGGAAAATGCACCTTTTAATGACCACACCTTCAAGCACTCATGCCCAGGAGATATTTTTTGATACTACAAAAAATGAAAATCTCTACTCACTTGGTATAGCCTCACATATGCTAACCGATACATTAGCTCATCAAAATTTTGTAGGAACTTTCGACGAGATCAATGCTATGAAAGGCGTATGGCAAACACTTACTCCAAATATCGGTCATGCCGATGCAGGATTCAAACCGGACATTCCTAACCTGTTATGGCACGACCCACGCCTGGTAGATGATAAGAAAGAAATCAATAATATCGATCGCGTTCTGCTGGCTGCCAATAAATTATACACGAATTATCTCATGTTCACAACTAATCCACCAGAATGGTCAAAAGTTAAAAAGAATATTTCGAACATAATCAACGAACCCATTAAAGAATCTCAGATCAAACTTTATCCAAAACAAAAAAAAGTAAGGATCGAAAAATACAAAGAGCTATTAGCAAATTTCGGTACGGATGGGGACTATGATCCGCTTTCATGGTTCAAATCAGCAATTAAGGAAGATATCAATTTTCTGGATGACAAGAAATACAAATTTGATCCTATAAAAGATAAATTAAATTTCAAAACAAATTACAAACGTTCTCATTGGTTTAGATTCCAGGAAGCAATTAAAGAATATCAGCGAATTGCTACTACAAAACTTGAACCAATTCTCAAGCAGATTGAGATAAGAGAATGGTAAAATATCAGGAGGAAAAATGAAGCAAATCAATATAATATTTATCTTATTTTTATTAGCAGTCTCTTTAACAGCACAGAATATCTGGCTAAATGAACTTCATTACGACAACGAAGGTACTGATGAAGGTGAATTTATTGAGGTTGTTCTGGAAGATGCAGGGAGTTATACATTAAGCGATTTCACAATTACACTCTATAATGGGAGCTATTGCACTACTTACGATTCTAAAACCTTAGACCTGTTTACCACCGGAATTACAAGTGAAAACTTTACACTTTATTATTATGAATTTCCAGCAAATGGCATCCAAAATGGATCTCCAGATGGTATTGCAATCGACTACCAGGGTACGCTTATTCCCGGACAATTTCTGAGTTATGAAGGTACTTTTGAAGCAGGTGACGGACCAGCAATTGGTGTTACTTCCATTGATATTGGTGTTGTTGAAAGTGGTACTACACAAATTGGAGAATCACTTCAACTCTTGGGTGATGGTTCTATCTACACAGATTTTGTTTGGCAGCCACCTGCTGCGGAAACTCCCGGAAACCTGAATAATGGTCAGACTATTGGAGGTACTCCACAACCGACAATTATAGTATCCAGTCCTAATGGTGGAGAACAGTGGGAACAGGGTTCTACTCACG
Organism: Candidatus Cloacimonadota bacterium; assembly: GCA_030621085.1. Taxonomy (GTDB): domain Bacteria; phylum Cloacimonadota; class Cloacimonadia; order Cloacimonadales; family TCS61; genus JACNIV01. Next base: position 14,897 of record JAUXIJ010000003.1, on the reverse strand, counting down.
ATATAACCTGGATTTCATTAAATTTTACAGATAATGTAAAAATCGAACTTGGAATGGTCTGGAACCGAACTCGTGAAGTGCTGGTTGCTTCCACAGAGAATGATGGTACCTGGGAATGGAATATACCGGTCGATCAAACCATCAGTGATTGGTATGTTATCATCATTTCTGATGCGATTGATGGTGACCCGATGGATCAAAGTGATGATCCTTTCTCTATTATCGAGCCAATACCTGTAACTCCTTATACCATCTATGAAATTCAATATTCCACTACAGGTTCATCTCCTCATGTTGGAGAATTAGTAGAAACTACAGGAGTTGTTACAGCTATTTTTGAAAATTATTTCTTTATTCAAGATGGTCCAGGAGCTTGGAACGGAATAGTGATCTATCCCATACAATCAGTTGAAATTGGCGATGAAATCGTCATTTCCGGCATGGTAGATGAATATTTCGATAAAACCGAGATCACAGACATTATCAGTATGACTGTTCTTGGAATAGCAGATCTTCCTGCCCCTGTTATTATCTCCACATCTGCTCTTGCATCTTCCGAAGAATATGAAAGTGTTCTCGTTCAGGTTCAAGATGTTACTGTTACAAATGAAGACCTTGGATATGGAGAGTGGGAAATAGATGATGGTAGCGGACCATGTATTGTTGGACATCTGGGTGATTATACATACATTCCTGTACTGGATGATTTTATTTACAGCATTACCGGTGTTTCTGACTTTACTTATAGTGCTTTCAAACTTGAACCCCGAAATGATGATGACCTGAACATAACTGGCCTTGATGTCTATCCTCAAACTTTATTATTCTTAACGGTCGAAGCCTGTGCTGGTACAAACTTCATGATCTCAAACTGTTCTGAAGACGATATAACAATTAATAACATCAATGAAAGTGGAGTAGTTTTTGCTTGGGAAATCTACCCCTGGACTTTAATATTTCCTTATACTTTAAATTCAGGAGATATTCTGGAATTAACAGTTGTAGTATACTTTCCTGTAAGAGATATTGAAAGGGAAATTGTTTCCGATACAATCTATGTTGATACAGATGTTGGTTTAAAGAAAGTTACACTATATTTTGATACAAACCTGTATAGTTCTGCTGATGATAACATAATTTCTGCTGCAAATACATTAATAGGCAACTACCCAAATCCCTTTAATCCATCGACAACGATTTATTTTACCGCAGAGCACACTGAGAACGCAAAGCTTTTCATTTACAACATGAAAGGTCAGAAGATAAAGACACTAATTGATAGAAACATCATGGCAGGAAAGCATACAATAGTTTGGGATGGTAAAGATAGTAACGGAAAATCTGTGGCATCGGGAATATATTATTACCAACTTAATAATGGAAAAAATACTATCGGTAGGAAAATGATATTAATGAAATAATAGCAATTTAAGGAAGTTGGAATGAGTAAGGTTTTATTTCTTTTTACTCTATGTCTTTTTATTGTGATTTCGCTTTCTAGTACTGTAATTAATATTCCCGATGATTATCCTTTGATCCAACAAGGAATTGATGCTTCCTCAGATGGAGATACTGTACTCGTCCAACCAGGGACATACTTTGAGAATATAAATTATAATGGACATAATATTATTGTGGGCTCATTATTCTTAACAACTCAAGACAGTTCTTATATCGAACAAACCACAATTAACGGTTCTCAAAATGGAAGTGTTGTAACATTTGAGAATGAAGAAGATTCCGATGCATTTTTAACTGGGTTTACGATAACAAATGGTAGTGGAAATATTATGCCAAATTATGCATATTGCGGTGGTGGTATTTTTTGTTTAGAGGACTCTGATCCAACTATTTCTTATTGTAACATAATAAACAATAATGCCGATGATGGTGGTGGAATATTTTGCTATATTCATTGCGATCCAATTATTTCAAATGTACTAATTACAAATAACATAACTACTGACGATGGAGGAGGACTTCATTGTAATTGGGGTAGTAATCCAATATTGGAGAATGTGAAAATTACAGGGAATTATTGTGCGGATAAAGGTGCAGGAATCTGTTGCGGGCATAATGAGCATCCAACTGATTTAACTTTGAATAAAGTACTGATCTGCAATAATACATCAGGTGAAAAAGGCTCAGCGATCTATATGGTGAATTCAAACTCCTATTTTGATCATGTGACAATCTGTAATAATTCAACATATAGTATTTATGGATCAATTTATTGCGAAAATGCTTACATTAATGTGAATAACAGCATAATCTGGAATAATCAGAATTCAGGTTTCCATTTCTATAATGGAGGTTATGCGGATGTAACTTTTTCAGATATTCAAGATTTCTGTGTAGGAACAGGAAATATTTCCCAAGATCCATGCTTTGTTAATCCAACTCTTGGAAACTATCATCTTCAGGAAATCTCACCCTGTATCGATGCAGGTGATCCCAATTCACCACCGGATCCAGATGGTTCAATAACAGATATGGGCATGTACTATTTTCATCAGGGAGAACTCATCAATGCAGATTTCTCTGGAAATCCTTTATCGGGAATTGCACCTCTTGAAGTTCAATTCACTGATCTTTCAACAGGTAATATAATTGGATGGAATTGGGATTTTGATAATGATGGTATTATAGACAGCAATGAACAAAACCCATTATTTACATATCAACAAACAGGTATTTATGGTGTTGCTCTAACAGTAACAGATGGATTTGATGAGGATACTGAGATAAAATTTAATTATATTACAGTGATTGATACAACTAACATAAATAACAATAATTACTCGTTCCATACAAAATTAAATCAGAATTTCCCAAATCCATTTAATCCTTCTACCGTGATCTCTTTTGAATTAAATACTGGAAACACCGAAAATGTCGAATTAATAATCTATAACTTGAAAGGGCAAAAGATAAAAGAATACGATGTCACCATGAGGAGAGACAAAGGGTATATTACTTGGAATGGAACAGACAAATCAGGAAAACTGGTTCCATCAGGTGTTTATTTCTATCGTTTATTAGAAGATGGCAAATCAATAGCAACCAGGAAAATGCTATTGATGAAATAATTATTTAAATGATAATTTGCTCCTTCTCTTCTTGAGTTGGAGCATTTTTATTTTCGAAACTTGTTTAAAACCTTCTTCATCTTATCCAGTTCTGTTTTTTCGTAGAATTTGAAAATGCACAATATGATCGGGAAAGATAAGCATAAAACAACTTTCAGACCTATTCCAAAATAAATATTGGCATCTGCCAAAAGACCTGATGTAAGATACAAAGCAGATCCAACAGCAAAAACAATAAACATTTTACCAATTTCATATTTTACTGGATAGAATTTTTGAGAAACAAAATAGGAAATAACTGAAATCAACAACGACGATATGACAGTTGTCAGTGCTGCTCCCCAAATGCCTAATTTTGGGATCAACATGAAATTCAAGCCAATATTTACAAACAGCGCTAATGTAACAATATAGGCTACATACTTGGTTTTCTTTACATAATGAAATCCAAGCATAAACATATATTGCAAACCCTTAAAAACAAAGGCAATTGTAATTAGCGGTACGATTTTGTATGCAATATAGAATTCAGGTTTTTGGGCAAATACAAGCAGGATTTCTCTGGAAAACAATGATAATCCCAAAGCACCGAAAACAAGTATCATAGAAAGATATTTAAAAATCTTTTTGTAAAATATTGCTGCATCAGGTGAATTTTGCATTTTGTATGCAATTGGTAAAAATCCCAAGGCGAACGCCTGCACAACAAACACATTCAAAACACCGGCAATTTTATAACCGAGAGAATATATTCCTACCTGCGAATAATCCAATAAATATTTAATTATATATTTATCTCCAATTGCCAGCAATTGAACCGAGATTGCACTGAAGATAAGCGGGATACTGTAACCAAGCATCTCTTTGAGCAATTTAAGATCAAATTTGTAATTAAAGTTCTTTAATAATATTGGAATTGTACATAGCATCTGAATTACATTAGCTATTAACTGACTATAAAAGATACCGATCACACCAATTTCTGCATATACCAAAAAGTAGATATTAAAAATAAGAACAACAACTAATTTCGATGCAAAAAAAGCTGAGTAAATTATTGGTTTCCCTTTAAAACGGAACAAATTCATCGGAACTTGGTTCACAATTTCCAAGCCAATGATCGCAAAAATTACCGTGAAGAAATGAGAATGATCTATACTTGAGAAAAATACTTGCGATAACCATAGTTTTAATGGAGCGAAAATAATATTTATTGCAATAGCTGTAATGAGCAAAATAAAGTAAGAATTAAATAATATCTTACCTTGCTCATTCCTGTCATCAGTTTCTGCACTCCACCGCATCATTGCAGAAACTATCCGTAAACCCAATACCATTGTGAGAAACATTGAAGTTGTTTCTAATATTGTGAATCTTCCATAATTCAGAAGTGATAATTTTGCAGTATAAAGAGGTAATAACAGCAACCCTATAATTTTCGTGGAAAGATTTCCTAAGCTATAAATAAATGTATGTTTAGCTGTATCTTTAAGTTTATTCAGCATATTCACCCTTAATAATATAATTTTCAATAGAATTGCGTTTAATTGGATTTGCTCCGTGTCGTACTTTCTCTAAGTTAGGGAAATTTTTACCATAACCAAAAACTACTCCTGCACGAATTTTGTATTGTTTGGGAATGTGTAGAAAATTGCGTAGAAAATACTCAAAACTATTTGGATTAATCGAATGTAATCTAAGTATTTTTTTTAATTCTTTTGATATTTTTTGGGTTACACTGAGATTTTTTTCTTTCTTATAATGCTTTTCCGAAAGATTTACAATACAACTATCAATTCCAATGTCCTTTGCTTGTAGAACCATATTTTGAATTGCTAAACCGGCATCAATATCTGACATCATCTGAGCTGAAGAATTTTTTCTATAAAGCTGTTTACTTAGAGGTATAGACATATCACACAAAACTAAAACAAAATGGGACACTCCTCTGAAAAAAGGCTTAAATTTTAATGCTTCAGCAAGTATATCATCTCTTCCAAGCATCACAAATCGAAGCTCTTGATTATTGCAACCGGTTGGTGCCCAAACACCCGCTTCAATAATTGTATTCATGTCTTTTGCAGGAATTTTTTCTCCTGCAAAAATTCTAATACTGCGACGCTCTTTTATTAATTTTAATATCATTGATTATCCTCTGTTTATATCTTCAACAATCATTTTAATACTATTCTCGATCTCTTTCTCGATTTTAGTTTGCCTTTTTTGCATTAAATCTTTAGAAAACCAATCTCTATTCTTATAAAATTCATCTACCATTTGCATTGCATCGGGGATATTAGATTTACGACAATCAATAGTCAGGAATTTGTCCAAGTAAAGTTTCATAATATCTTTATATTTAATATGCCAGGAAAGTGAGATTGTGGGAATGTTCATATTAAGAGCAGAGGCAAGAGAGTGATATCTACTTGTAACATAAAAACTTAGTTGACCAATTATAGCTCTTGTCTGCTGATAAGTGAGGTTAACATCATCCACCAAATATAGATTTTTATTATTCGACATTTCGTTATATATTTTTCTCGCCAGCGCCAGATCACAGGTTTTGAGATTTTTACCATCACCAATTGAATGCGGAATAAGCAGAACAGGTTTATAAGCATCGCTATATTTGGAGATAATTTGCTTACACAATTCAACATGATCTTCACCGGAAGTCTTATTAGTTATATTACTGATATTTCTGATAACTATACTTGGTGAAATTCCAAAAATATTATTTGTATCTGGCATCATGTTTGCAAGATAATTTTGCGCCCACTCTTTATTAGTTGGTTTAAGTGCTAATGATACATCAGGGAAGGAATAGACAGGAATATCAAGTTTCAGTTTATTTACAGAACTCATATTCTGTTCTCCCCTAACCTGGAGAAATGGTAATCTACTAAGATTTTTTCTGACAATCTTTGTGTACAATCTATTTTGGAAAGGTCCGTATGATTTAGTAAATTTGTAATATTTTTTCTTGAAATTTCCTGCAATTTTCTGAGTATAAAGAGTATTTATCAGATCTTTCCACACTATCAGCTTTGGAAGATTCCCAATAAATTCAATTCCAGAAAGATCAATAATCACATCATGCTTTTTTATCAATTCCCGGTATTTTTTTAGTTTTTGTAGTTCCTGAAATTTTAGAAATGATGAAAATTTTAATCGTGGTTTAAGAAAAAGTTTAAAGCCATGATCAGCAGCAAATTGAATATCCTGTTTAAAGTAAATAGGATTTGAAACAGTAACAGTAATCTCTACATCTAAACTTTCCGAGATCTTCTCAATGAAAGGAAGCAGAATTCCCTGAGCACCATAATTATGGTAGAAATATGATAAATCTGTTAATAGTATTTTCATTATTTAATCTTTCAACTCTTCATACAATCTAAGTAACTCAGAAGAGCTTTTTTGCCAATTGTATTTATTTAATACTGCTTCATGCCCTGATTCGCCAAGTTTATCTCTTAATTTTTTATCCTTTGATAATCTAATGATCTCTCTACTTAGTTCTTTATAATTTCTATCTTTGTAAACAACTCCTGACTTCATTTCTGATATCAAACGTTTCAATGATCTACAATCAGAACAAATTACTGGTTTTTTCATAAATGCATATTGGAAAATTTTATTTGGAGATGAATTATCTGTTTGTTCTGAACGTAGATGAGGAATAAGAGCAATATCACTTTTTTTAAGAATATCCATCATTTCATCATACGATTTCCATCCCAAAAATACTACATTCCCTTTTAATCTATTTTTTCTTACATAATTTTTAAGAACTTTTTCATAACTACCACTTCCAACTATATTGAAAAGAATATTTGGAATCTCTTTTTTTACTTCTTTTAGTGCCTGTAATACGATCTGCAAACCTCTATGAAAATTGATCCCACCCGCATAAAACAATGTTGAGTGCCCATTTTTAGCTGTTGATCCTTCAAATGAAATATCGTTTAAATTAATAGTATTTGGTAAGATATAAATATTCTTATCATCCAATTCAGGTTGAGATATTCTTTCTTTCATCTCTTCAACAACTGCGATAACTTTATCCGCTTGAAATAGCATTTTTCGCTCATAATTTTGCCATTGTCTATTTGATGAAAGGATTTTACCAAGAAATGTATTTGTGTGGACAGCAATTTTCATAGCAGCTGGCCAATTCTCATGAAGATCCAATACAAATGGAATTTGATGTTTTACCGAAAACTCTTTAGCTACTTTGGCAAGTGGCAGATCATGAAGATGGATAGCATCAAATTCATATTTACTGAATACATACTTCAGGAATTTTCTCCAATAATTAAAATAAAAAGGAAATCTTAAACAACCAATACTGGATTTATAAATAAATCGCGACATTTTCTTCCTGATGATTGTAGCACCATTCCAAGTTATGATTTCATCTCGAGATGTAGGTGCAGAACAAGCCAGCACGATTTTATGCCCTGCAGTATCAAGAGATTTTATCTCTTTTTCTACGCGCACATCTGGTGGAAACGTGTTTTCCAATATCATTAAAATACGCATTATACTTCCGCTTTAATCACAAAGAAAATACCGATTACAGCAAAAGTAATATTTGGAAGCCATGCTGCAACCATTGGAGAGAGAACTTCATTATAACCCAAACTCTGACATATCCTCAATGTAGAAAGATAAATGAAGCAAATCAGGAGTCCCAATCCAAAGATCAGACCTCTTCCTTTGCTGCGCGAGGAAGTAGAAACCAGCGGCACACTGAAAAGTAAAATAATAAGATTGGCAAAAGGAAAAGAAACTTTCAGATTTAATTCTACCAATTCTTTACTATACTTTTCACCTACTTTTCTCAGACGGATGATATACTCATTTAACTCAAAGAAGTTCATGGACATTGGCTTTTTGGCGCTTTTAATAAAATCTATAGGCGTAACATCCACCTCATCTATCACAGTCGAATCGTAATATTTCATCTCACTGAGCTTACCTTTTTTGAATGTGCGAATATAACAATTCATGAAATCCCAGTGATCTTCTTCCCAAACAGCATTTATAGCTGTGATCTTTCTTTCCAGTTCACCCGTTTGTGAGTGGAACGTTGTAATATCTATCGTTTTTAAATGATTACGATAGCCATCAAAAAAACCAATGTAGTAAAGGTTGTTATCTTTACCCAGATAATGGATATGAGACCTCATCTTTTTATCTTCCACTTTCATGTTCTTGATCTTTTCTGTATATACGTGCTGCCTGAATTCCTCTGCTTTAGGTAACACGAACTCGCCAAATATCAGTATTAGAATACTAAAAATAAATCCGAACCAGAGCAAAGGAGTTACCATTCTTACAATACTGATCCCGGCACCGCGAATTGCAACAGATTCGTTATATTTGGAAAGATTGTTCATCAGGAAAAGCCCGGAGAGTAATACCATTACGGGTGAAGTGAGAATAATAAGATATGGTATTCTTAGCAGAAAATAGATCATCATAGTATCGAGAGGTGCACCTTTACGCAAAAGACGGGGTAAGCGGTCGGAGACATCTACTACAAAGAATAAAACTGAGAAGGCGAAAATAATGATCAGAAAAGTCTTAATGTATTCCTTGAGGAGATATTTATCTAATATTCTCATTTCAATCCAAGTAATTTATTAGTTTTATCTTTTATTTTATTCAAATTCACAAATTTCATTTCTTTCACCGATATTACTACAAGGTACACGCCTATTATGCTGAAAATTATGTTCGCAATCCACATTGCCAGGAACGGCGAGATAACTCCTTTATCTGCAAGTTCTTCGCCAAACGTAAGACACCCATAATAAATAAGAAAGACGAATGCACTCACCGAGAATGCCATTCCAACACCTGTTGTCTTTGTCATCATACCTACAGGAGCACCTATCAGCACAAAGATAAGGCAGGCAAATGCAATAGCATATTTCTTGTGAACTTCCACCTCATATTTCCTGATATCGGCTTCCAGCGTTTTAATCTTGTCTTTTTTTATTTTAAGATTGTTAGTATTTTTCTTAAGATCTTTCTTATGAATAATACTGAGTGTGTCTTCTTTCAGCTTTTCCATCTTACTTAAAAGCTTTTCAGTAGATTCGTTCAAAATGATAATTTCTTCCTTTTTCCCCGAAATAATATTCAGCATTGCACGAGAACTTAATTCGCGATCACCCCGGTAATCAGAACTCGCTTCATTCATTTTATAGCCCAGATCGGGAAGATTCAAAGTAAACTTCTTGAACTGGCTAACCTGGTATTTTTCAGGTTCACTGGAGTTACGTTCGTGCATTTGTCCATTGTAAAGAACAGCTTTCAGACTATTCCCACCATTTGAAAGAAATACGTTACCACATTCGGCTGATATTGTCTGAGGAAATTTCGTACTCTCGCGGCTATATATAAGGATGCCATTAAGTTCCTCATCTACTCTTTCCTTTACATAGATCGTATATTTTTTCAGTGTGGTAAAAGTTCCCGGTATAATAGCAGTTACCGGACGCCTGTAATTAGCCTTTATCATCAGGTTTTTAAGCATATGATTGGTTTCCGGTAGAATTGCATTGTTAAAAAAAACCATGAAAATTGAAATAAACAGAGCTGCTATCACCGTTGGACGCATCAGCGTATAAATGTTTATACCACAAGATTTGAATGCCACCAGTTCATTATCCACAGACAATCTGCCAAAAGACATTATTGAAGCCAATAAAATAGCCATGGGAACACTGAGCGCTAACATAAAAGGAAGGCTTAAACCAAAAACAGAAATGATGGTTACAAAATCCAGTTTCTTATCTATTATCAGGCTCAAAAGATCAATTATTTTATCCAGAAGCATTACAAAAGTTGCCACGAATAGTGAAACCACGAACGGTTTGAAATTTTCTTTCAAGATATAACGTTCTAATATCTTCATTTTTTTATCCGCTACAGAGAATCAGAGAACACAGAGTCTTTTTCTTTTAACCACGAAGACACTAAGGCACTAAGATGAATTTTAATTTTCATCAAATAAAATAATATCTTCATCATTATTGCTATCGTTTCCCACTTCCTTGGGGGATGTTCTCCAGACGTTACTGTGTCAAACATCTCACTCCTTTGTGTCTTTTCCTGCCTTAGTGTAGCTTTAGCGAAGGCTGGTGCCTTTGTGGCTATCATTTTTAATCATCTCTAAGAATTCATCTTCAGATATTATCTTCACAGTACCTAGTTTCTCAGCTTTTTTTACTTTTGAACCTAGATTTTCCCCAACGATCAGGTAATTCAGATTTTTACTAACCGAAGAAATTATTTTACCCCCGTATTTTTCAATTTCTTCCTTTATTTCAATTCGTGTAAAATTCTTTAATGCGCCGGTAACAAGGAATTTTGCGCCTGCTAATTTGTTGATAACAATCTGTTTCTCACTCCGGAAATTTACTCCATTTTTTTTCAGACTTTCTATCATTCTTAAGCTTCTTTCATCATGAAAAAAATTATAAAGGGAATGTGCGATTTTTTCACCGATCTCTTCTATTTCTATAAACTCTTCAAATTCAGCTTTTATCATTTCATCGATAGTAGAAAAATTGTTTGTAAGTATTTGTGAAGTTCTATCACCAACATAGCGAATTCCCAAGCCAAACAAGATCTTATGAAATTTCTGTGTTTTGGAATTCTCGATAGCTGATTTTAGATTTTCCGCTGATTTCGTTCCCTGCCTATCCAAAGACTGAAATTTCTCAAAATCGATATGATAGATATCTTCGATTCGGGAAATCATATTATTTTCCAGAAGCTGCTTAACCACTGCTTCTCCTAAACCTTCAATATCAACTGCATCGCGTGAAGCAAAATGTTCTAATCTCCGTTGTATCTGGGCAGGACAATTAATATTATTACAATAAGTTATAGCTCCATCTTCTTCTTTTGTAAGAATAGTTCCGCAAACAGGACAGATTTTGGGAAACTCAATATCCTGTGCATCATCAGGGCGTTTATCGTAGTTCACTTCTATTATTTTGGGAATTATCTCACCTGACTTCATTATCGTTACATAATCCCCTAATTTCAAATCCAGTCTTTTTATCTCATCTGCATTATGCAAAGTTGCATTTGAAACAGTGGAACCGGAAATAAAGACCGGTTTAAAATTGGCAACAGGGGTCACGGCACCTGTTCTTCCCACCTGGAATTTTACATCGATAAGTTGTGTTTCTTTTTCTTCTGCTTTAAATTTATAGGCAACTGCCCATTTAGGAAATTTTGAAGTGTAACCAAGTTTTTTCTGGAGGTCAAAATCATTTACTTTTATAACGATACCATCGATTTCTACTTCAAGATCATAATGCTTTTTATCCCAAATCTCACAATAATCTTTGATTTCATCAAAGCTGGAAGCTGTTTTATTAAATTCATTAGTTCTAAAAAAAATTGCTTTTAGAAATTCAAGTAACTTCTTTTGAGTTTGAATTTCCGGATTTTCAAAAGCTCCTACAGAATAAATGATCGAATTCAGGTTCCTGCTTTTGACAGTGTCAGTGTTTTTCAATTTAATAGTTCCGGCAGCAGCATTACGCGGATTGGCAAAAAGCTTTTCACCAAGTTGTTCACGTTCCTTATTAATACGTTCAAATTCTTTTATGGGAAGATAGATTTCTCCTCTTACTTCGATTGGTTTTTTATATTTAATCTCATGAGGAATAGATTTTATTGTTTTAACATTTTCCGTTACATCTTCACCTTCGAAGCCATCTCCTCGTGTTGTAGCATATTTCAGTTCTCCATTATCATAAAATAAATTTATTGTGAATCCGTCTATTTTATGTTCCAATATTACATTCGGGAAAAAACCGGCATTCTTTTTTATCTTTAACAAATATGATCTTACTTCTTCTAACGAATAAGCATTTTCAAGGCTATACATTCTAACTTTATGTGTAATGATCTTAGCTTTATCTTCGATATCTGAGCTTACTTTTTGTGTGGGAGATTCTTCGATTTTATATTGAGGATATTTCTCTTCCAGAGATTGAAGATGTTTTAATAACTGATCATATTCATAATCGGAAATCTCTGGTTGTGTCTTCTTGTGATACATATCGTTATGATGAGCAATTTGTTTTCTTAATCCAGCGATTTCTTCCTTTATGAACAGATCTTCCAATTTATCCTCCGTTTTTTGTCAAAGATTAGAGAAATATATATAAAGGCAATAAATTTCTTATAGTATATAAATTCTATAATATAATAACAATTATCTTATACAAAAAAACCGCTCCCTTTTTGGGAGCGTTTGTAAAAGATAAATGAGCGTTTAGTGATGGCGGCGACCTACTCTTCCACACCGTCGCCAGTGCAGTACCATCGGCGCTGGGGAGCTTAACTTCTGTGTTCGGGATGGGAACAGGTGTAACCTCACCGCACTAGCCACCATCACTAAAGGCTCACTCTATTACAGTTGCCAAACGCTTTGCACTTTGCACTCTGCGCTTAGCTAAAAAAAGAGGTGTGATAGAGGAAATATAAAAAATAAGGCAATCGATATATTAGTATCACTTGGCTGAACGCATTGCTGCGCTTACACCTGTGACCTATCAACGTTGTAGTCTTCAACGTATCTAATGGGGAAATCTATCTTGAGGTTGGCTTCCCGCTTAGATGCTTTCAGCGGTTATCCATTCCGAACTTAGCTACTCGGCAATGCAGCTGGCGCCACAACCGATACACCAGTGGTTCGTCCGCACCGGTCCTCTCGTACTAAATGCAGATCCCCTCAAATTTCCTGCGCCCACGAAGGATAGGGACCGAACTGTCTCACGACGTTCTGAACCCAGCTCGCGTAACTCTTTAATCGGCGAACAGCCGAACCCTTGGGAGATGCTTCACCCCCAGGATGAGTTGAGCCGACATCGAGGTGCCAAACAGTGCCGTCGATATGAACTCTTGGGCACTATCAGCCTGTTATCCCCGGAGTACCTTTTATCCTTTGAGCAACGGCCCTTCCATACAGAGCCGCCGGATCACTAAGACCTACTTTCGTATCTGCTCGACCCGTCAGTCTCGCAGTTAAGCTCCCTTATACCTTTACGCTCTACGGCTGATTACCAACCAGCCTGAGGGAACCTTTGTGAGCCTCCGTTACACTTTAGGAGGCGACCGCCCCAGTCAAACTGCCCTCCAGACAATGTCCGCATGCAGGCTAACTACACACGTTAGTAATCCAATACAATAAGGGTGGTATTTCAAGGGTGGCTCCACCGAATCTAGCGATCCAGCTTCATAGCCTCCCACCTATCCTACACATACTATACCAAACCACAATGTCAAGATGCAGTAAAGGTTCACGGGGTCTTTCCGTCCGTTCGCGGGTAGGCGGCATCTTCACCGCCAATTCAATTTCACCGAGCTCCTGGTTGAGACAGCGTCCAAGTCGTTACACCATTCGTGCAGGTCGGAACTTACCCGACAAGGAATTTCGCTACCTTAGGACCGTTATAGTTACGGCCGCCGTTTACTGGGGCTTCACTTCAGAGCTTCGCTGCAAGCAGCTAACCCCTCCACTTAACCTTCCAGCACCGGGCAGGTGTCAGTCTATATACCGTGACTTGCGTCTTCGCATAGACCTGTGTTTTTGATAAACAGTCGCTTGGACCTCTTCACTGCGATCCGTCAAAGCTCAGAAGGTAAACTCCTTCACTAAGCCGGACACCCCTTCTCCCTAAGTTACGGGGTCATTTTGCCGAGTTCCTTAACCAGAATTCTCTCGAACACCTTAGGATACTCTCCTCGCCTACCTGTGTCGGTTTGCGGTACTGTCAACTGTAATTCAACGTTTAGAAGCTATTTCTAGGCAGCGTCTATAACCGGACTTTTGAGACCAGGTCTCTCGTCCCACGCCTCGAATAAAAGCTGACGGATTTGCCAATCAGCTAATCTACACGTGTTCAACGGGATGTCCAATACCCGTCTCCGGAGCATCACTGCGTCACTCCATCACTCATTACAGTCGGTTCAGGAATATTAACCTGATTCCCATCAGCTACTCAAGCTCGCTTGACTCGCCTTAGGGGCAGACTAACCCTGAGAAGATTATCTTTACTCAGGAAACCTTAGGCTTTCGGTGTGTAAGTTTCTCACTTACATTATCGCTACTCATGCCGGCATGGTCTCTTCCAATCGCTCCAGATCGCCTTACAGCTCTCCTTCTACGCTGATTGGAATGCTCTCCTACCACTGACCACTAAACTATGAACACTTCTTAATACTAAATTATAAATTCCCATATCCATAATTTAGTGGTCAATCCGCGGCTTCGGTAATATGCTTAAGTCCCGATCATCTTCGGTGCACTACCACTCGACCAGTGAGCTATTACGCACTCTTTAAATGATGGCTGCTTCTAAGCCAACATCCTGGCTGTCTGAGCAATAATACATCCTTCCTCACTAAGCATACATTTGGGGACCTTAGCCGTCGGTCTGGGTTGTTTCCCTCTCGCGTACGAAGCTTATCCCTCGCACGCTGTCTCCCACGGACCAAGTTATGGCATTCGGAGTTTGGTTGGGTTCAGTAAGCTGGTATGCCCCCTAGCCCATCCAGTGCTCTACCTCCATAACTCTACCGCAAGGCACTGCCTAAACAGTTTTCGGAGAGAACCAGATATCTCCTGGTTTGATTGGCCTTTCACCCCTACCCACACCTCATCCACCGATTTTTTAACATCGGTTGGTGCGGTCCTCCATCACGTGTTACCGTGACTTCAACCTGGACATGGGTAGATCACCAGGCTTCGGGTCTAATACTATCAAC
>JAUXIJ010000060.1 GCA_030621085.1 Candidatus Cloacimonadota bacterium | reverse complement strand
CATCCACCACGACCAATAAAAACATGGTTTATGGAAAATCTTATATTGTAGTGTTCGATGAAGACATCGAAGAGTTTTACTGGACGGATGACATTGAAGAAGCTGAGCAGCAAGAAAGAATGGAATTGGAGTATTTCAGTTATAATGATTTACCAAGCTATGAAGCGATCGATGTAATGGATATTCCACAGAATGTATTGGAAATAGGCGTTTTTGAAGATGATCTTTGCGTAGGAGCTGTTGTAGTACAAGATACATGTGAGCAGATATTGGTTTATTCCGGCAATGCACTTCGTGATCCGATTCCTTTTAACTTCGAGATCGTTACAAACAACCGGGGAGTAAGAACTCCGATAACTAGCTACCAGGTCCTTAACAAAGAAACGGGGTTGTTCGAAGAAAGAAGCCTGATTTCCGGTCAACAGAAAAGTTCGGTAGTTATATTTACAGATCTGGAGAAACCTCAACATGATACACCCGTAGCAGATAACGTTGTATTACATGGCAATTATCCTAATCCATTTAACCCGGAAACGAAAATATCTTTCTCTTTGACGCAAGATCAAGAGATCGAGCTTACTGTTTACAACCTGAAAGGACAGAATGTAAGAACTCTTTATAATGGTATTACCTCATCTGGTGAACAATCCATAGTCTGGAATGGTAAGGATGATGATGGTAAATCCGTCGGTTCCGGTTTGTATTTCTACAAACTCAAAACCAAAGATAAGGAACTGACTAAGAAAATGCTACTGTTGAAATAAAAGCAATACCCCCTCTTTTTCTCCCCCTATTTAGGGGGAGTTAGTGGGGGTTGGGAGTGAGTTCGAGGGAATTATGAAATTAAAATTTTATTTCATTTGTTCGATTTGTTTGTTAAGCACTCTATTACTTTCCACTACTTGGCACATCAAGCAAGACGGCACCGGCAACTTCACCACCATCCAGGAAGGTATCGATGCTTGCGCTAATAGCGATACTATCCTGGTTTATCCCGGCACCTATTTTGAGAACCTGGTGATAATAGAAAAATACATGACAATAGGTAGTCTTTATCTTACAACCGGTGATGAATCTTATATCTCGCAAACGATTATTGATGGATTCCAAAATGGTAGTGTAGTTCTCATCGAATCAGCACCGCTTTTTTATATTTGTGGATTTGTCATTCAAAATGGCATAGGTTATCAATATAACTACCCATATTCTCCAGATCGAACTGGTGGAGGTATGTATATTTCTGAATCGCAAATATCATTAGAGGGGTGTATTATTCAATACAATAATGCAAATTCTATTGGTGGAGGTATAGCCCTCTGCAATTCTTATATGAATCTAACAGGATCTACTATTAGAAATAATAGTGCTCATCATGCTGCTGGCGGTCTTCTCATTGGTAGTACATCATCATCAGTTTCGTTTGATAGTGAAAACTTGAATAGTATTTATCTAAATTACGCTGGTGTAGGAAATGATATTTTCATAACTCACGGTAGCCCATATCAGGAGATTATAGTCGATACATTCACCGTGATTGATCCGGCAGAAGGTTATTATTTTATCTATCCCAGCTCAGGAGGAGCGGGTTTTCCAATGCCCGATCATTTTTCTGTTGAAATCCAAAATGCGGTTGTAGAGCAGGTCAACTGTGACCTATATGTATCATCGGATGGAGACAATAACAATAGCGGAACCTCTGCTGCTGAACCACTCCAGTCGATAGCTTATGCACTTATTAAGATTAGATCGGACAGCTTATTCCACAAAACTATTCATATTGCAAATGGAGTTTATTCTCAGTCTCTTAATGATCAATATTTTCCACTTCATATCAAAAGTTATATCGATATTGTTGGCGAATCCAGAGAAAATACTATATTGGATGCTGAATTGAATGGTGGTTTTTTTTATGGAGAAGATCCACAAAGTGATTACAGAATAAAGAATCTGTCACTAATAAATTCCCGAAATCAACATGATTTGGATTTGAATGAAAACACCGGTGTTTTATTTGAGAATATTATTATTTCTAATCATCATGATATCAATGCATGTTTTAATTCTATAAAATTAAATTTCAATGATATTTCAATAAATAATTTAACGGTCGAGAATAATTTATTTGCTGGTAGTGTCTATTTTTACTCTACAAAGTATGGAAGTGAATTTAATATTTCGAATAGCATTTTTAGAAATAATGCATCCTCAGCCATTGGGTGCTTGCAATTATTTTGTTATCGATCTGGGACCTCATCAGATTCGTTGATTATCAATATTCTAAACACTGAAATTACGAATAATCTTGATAATGGATTTGAGTGGACTCCCCGTACTTCAGCACTACTTATAGATTGGAATTCAAAAGTGAATATTATCAATAGTACTATTGGCAATAATATAACACTTGAGCAAGGTGCTGCTGTACAGTTAAGGTTTTATTCAAAAGCTAATATTGTAAATTCCATATTATATGGAAATATCACTCATCAACTTTGCCTTAACAGTACATCTGGTCCCACTACACTGAATGCAAATAATTCGCTAATTCAAGATGGATTACCAGGTATTTTGCAAATAGGAAATAATTTTATCAACTGGGATGATGAAACCATGCTGGATGAAGATCCATTGTGGCTTGGACTAGGAGCGGATTGGCCTTATGCTTTGTCTGCAGATTCACCCTGCATCGATACAGGTACCATCGATTTACCTTATGGAGTTGAGCTTCCAGCCTACGACCTGGCAGGCAATCCCCGGGTTTGCGGCAACGGTATCGATATGGGAGCTTATGAATTTCCCGGCAATGCAGCGCCCATTAACCTGGAGATATATAATGCAACACTTTTCTGGCAAATGCCAGCTGGCTTTAATGCAACCGGTTACAACGTCTATCTGGATGATGAATATCAATCAACAGTTAGCGCATTTCTCAACGAATACACATTTAATGATTTGATTATTGGAAATTCCTATACAGCAGGTGTTTCAGCTTTGTATGGTACAGAAGAAACAGTTATAATAAATCTGGAATTCATCTATGATCCAGTTAATTCCGAAGAAGAAATTTCCATCACACAACTTCAGATTACCAATTATCCAAATCCCTTCAATCCCAGAACCACTATCAAATGCAATTTAATCGAATCCGGTAATGTAGAATTAGCAATTTACAACATCAAAGGGCAGAAAGTGAAAACCCTGCTTGATTGCTACATGAGTCCCGGGCGCAGCGAAATGATTTGGAATGGCAGAGATGATAACGGGAAGCGAGTTTCCAGCGGTATTTATTTCTACCAGTTTGTTACTGATAAGAAAACTATTACCAAAAAAATGATATTGATAAAATAATTTAATAATTTGTTCGTTACGAAAGAGGACTTTCGTAACGAGCGGGTGAAACTGAAACTTGAGTTAAGTTATCCGGCAGATGCTGGATAATCTTGACTTAAGTTGAAAAGTAGTTCTAATTAACACAAGATCCTGCGGACTTGTGTCAAGTTAGTGAAGCTTTTCTTATGTTCCTTCTCCGTTTGGGGGGATTGTTAAATTTTTAGAGAATAAAAGCTTCGCATGTTTTTTCACATACATCGCTTAAAATATCAAAATCCTCGAATAATACTATTGGATGTTTTACAAACATTATCTCTGCTCCGATATATTCATGATCTTTATCTTTATAATATGTGTTAAGTAAATCTACATTTGATTCAATTTCTTTAATTCCTAGGATTTCCTGAAATTTTTTATATTTCATTGCTAATTTAAATAAATTTAAAAGATTATGACCATACTTATTTTTTTTTAACGTCTTTAATTCAATTCCTTTTGTAAGCAGAAATGATTTTAGAATTAATTCATAAGAATGACCAATCATAAAATAGAATGGTCGTGAGCCAGCACAATTAATTTTATTTTTGAATATTACCTCTGCATACCTTTTAAAATCAAAACCTAATTTCCATAATCGATACGGATATTCTTTTTGTATCATAATTTTCCTCCACTTTCTTTAAAGCATTTATATACTTATAATTACCCGCTAATCGCCAGTTCTTTCACCAGCACAGATGCAGCACCGATGGAACTCATGTTGAATTTGAAATTATCTGCTATCATTTCCACGTCCTGCAAAAGTTTAAGTATATTGCCGGAAACTGTGAATTGTTTGAGAGAGTGTTTTCTTATACCCTTCTCGAATAGGAATCCTTCACCCGAAAGTGAAAAATCACCTGAAATAGTATTAGCACCAGAATGCATTCCCTGCAGAGCAACTATTTCAATCGTTTTATCGTGTTGCATTAGAAGTTCTTCTTGTTTGCAAGTTCCGGGTTTCAGGAAGAAGTTGGAATGAGCGATTGTTAATGTGTTTTTATAAGTTCTACTGCCATTTCCTGTAGATTTCACACCATCTTTGCGTGCAGTCTGCGTATTTTGCAGGAAGGTTTTAAGTGTTCCGTTTTCTATCAGAATATTAGTTTGCGATGGATATCCTTCACTATCAAAACTCCTGGAAGCAAGCCCATTAGGATGAAGAGCGTCGTCAATAATAGTTACATTATTATTCGCTATTGTTTTATGCAGTTTACCTTTCAGGAGTGATTTGCCTTCCTGAACTGCTTTAGCACTAAATATACCGGAAAAGGTTGCCAGCATTGTTGCCATCATTTCATTATTGAATACAATAGCGTAAGAACCCGATTCAATAGGTTCTCCGCCCAGCAGGGCAGTACTTTTTTCTACGCTTTTCTCTGCCATTTTCTTTGCATCGAATTTACTAAAATCGCGTCCGATGACGAATTCCAATCCATCTCTTTTATCATCCTTTTCCTGTGTTAGTGAAAGAACATATGCATATGCATTATTATATTTTTCCTCTTTATCCAATCCTTTGCTGTTAGCAATTTTAGAGTAAGATGTACCGTTTCCCATCAAAGCATATGGCACGTTGAAAACGCGTTTATCCGCTTCCAATGCGAATTTTTCCAGATCTTTGGAAAATTGGATCTTTTCAATTACATCGACTTTATCCAAAGCTTCAGAATAAACTTCTAATTTTGTATCAATTGCCGGATGGTTTTCCAGGATAACTATATCGTTATCTTCGGTGTATTTTGCGTTTTCCAGTGCTTCGTTTACGATGTTTTTAAATGTGGCTTCTTCAAGTTGCTCGGTATATGAATATCCTACTTTTCCATCCTTTATCACGCGTACACCAATGCCTTTTGCATCTGCATAATTAAAAGATTCTATCTCCTGCTTATTTATTCTCACTGAAAATGAGTTATTTGCAAAAAGCAAGATCTCAATGTCATCCGCTTTATTTTTTGCGTAATCGAATATGAATTTGAATTCCTTTTCGTACATCTTGTCCTCCTACTTTCTTCCACCGACTATTATTTCGTCGATCTTAATGGCTGGCTGACCTACGTTTGTAGGAACGCTTCCACTTACCGAACCACACATTCCCTGAGCCATAGCCAGGTTGTCGGCAACCATACTGATCTTCATTAATGCTTCTGCCCCATTTCCTATGAGAGTTGCACCACGAACAGGTTCCGCTATTTTCCCATTACGAATAATGTATCCTTCTCCTACCGCAAAATTAAAATTCCCTGTACCGGGCATCACAGAGCCACCACCCATTTTTTTTGCATAAATTCCATATTCTACAGATGCTATCAGATCTTCTAATTTACTTTTACCAGGTGTGATGAAAGTGTTCGTCATCCTGGAAGCCGGAGCAAATTTATAAGATTGCCTTCTACCGCTTCCGGTACGTTCATAACCTGTTTTAATGCTGCCCATTTTATCTGCCATGTAAGATTTCAAGATGCCATTTTCTATAAGAACAGTTCTTTTGGTAGGCATTCCTTCATCATCTATGTTTTCGCTGCCCCATTCATTGGGAATGGTTCCATCGTCAATGGCAGTAACTATCGGATTAGCGATCTGCTTTCCAAGTTTACCGGTAAATATCGAAGCACCTTTAGCTACAGAAGTGGTTTCCAGAGAATGTCCACAGGCTTCGTGGAATATCACACCACCAAAACCATTATCGATTACTACAGGAAATTTACCGCTTGGTGCATAATCAGCTTTTAGCATGGTAACAGCAATTTGTGCTGTATGCTCTCCCAGTGTTAAAGGATCGAGTCTATTGAAAAATTCATATCCGGCGTGTCCTCCGGGTCCTTCTGTTCCGGTTTGCTTTTCCTTTCCATCGGATGCAATGGATCGGACTGAAACGCGGGAATATGTTCGGCTATCCTCTGCCCATAATCCTTCACTATTTGCGATAAGAACCTTCTGTATTTTTTCAATTAAATTAATATCAACCTGAGATATTAATTTGTTGTAATTACGGGATGCTTTATTAATTTTTCTAATAAAATCTATCTTATCACTTTTGGCAACAGTGTTATTGGGTATTTGAATGGGGTGAATATTCTCGAATTCTATTTTTGTAAGATCTATCGGTTGAATAATAGATTTACCTTTTGCAGCCTTGCTCACAGCATCTGCGGCAGTTAGAAGAGATTTTTCATTCAAGTCGTTCGTATAAGCATAAATGGCAGTTGTTCCATAAAAAATCCTTACTCCGGCACCGAAATCTTTTCCTACTATATTCTGTTTTGTTTTGCTATCATAAAAATTTATGCGTGAATTGTATGTATCTTCCACGAATACTTCCGCAAAATCCGCACCTTTGGAAAGAGCTTTATCGATGACTTTTTCGATGAGTTTTTTTTCTATCATTTATCCTCCCTGAAAGTTTATTTTTTGAAGGATGAGAAATTGCTAATCCCTTATGGTGTCAAGCATAATATTTTGTAACTTACCTGTAGTTATTAATTTGTGATTTTAATTTGACAAATTCATCGTACAGCGAAGATTGACCTGCGAATTAGCAGTAATCAAAGGTACGAGAATATATGAAAAAAAGCGTGGTTGCAATAGTTGGCAGACCAAATGTAGGTAAATCAACACTCTTCAACAGGATATGCCGGAAACGCAGTGCAATTGTGGATTTTGAAGAGGGTGTGACGCGTGACCGCAAATACGAAGAAGCCGAATGGACAGGACAATACTTTGTTGTAGTAGATACTGGCGGCATAATTCCTAAATCTTCAGACAGTATTGATAAAGCAGTTAAATTCCAGGCAGAGGTGGCTATCGAAGAAGCCGACTTGATACTGTTCTTGGTAGATGCAAAAACAGGCACAACGGATATCGATATGGAAATCGCACGAATTCTTTCCGATCATAGAGAGAAAGCGATGCTGGTGGTCAACAAAGTGGATAACGAAAAAGATGAATTGGAAATCTATGATTTCATGCAGCTTGGCTTTGGCGAACCCTTTCCTATTGCTGCAATCCAGGGCAGGAATATCGGGAACTTCCTGGATGAAGTGATCAAACATATCAATGCAGTACCTTCTCAACCGGAAAAGGATGATTCCATAAAGATAGCTATAGTAGGAAAGCCAAACGTGGGTAAATCATCCCTGGTTAACCGCATTACCGGGCAAGATATCAATATTGTAACAGATATTCCAGGCACAACACGAGATTCAATTGACACATCAATCACTCATTTCGGGAAAAATTTTACCTTCATCGATACTGCCGGTCTAAGAAGAAAAAAACGCATCAAATACGGTGTGGAATATTTCAGTACTATGCGTACTATAGAAAGCATTAACCGGGCAGATGTTGTTCTTATCGTTCTGGATGCAACCAGTGAAATCTCTACTCAGGATCAGAAAATAGTTTCATACGCTTCTCGCAATTTCAAAGATATCATTATTCTTTACAATAAATGGGATCTAATAGAAAAGACCAATGTTACAGTGGGTGAATATATAGAACAGATCCGTTCTGAACTAAGGTTCGTGGAATTTGCTCCTGTTGTATTTATCTCTGCATTAACAGGTCAGCGGGTATCAAAAATATTAGATTTGATATTGAAGGTGGAAAAAGAAAGCAGGAAACGAATTCCAACCTCCGAATTGAATAGATTCCTGGAAAAAGTAATCGGGAAATTTCCACCCACTCATTCCAGTGGAAAGCACACAAAGATATATTTTTGCACTCAGGTAAAAACGCATCCTCCTACTTTTGTTTTCTTCTGCAACGATCCGAAATTGATTACCACGCATTATAAGCGTTATCTGAACAACCAGTTACGTGAAACCTTCAAATTCGAAGGAGCATCTATAAAAACATTTTTCAGAGGAAGATCTGCAGATGATTTATAATATTATTTTAAGTTTTGTATTATCATATCTTCTTGGAAGCATTCCCACAAGTTTCCTGATGGGAAAATTTATTAAAGGTATCGATATTCGCCAATATGGCAGCGGTAATGTGGGTGCCACAAACGCCCTTCGCGTACTGGGAACAAAGATAGGTATTATTACCCTGCTCATCGATATTGGAAAAGGCTTTTTAGCTTTACAGATTGGAAAACAACTTGTTTCCGAACCGACAAATCTCTTTCTAATTTGTGCAGGTCTTTTTGCTATCATAGGTCACATCTTCACTATCTTCCTCAAATTCAAAGGTGGAAAAGGTGTAGCTACATCGGCTGGAGTGTTCATCGCTCTTTCACCACTGCCTATTGCAATTGCACTGATTGTTTTTGTGGTTACTGTATGGATAAGTAAATATGTCTCTTTGGGCTCGATGGTGGCAGCGTTCGTGTTTTTCCTGGTAGAACTAATCGTAAATTTAAGGAATAGATTTGCAGATGTTGAGCTATTGATCTTTATTTTTCTTATAATGATCTTTATCATCATACGGCATAAAACGAATATTAAAAGAATAATTGACGGCAATGAAAATAGAATTAGTTTTAAAAACAGGAGAGATAATTAATGTGTGGGATCATCGGAGTTTTTAATAATAAGAGATCGGCAGAAATGGCTACGCTGGGATTATTTGCCGAGCAGCACCGTGGACAGGAAAGCTGCGGAATGGCTGTGAATAACGGCACAACGATTAAACTCAGAAAGAAAATGGGTTTGGTAAAAGAAGTTTTCAATCCACATAAACTTGATTTCCTGAAAGGTCACATTGCCATTGGACATGTACGCTATCCTACACGGGGAGCATCGTCTATATATAATTCCCAACCGCATATCGTGGAAACACTTTCCGGTCCTTCTTATACATTGGCCAGTAATGGTGATATCGTAAATTATGCAGAACTACGCAAAGAACTGGAAGAAAAAGGAGTTTACTTTTCCAGTAGTAATGATGGTGAACTTTTACTTAAATTTGTTGTTTATCACATTGAAAAAGAAAATTGTAGTATTATAGATTCAATAAAATTACTAATGAAAAATGTTAAAGGAGCTTATTCCAGCATACTTGCAACCAAAACTGAAATGTACACTTTTCGCGATCCTTATGGTTTTCGTCCATTGAACTACGGTAAAACAAAAGAAGGAACTTTCGTTGTAGCTTCAGAAAGTTGTGCACTCGATATACTTTATATGGATTGGACAAAAGAAGTTAAACCGGCTGAAATCCTGATTTGTTCAAATAACAGCATTGAATCTATTAATCAGGATCCAAACGATTTCCGGGAAACTAAAACAAACCGGCACTGCATTTTCGAACATATCTATTTTTCCCGACCGGACAGTTTCATTTTTGGTGAGAACGTGTATAAAGTACGGGAAAAGATAGGTGCACAGCTTGCAAAGGCTGATGATCTTAAACCGGATGTAGTAGTTCCTGTTCCTGATTCTTCAAATTTCATTGCCCTGGGATATGCCAAACAAAAAGGAGTTCCTTTTGAATTAGGATTGATCCGAAATCATTATGTAGGAAGAACTTTCATTAAACCGGAACAGACCATACGCGATGAAAGCGTTTACCAGAAATTTAACGTTCTTCCTAACTTTTTCGATGGCAAAAATGTCGTTCTCATCGATGATTCCATTGTACGTGGAACAACCATCCGCAAATTGGTTAAAATGATCAAAGAAGCAGGTGCAAAGGAAGTTCATGTAAGGATAGGTTCTCCCCCGGTCAAATTTTCCTGCTTTTATGGCATAGATACACCTACCCGCGAAGAGTTGATAGCCAATAATAGAAGTATCAAAAAAATTCGTGAATTCATAGGTGCCAACTCTTTAAAATATTTACAGATAGAAGATCTTAGAAAGACTGTTTCCAAACCCCATGATTATTGCTGTGCCTGTTTCGACGGCAACTACCCGGTGAGGTAATATGAAATTAAAAACGTGGGCTGAAATTGCAATAATTGTTAAAGATTTAAAAGAAGCAGGTAAGAAAATAGTCTTCACTAACGGCTGTTTTGATATCATTCATGCAGGACATGTAGAATATCTGCAGGAAGCAGTAGAATTGGGCGATGTTCTCATAATTGGATTGAATAGCGATAAATCGGTGAAAAGGTTGAAAGGTAAAAACCGTCCAATAAATTCTCAAATAAACAGAGCAAAAGTTCTATCCGGACTTGCTACTGTTAATTATATAGTTATATTTGAAGAAGATACGCCCTACATGTTAATAGATCACGTCAAACCTGATGTGCTGGTAAAAGGTGGTGATTGGAAACCGGATGAGATCGTTGGTGCAGACATTGTTCTGGCAAATGGCGGCAGTGTACGAAGCCTTTCCTATAAAGAAGGACATTCTACATCATCTATTATAAACAAAATGAAGGAATAAATGGAAAACCAACACGAAGACCTGGCAGTTGTGAAAAAGATTATAGATGGATTTATTTTTATTGAAATGCAAACCAATGTGTCTTGTGATAAATGTGCAATGCACAGCGTTTGCCAGGGAGCAGATAGAAAGATTCGTCATAAAATAAAAACCGATATAAAACTAAGCGAAGGTGATTTAATAAAAGTGCAGGTTTCTGCCAGCATGAGGGTTTTTTCTTCATTTATTATTTTCATATTCCCAATTCTCTCGATGCTGTTATTCTATGGTTTGGGAAAATATCTATTCTGGTTTTCAGAGAATTTTTCAATACTTTTTTCTTTTGCTGGCTTAATGTTAAGTGGCATCACAATATATTTTATTGATAAAAAGTACACTGAAAAAATCATATTTAAAATTATTGAAAAGGTGGAGAAATGAAGATTCATTTACATGAAATGGTTTTTTACGGGTATCATGGAGTTCATCCTGAAGAGCGAAAACTTGGACAGCGCTTTATTGTGAATTTTTCATATGAATCCGATTCTGCCCATGACAAAGAGATAAAACATCTGGAAGATACGATAGACTATACAAAAGTTTACGAAATTATTAAACATACTTTAGAAAAGAAAGAATTTTATTTATTAGAAGTTTGTGCAAATACTATTCTTAATTCGATCCTGAAAAATTTTCCTACTATAATCCAGGCAAATGTAAAGATCAAAAAACCAGCGGTTCCTATAAACGGATCGTTAAGTTCCGTAGAAGTAGAAATGGAAAGAAGCCGATGATCTGTTACCTGGGTCTGGGTTCCAATCTTGGCAATAGAGAAGAGAACATTAAGAATGCCATTTCACGGTTATCTTCCGACCCGGAAATACATATCACAACAAGAAGTTCAATGATAGAAACAAAACCTTACGGTAATATAGATCAGCCTTATTTCATTAATAGTGTTATCGAGATAGATACAGATATTCCTGCAGAAAATCTTTTTTCCAAATGCATTACTGTGGAAAATGAACTCGGCAGGAAAAGAAATGAAAAATGGGGACCAAGAACGATCGATATTGATATTCTTTTTTATAATGATCAAATAATAAATTCGCAGAAGCTCACTATTCCCCATCCAGACTTGCATAATAGAGAATTTGTTCTGTACTCTCTAAATGAAATCTGCCCTGATTTTATACATCCTGTAATTAATAAAAAAATCAAAGAATTATACTTAGAGCTTAAATGAGAAAAGTTGCAACGATCATCCTGGCGGCTGGTCAGGGTATAAGAATGAATTCTGAAAAACCTAAAGTCATTTTTGAACTTGGTTGTAAATCAATGATCAATAGAGTTGTGGAAACTGCAAAGAAAGTAGATAGTGAATTGATCGTGGTGGTAGTTGGTTATAAAAAGGATTTGGTTATCGATACTGTTCCTGCTAACGATAAAATAAAATTCGTTGAGCAAATTGAGCAAAATGGTACCGGTCATGCTGTAATGGTAACAGAAAAAGAATTTCAGGATTTTTCTGGAGATATATTTGTGCTTTGCGGTGATGTACCTCTACTTCGATATCAGACGTTGGAAAGAATGCTTCAACATCACAGGGAAAAAAATGCTGCCTGCACTGTACTTACAGCAGTAATGAAAGATGCATTACGTTATGGCAGGATAGTTCGCAACAAAGATAATAGTGTACAGCGTATAGTCGAATACAAGGATGCTACAGACAGGGAAAAGCAAATTATGGAGATAAATACAGGTATTTACTGTTTCGAGGCTCAGAGCTTGTTTTTAGCGCTTGAAAAGGTAACAAATAATAACAATCAGGAAGAATATTATCTCACTGATACTCTTGATATATTAAATGAAGAAGGTAAATTAGTTAGTTCTGTTATTCTGGAAGATATGATCGAAGCTTCGGGAGTTAATTCCCAAGAGCAGCTATCAAATTTGGAAAATGAGTTTTACAGAAGGCAGGATCATTTCGAGAATTAGGAGAAAAAAATGAGTGATATCCTATATTCACCCTGGCGGTTGAAATATATAATTTCCAAAAAAGGAAAAGAATGCATTTTTTGCCTTAAACCTGATCAGAAGGAAGATGAAAAACACCTCATACTTTACAGGAGTGAACTCAGTTTTGTTATTATGAACACGTTCCCTTACAATAATGGACATCTTATGGTTGTTCCAAACAAGCATGCAGCAAAGTTAACAGATCTTTCAAATGAAGAAATGAATGACTTGTTTAAAACCGTTCAACTTTGTGAGAAGGTTATAAATACAGTATATTCTCCAGATGGCATAAACGTGGGAATAAATATTGGTAAAGCTGCGGGCGCAGGAATAGATGAGCATTTACATGTTCACATTGTTCCACGCTGGCTGGGAGATGCAAGTTTTATTACTTCAACAGCAGGTACTCGAGTAATTCCTGAATCCTTTGACAGGGCTTATAAGCTCTTAAAAGAACAGTTTGACAATGAGAAAGACGAAAAATAATTTGTCCCCCGCTGAGAAAAGAGCATCAATAGTAATTATATCGTTATTTTGTTTAATTATTATAGTTGCATTTTTTTTGATCTTTAAGAAGAAAGAAAGTAGAATAACAGAAGATAAAATGCCGGAAACATCTTTGAAACTTACAATATTGAACGGATGTGGTTTTGACGGAGCAGCAAAAGATGTTAAGGAATTTCTTATTAACAAAGATGTCCGGAATCTAGATATAATCGCCTGGAAAAATGTGGAGAGGAATATGTTCATTTACAACAAAACAATAATTGTCGTGAAAAAGAATGATAAAAAAAAAATAGCATATCTAATGAAAATTACTGGTATCAATAGAAGAATATATGCATTAGATGCAAATACGATCGAGGATATGCAGATTATTCTGGGTAATGATTATGGTAAATACTTTAAATAAATAGGAGCAATAAATTTGGATCATAAGGAAAGTGTAAAAAAAATAATCGAATGGGCTGCAGATAAAAAAGCAGAAGATATAATTCATCTCGATGTAAAAGGTAAAACCGATTTCACCGACTCAATTATTATTTGCAATGGAACAGGTGATCTACATATCAGGGCAATTGCAGAACATATTCTGCAAAAAGTAAAAGAAAACAGCATCCAGCCGTTATCTGTGGAGGGAATGAATACAGCCTCCTGGATACTTATTGATCTGGCAGATATTATTGTTCATATTTTCAATATTGAAAAAAGAAACTATTACAAAATTGAGGATATATATAAAATAGCACCTAAAGCAAGAGGAAAAATAGACCCCGTTCATGATTAAGAAAAAAATTATACTGGATATTAAAAAAACTTTAAAAAAGCTTAACTATAAATTCGATGTGAATTTTACTGTGGAAGTTCCAAATATTATTGAACATGGCGATTTCTCTACAAATGTAGCCCTTCTAAACGCAAAGAAGAATAAACTTAAACCACGTGAAATGGCAAAAAATATTATTGAAGTGTTTTCCAGAAAAAAAGACTATAAATCAGCCGAAGTTGCCGGACCTGGTTTTATTAATTTCCGCCTGTCAAACAGTGTTTACCATAAAGCTCTGGTTGATATTGTTAAAAACAAAAAAAAATTCGGCTCATCAAATTACGGTAAAAGAAAAAAAGTTCTTTTAGAATTCATTAGTGCCAATCCTACCGGACCTCTCAATGTAGTAAATGCGCGGGCAGGAGTTTATGGTGATACACTTTACAGAATCATGAATTTTGTGGGTTTTAAGGCATTCCGTGAGTTTTATGTTAACGATGCCGGTAACCAGGTAGACATTCTGGCAGAATCCCTGGAATTACGCTACAGAGAATTACATGGAGAACATCTTCAAGAGTTTCCTTCTGAAGCATATCATGGTGAATATGTTAAAGAACTGGCTATCAAATTGAACGCTATCGATGGTTCTAAATTATTTCATATTGCAGAAAAAGACCGATTCGAACGCATGAGGGATTTTGCACTGGAAGAAATTCATATCATGCAGGTTGCAAGTCTGGATAAATTTGGTGTAAAATTTGATAATTGGATGTCTGAAAGAAAATTAAGACAGGAAGGGATCCTGGAAGAAGCTCTCAGCTATCTTGCCGAAGCACACTGTACTTATGAAAAAGACGATGCTATCTGGTTTTCTTCTACTCAGTTCGGAGACGAAAAGGATAGAGTACTTATTAAAACAGATGGTAATCCCACTTATCTCGTTCCGGATATAGCCTACCACCTTACTAAGTATCAAAGAGGTTTCGATTATATTATCGATGTGTTAGGACCGGACCATCACGGGCACGTTTCAAAATTGAAAGCTGCCATTGAAGCTTTAAAACTGGATTTAAATAAACTTGAAGTTGTTTATTTGCAGCATATCAATCTCCTGGAAGATGGTGAGATCGTTAAAATGTCCAAACGTACAGGTTCAATAGTTACTATGGACGATCTCATCAGAGAAGTTGGAAGAGATGCTGCACGTTATTTCTTCCTGAATCGAAAACCCAGTGCCCATCTCGATTTCGATATGGATCTGGCAAAAAAGAAATCTAGCGAAAATCCGGTTTATTACTGCCAGTATGCTCATGCCAGAATTAGCAGTATCCTGAAAAAAGCAAAAAAAGCTAAATTTGATCTAAAATCTTTTGATATCAAATTCTTGAAAAAACTAAAACAGGAAGATGAAATAAATATTATTAAAAAAATGCTCGAACTTCCATTTGTTCTTATAGCTAGCGCAGAACACCGTGAACCGCACAGATTAGCGATATATGTTCATGAACTGGCAGGTATGTTCCATAAATATTATGCAAAATTTAAAGTTATTAATGAAAATAATTTAGAGCTTAGCCTTAGCAGATTATATCTTATCTCTACCGTTAAAAACGTAATTGCGAAATCACTTGGTTTGATGGGAATTTCCGCACCTGAAAAAATGTAGAAAAACAATTATCCCTTGTTTTATGAAAAAAATAATAATTCTTTCTGACACGCATGGAAATCAGAAACTCCTGAGACAAGCCATTACAAATGAAACTAGAATAACTCATATCTTCCATCTTGGTGATAACTACGGAGATATGGATGAAAATCCTGACCTCCTGGAAAATAAAAAATTAATCAAAGTTCCCGGAATCTTTCATGCTGGTTACATTGATGGTTCCATTCCTGCTATTCAAGAAATATCTCTCTCAGGATGGAATTTCCTGCTGGTACACAATGTGAACGATTTGAAAAAGATCTCAACTCATACAAATTTAGTGCTGTTCGGTCATACACATAATTTATCTTTTGAAACAATAAACAAAATCCAATATTTGAATCCCGGACACTTAAAAAGCAAAAAGGATAGAAAAAGAAAAGCAACTTATATTGTAATAGACATTTCTGCTAAAGTAATACAAATTCACTTTAAGAGAATAAACGGAAAAATAATCAAGTCAGAAATAATTAAAAAATAAATGTAACTTTATTAGT
Organism: Candidatus Cloacimonadota bacterium; assembly: GCA_030621085.1. Classification (GTDB taxonomy): domain Bacteria; phylum Cloacimonadota; class Cloacimonadia; order Cloacimonadales; family TCS61; genus JACNIV01. The sequence goes on along the minus strand of JAUXIJ010000060.1, from coordinate 1,152 downwards.
AACTAAGTATTCATATTCTGGAGGAATTATGAAAATAGAAGAAATTAATAAGAAAGTTATGGAAAAAAGTCAGATTATCGAAAAGATAAAAGAGGAAGCCGGTAAAGTTATTGTTGGTCAGGAATACATGATCAAACGCATGCTGGTGGGTCTTTTAGCAGATGGACACATCCTGTTGGAAGGGGTACCGGGTCTGGCTAAAACCTTAGCTGTAAGCACAATGGCAAGTACAATTAACGCCACCTTCAAACGTATCCAGTTTACACCAGACCTTCTTCCTGCAGACCTTGTGGGAACACTTGTTTATAATCAGAAAACAACTGAGTTCGTTCCTAAAAAGGGTCCTCTTTTTGCTAATTTTATTCTTGCAGATGAGATCAACAGAGCACCAGCAAAAGTGCAGTCGGCACTGTTGGAATCTATGCAGGAAAGACAGGTAACTATCGGTGATACCACCTATCCTCTTCCTAAACCATTCCTGGTGATGGCTACACAAAATCCCATTGAACAGGAGGGAACTTATCCCCTGCCGGAAGCTCAGGTTGACAGATTCATGCTCAAGCTGCTTATAAATTATCCTTCCCGCGATGAGGAATACAATATCATGGAACGTATGGTAAGTATGGATAAAATCCCCGTTAAAGCAGTTGTAAAACCAAAAGATATAATCGAAATGAGAAAATTGATCAATGACATCTACATGGAAAACAAAATAAAAGATTACATTCTGGATCTTGTTTTTGCCACTCGAGAGCCTGACAAATTCAAGAATTTACATGAACTTGCTGACCTCATAGAATGCGGTGCTTCTCCCCGTGCTTCCATTTATCTGGCGCAAGCTGCAAAAGCACATGCTTTCCTGGAACATCGCGGATATGTTACTCCAGACGACATTAAAGCTATTGGTAAAGATATTCTCCGCCATCGTGTAATTCTTACTTATGAAGCCGAAGCAGAACAGATAACCCAGGAAGATATTGTAAGTAAACTTTTTGATGAAATTGAAGTTCCGTAAACTATTTTCTGGTAAAAATGGAAACATCTGAAATAATTAGAAGGATCAGGAAGATAGAGATAACCACCAGGAATCTGGTTTCAGAACTATTTTCCGGTGAATATCACAGCCTTTTTAAAGGGCAAGGATTGGAATTT
>JAUXIJ010000078.1 GCA_030621085.1 Candidatus Cloacimonadota bacterium | reverse complement strand
ATCGAGGATGCTCTGGCAGAAATCACCAATAATGCAGGTATATTTTATGATCCGGAAGTTGTAAAAAGTTGTACAACACTCTTTAATGAAAAAGGATTTCAGTTCGAGGAAATTAAGATTAGAACTACTCCTCGATAATAATAAATTCTACAGAAAATCACTTTTCTTTAATCCAATAATATTTATTAATTGACGTAAAGACAATTTTTTTTTCTTTTACTTAATAGTTTCTGTCCTCTGGAGATTTAATGGAGAAAATTGTTAATGCGTTAATAGCAGCTATTGAAGTATGGGATCCTTATACATCAGGCCATCAAAAGAGAGTTGCTACCTTAGCCTTGGCTATTGCTCGAGAAATGGGATTCAATAGAAAACGCCTTGATATACTAAGGATAGCGGCTATTCTACATGATATTGGCAAGATTAATCTGCCCTCGGAAATCCTATGTAAACCAGGTAAACTTGCCGACTGCGAATTTAACCTGATAAAGATACATTCTGAAGCTGGGTATGACATTCTAAAAAAGATCAATTTCCCGGATATAGTTGCTGATATTGTTTATCAGCATCATGAGAAAATGGACGGTTCTGGCTACCCTCGTGGTTTGAAAGGAACTGACATCCTTCTGGAAGCAAGAATATTGAATGTAGCAGATGTTGTAGAAGCAATTTCCTCAAACCGACCTTACCGTCCAGCACTTGGAGTAAATGAAGCTCTCCGTGAAATCGAAGAAAACGATAATAATCAATATGATCAGGATACTACAAAGATATGCCTTACTCTTTTTAAGGAAAAGAATTTCAAATTTGAAGATATAAAACTTCGTGAAACCGAACGCGAACCTTCTTAAAAAAAACAAAACATATCAAGGGAAACCTATGAAACCAATTTATCTGGATTATAATGCTACTACGCCTATCAATAAAGAAGTGAAGGAAGCAATGCTTCCTTACCTGAATGAGCATTTTGGAAATCCTTCCAGTTCGCACGGGTATGGAATTCAAGCAAAAAAGGCATTAGAGAATGCCCGTCTGCAAATTTCCCGATTGATTAATTGCTCTCCCAACGAGATCATCTTTACCAGTGGTGGAACTGAATCGAACAACTTTGCTATTAAAGGCTTCACTTATGCAAATCGGGAAAAAGGTAATCATATTATCACTTCCACGATCGAGCATCCGGCCGTAATTGAAGTCTGTAAATTTTTAGAGAAGAATGGTTTTAATGTTTCTTACATTTCAGTTGATAAATACGGAATGGTGAATTTACCAGAACTGGAAAAAGCAATTACATCTCAAACAATACTCATCACGATTATGCATGCAAATAACGAAGTTGGAACTATTCAGCCAATAAAAGAGATTTCTGAAATTGCCGAAAAAAATGAGATAATCTTTCATACGGATGCAGCTCAATCTGTTGGGAAAATTCCGGTAGATATAAACTTACTCGGTGTCGATATGCTTTCGATAGCTGGTCATAAAATGTATGCTCCCAAAGGTGTGGGTGCTTTGTATATCGGGGACGGGGTACATCTGGAAAATATTATGTTTGGAGCGAATCAGGAACAAGGATTACGTCCCGGAACTGAAAATATATTGGAAATAGTCGGGCTGGGAAAAGCCTGCGAAATTGCGGAACGGGATCTGGAAAAAAACATGAGCCATATGAGAGAGATGAGAGATAAACTTCATGAAATGCTAATTGAGAAATTCCCCGATCTCAAACTGAATGGTCATCCCAAAAATCGCCTGCCAAATACTCTGAATGTTTGTTTTAAAAACGCTGATGAATATTTCCAATTATCTCTTTTCCTAGAAATAGCTGCATCTGCCGGAGCAGCCTGCCATTCTGATGTTACTACGCTCTCTCCTGTTCTGCAAGCTATGAAAGTACCACCTAAATTAGCCAGGGGGGCTATCCGTTTTTCTGCCGGAAAAATGACAACAGAAAAGGAAATAAAACAAGCGGTCGATATTATTCAAAATCTTGTAAAATAAAAAATAAACCAACCTGCAACAAAACCTTTTGACAAAGTAAGCCTGTTTGAAATGAATACCAGAGTAGGAAATATATTATGAGTCAGTTAAATATTGAGATAAAGGCAAGATGTAATAATCCCAAATATATCAGGAAGATATTGCAAAAAAGAGATGCGGATTTCAAAGGTTTAGACCATCAAATCGATACCTACTTCAAAGTTCCTAACGGACGCTTGAAACTGCGGGAAGGCAATATTGAATACAGCCTGGTTCATTACGACCGCGAAGATATTTCCGGACCCAAAAGATCGGATGTTATTTACTATCATCCTCACAAAGAAGCACCTGTAAAAGAGTTGCTTTCCAAAGCTTTGGGTAAACTAATCACCGTAGAGAAAAAGCGAGAAATATATTACATCTATAATATTAAATTCCATATAGATGAAGTGGAAAAGCTGGGCAGTTTTGTAGAGATCGAAGCAATTGACGAAACCAGTAGCATCACTGCTGGGCAGCTTTACAAGCAATGCACAGAGTACCTTAAGCTCTTCGAAATAAATGAAAGCGATTTGCTGGAAAATTCTTATAGCGACATGCTTCTGGAAAAAGAACTATCAATAAAAAAAGGAACCATCGAGCGGGCAGTTGAGCTTTCCAAATTAATTCCGGAATTTGATGATCCTTACCAAAAGGAAGAATATGAAAAGCGTTTTTCAAATACTCAATATCTCATTCTGGTAGCTTTTTATAAAAATATACCTGTTGGATTTAAAACTGGATATGAAATCGATGGTGCTTTTTATAGCTGGATGGGTGGAGTACTTCCGGATTTCCGCAATAAACACATTGCCAGAAAACTGGCAGAAAAACAGCAGAAATGGGTCAAACAGAATGGGTTCACAAAGATAAAATTAAAAACCAGGAATAAACATAAAGCAATGCTTCTGTTTGCTCTTTCTGATAGATTCAATATCACAGGCTTCGACGAAAAAGAAAACATGAACGAATCAAGTATAATATTAGAGAAGGAATTATGAAAAACCTGAAATATCTTGTTCTATTGTTTTTTTTACTGATCTTCCTACCTTTACAGGCAGATTCTGTTTTCTTGAAAGCTATACTTTCAGGAGCAGCTTACTATCCGGAATATCCCGATTATGATTATGACAGTCCTGTACTGGGTAGCAATATCAGGGCAGACATTTTCAATATTGTCACTGAGCTGGGTATAGGCGGTAATGTATTCTATAAAATTAAAAGCTATGATGAGCATTTCCAAAACCTGCGCAGGTATGATGCCTACCTGCATAATTTTGTTAATTACCGGAAGGACAAATCTTATTTTCTTTACGGTTTTTTTGTAGGAATAAGATACACCAACCTGGAATATACAAACCGCAAAACCAAAATAGATGGGGAGCTCTCCATGACCCGACCACTGATAGGATTTCATTTTTCTACCGAAAAGTGGGGTATGTCGCTAAGCTGGACACAGGCAGAAAACCGCAAACCGATCCTTGGTTATGAGGTAAAATTTCTTAGTTTAAACGGTCTGGTATTACAGATTGGTAGAAGCAATCGGGGATCTTTATCGGATGTTGGTTCCGAACTTCATATCTATGCCGGCTATGAATTTTTTATTGATTAATCCCAAAAACAACTCCCCTTTTCCCGTCTTCGCTCAAGCTACGACGGACACAGCAAAAGGAGACTAAGAGGGGTTATGCGTAAAGTAGATCACTCCATTTCCATGTTGAAGGCTAATCTTTATTCACTGCCCTTAGTCATCGTTCTGATAGTTCTTCTTACGGGACCCTTCCTGTTCATCTGGGGCGAACAACAACTTCTTTCCAGCTTTCCCATAATCTATCTTAACCTGAAGGTCTTCATTCCTGTTTTAATTATTGGAGCTGTTTTGCATGAAGTGTTGCATGCATTGTCTTTTCTTATTATAGGAAGAGTCTCGACAGAAAATGTGAAGCTGGGTTTCCAGTGGAGATCTCTCACTCCATATGCACATTGCAAAATTCCTGTGAAAGCATCTTTATACCGTATTTCACTTTTGATACCGGCTTTGATTATGGGAATAATTCCTTGGTTTTTTTCATTGATTACAGGCAACGGCTGGCTGCTGGTTTACGCAGTTATTTTCACTATTGTGAGCGGTGGAGATATCCTTACGATCTGGATCATCCGCAAAGCCAAACCCAATCAGCTTGTACAAGATCATCCAAAAAATTGTGGATGTTATGTATATGAGCAAGGATAATTTAACTCCCTTTAATTTCCCCTTCATAAGGGGGATTTCAAGGATTGAAAATGCGAAAATATACTGAAGCGATTTATATTGCTGCAAAGAAAATGAGAGAAAATCCTACAAAGGCAGAAGCAGTTTTATGGAAAGAATTAAAAAGTAAAAAACTAAACGGAAATAAATTTCGATTTCAAGTTCCCTTTGATAGATTTATTCTTGATTTCTTGTGCTCAGAATATAAATTGATAATCGAACTTGATGGAAGATATCATGAATTATTTAAACAAAAAGATGTTGAAAGAGATAATTATTTCAAAAGCAAAGGGTATAGAATTTTAAGATTCAAAAATGAAGAAATTCTTGAAGATATTGAATTAGTAAAAAGGAAAATTTTAGAAATAATAAAAACCCCATCCTAACCTTCCCCTATTTAGGGGAAGGAAAATTCTCTCCCTAGATAGGGAGAGTTAGAGGGTTGAAAAATAATCTACTATGAAAGGGCTCATCCTTTTACCGGGTGAGCTCTTTTCTAATTCATTTTAATTCTCCTCTTAACAATTATTTTTTATTTGACACTAAAGTCACAGATTTAATCAATAATCAAAATCAAATTTTGGAGGAAATGATGATTGATTTTTCATTAAGTGCAAAGCAGCAGGAAATTCAAGAAAAGTATCGCGATTTTGTGGATAAATGGATCGTACCCAATCGCATGAAATATGATGAATCCTGTGAGTTCCCCTGGGATATCGTTAAAGAAGCTTATAAACAAGGTTTGATGAACGGTCCCATTCCCGAACACTTTGGAGGAAAAGGTTATGGAATTCTGGAAGGTTCTCTTGCGTCGGAAGAATTGGGAGCCGGTTGCATTGGAATCGGAATTTGTATAGATGCAAATACCCTTGCTCTTACACCATTACTTTTAACAGGAAACGACGAACAACAGAAGAAATTTTTCGGTTTCATTAAGGAACAACAAGGCGTTGCAGCTTATTGTCTTACGGAACCGAATGCAGGTTCCGATGTTGCCAGTATCAGTTCAACTGCCATTTTAAAAGGTGATAAATACATTCTTAATGGTCACAAAAGATTTATTACAAATGGAGAAGTAGCTTGTTTTCATACGGTATTTGCTTTAACGAACCCGGAAAAAGGAGCACGCAGTCTTACAGCTTTTATTGTTCCTACAGATCTTCCTGGAATTGAAATCGTATCTAAAATGGACAAAATGGGTCAGCGAGCTTCCGTTCAAAATGAGATCAAATATCATGATGTGGAAGTTCCGGTTGAGAATATGTTGGGTGGTGAAGGTCGCGGATTTATCATTGCTATGAAAACTTTTGATAGAACCAGAACCGGAGTTGCTGCTCTCAGCTTGGGAGCTGCCAGAACTGCTTATGAAATCTCAAAAGATTGGGCTAAGAATAGAATACAATTTGGCAAACCGATCGCAGCGAATCAAGCTGTTGCATTTATGCTGGCGGATATGGCAACAGAAATTGAGACTGCCAGAATGCTGACCTGGCGAGCAGCCTGGGCGTATGATACAGGTCAAAAAGATGTTTCAGTTTTATCTGCAATGTCCAAGATGTATGCCTCAGACGTTGCCATGAAAGTTGCTACTAATGCTGTTCAAGTTATGGCTGGAGAAGGTTATTCCAAGGATTATCCGGTTGAGAAAATCATGCGTGACGTGAAACTTTGCCAGATCTATGAAGGCACAAACCAGGTGCAGCGACTTGTCATTTCCAAAGGGATAATGAAGTAAATCATTTTCTTTTTCCCTTGAATAGAGAAAATAAAAGAAGGAATTTACTTTTTAAAAAGGGGGGAAAATTTCATTAAAACAATCAACTGATAATGCATGGCTCAAATATGAAATAACCAGACATCCGGATAGACCAAGGTCTTCGGAAATAATAAAAGAATTATTTACAGATTTTATTCCATATGTGCAGGGATTTCCTAAAGATCCGGCATTAATAACAGGTTCTGCGAATTTTAAGAATCAAAAAGTTTTTATCATTGCTCAAGAGAAACCTAAAGGGCTATCCATGGAAGAGCAGGTAAAAGTGAATTTTGGTATGGTCAAACCCGAAGGTTATTCTCTTGCAATGAAAATTATGGATATAGCTGAAAGAACGAATACTCCTTTAATCACCATCATCGATACACCTGGTGGAGATCCATTTGAACATTCAGCAGAATATCTTCAATCATGGAAAATATCGGATTGCATCTACAAAATGGCTGGATTAAAGACCAGGACAATTGCTCTCATTTTAGGAGAAGGTGGAAGTGGAGGAGCTCTTGCTTTACAGGTTGCGGATAGAACTCTGATGCTGGGAAATGCTGTCTATTCCGTGATGTCGCCAGAAGGATGCTCCAGTATTATTCTTCGAAATCCAGCCAGAAAAGAGGAAGCTGCCAACCTCCAAAAACCTACAGCAGAAGATATGTTAGCTCTTGGAATTATCGATGATATCATTCCTGAACACGAAGATGGAGCACACAATGATGTAAAAAGGACTATCATCAACATTGAGAAAAAACTCTCATTGAACCTGAATGAACTTAATAATATCGATCTAAAAAAGCTTTTGAAAAGCAGATATAAACGATTTATCAATTACGGAGAATTGAAAGAAGATCTTTCCGAAATATTCAAACAAAAGACGATCAAAACTGTACATAACATTGAAAAGAAATTCGAAAAAGTATTTACGAAATTAAAAAAAGTTGGTGATTACCTGACTTTGCATTTAGCAAAAACTATAAAAGAAGAAGAAATCAAGGAATTAAGTAAAGACGAATATTATGAATGTGAAAAATGCCACACCAGTATTTCCTTTAAAATCTTCCTGGATAATTTCAAAACCTGTACTAAATGTGGAGCAATCAGCAGGAAATATTATTTGTCAGCCTACGAATGGATAAACTGTATAACAGATAAAAATTCCTTTGTGGAAACCGATAAATTCCTCGTGCCCAAAGATGCATTGAAATTCAGTTATAAATATGAAGGTAAAACTAAATCTTATAAAGAAACAGTAAGAAATGCTCAAAAAAAGAAAGGTGTAAAGGAAGCTCTGGTGATCGGAGAAGCGGAAATTTTTGATACTCCTGTGGTTGTAGCTGTATCTGAATTTGGATTTTTAGGTGGTTCGATGGGTTCTGTGGTCGGAGAAAAATTTGTAAGAGCAGTGAAATTAGCGAATTTAAAGAAATGTCCTTTGATATCCATCACTCTTTCCGGGGGAGCCAGAATGCACGAAGGAATTCTCTCCTTGATGCAAATGGCAAAGACAAATATGGCTTTGACCAAATTGAAAAAACCTTATATTTCCGTTCTTGCAGATCCCACTTTTGGTGGAACATTAGCCAGTTTTGCCACACAGGGAACAATAATTTTAGCCGAAAAAAATGCTCAACTCGGTTTTGCCGGTCCGCGAGTAACCAAACTTATCTCCGGTAAAGATATGGATGAAAAATATTATACTGCTGAATTCTATTTGCAGCGGGGTGGAGTTAATGAAGTAGTTTCCCGCAAAGATATGAAGGAAGCTATTCATAAGTATATTTTGAGTTTGTACTGATTGAATTTTAAATTCTCATCAATTAAAAAGCTGGTTTAGTCCCGCTTTTTTTATTTAAAGAGTTAACAAAATTATTTTTGTTATAATTTTTAACAAAAAATATTTTGTTAAATTAATTGCGGGTGCTGGGTATATAAGGAATAATCATAAATATAGAATAAAAAATCAATCCTTCTTTTAATGTCTACTATGTTTTAATTAATGTCTACTTCAAAGAATTATCACAAATTATTTAATATTAATGTCTAACATCAAAATAAAAAAATAAAAAATGCTTGACATATATTCCACATTAAAAAAGATCGGTTTGTGTTTTAAATAAAATGTGGAGGTCATGATGAGATATTTAATCGATTTACCAAGAAATGTCATAGAGGAGATTAGAAAAATATTAAATGAAAAGGATTATGGTAACATTAATGAATTTATTTTGACAGCAATTGAAAACCAATTAGCATTAGAATCATCTGAAATTATCGATGAAGACTTATTTTCTTCAACAATGAGAATACCTAAACATCCAAAAAAGATAGAAGAAAAAATAAAAGAAATTAATTATTCTGATTTATTGGATGTAAATAATCTTATTAAAATAAAAGTATATGACCCACCTCAAAAAAGTGATCTTGAATATCCAAATATACCATATGCAAATGATTGGCTCTGGGGACAAATTAACAGAATCTTTCCTGTTAAAGTTGCTTTAAGAGTTTTATTAAAGATGCAGAATGAAAATGATAATTCTGTTAAATTGAACGACTATTTGAATTACGCTTCAGAAGTTGCTAACAAATTGGGTACCAGATTGAATAATATAGACAATGAAATGCAAAGAAAACGAGACGAGAAAGTAAGTATTGCTCTACCAATTGGGGGAACTGAAAAGACAATTTCAAGATACAAAAATCATTTTCTAATTTTTCAACGCACAAAAGACAGAGTACTAGATGGAGCTTTGGCTCGATTAAAATTTGCTAATATTAATATTGATGGATTTATTCGTTTAACTGAGAAAGGATTAGAATTTGCTAAATTGTTAAATCCTATAATTGATGAAAATTTATATTCAAACATATCACTTTCGCAAGATGAAAAAGTTTTTTATATTAAATACATTAAAGAGAATGTAATAGAAGAATTAAATCCATTTAGAACAATATTAACGCTCATATCAAAAGGATACACTGAAGTTACAGCTATGAATAATGAAATAAAAAAAATAAAACCAAAATGGACTGATGCAACAATAACAACACAGAGAGCAGGTACTCTTGGAAGGTTATTTGAATTAGGTTTAGTGGAAAAAATGAAAAAAGGTGTTAATGTTACCTATAAAACAACAAATAAAAGTAAATTATTAATAACTCTAATAAATGAGAAAGGCTAAAATTTAAAACAAAATAGGGGGTTTTCGCTATGAAAAAAAGATCTGTAAATTTAGGCAAAACCGATGAAAATATCGCTGATCAATATCCAAATATATTCGAAGGTATCCAAAAGGATGCTGCGCAGAATTCATGGGACGCAAAAATTACAAAAAAAGGTAGAGATTGGAAGCTAATATTTAAATATATCCACGATAGAAATATATTAGTGATAGAAGATTTTGGGACATTTGGAATGAACAAAGAAAGATGGAGCAACTATCAGAGCCTGTGGGATACAACAAAAGCTGAAGAATCAAGTCTTGGGGCCAGAGGACAGGGCAAATTTTTATTTCATTACTTCTCAGCAGAGAAGCTTGTGCTAACTGAGACTATTGATGAACAAGGGCAATACCGTTTTTCCTATGGGACAACTGATGAGTGGGATGAAACAAATAAGAATCTCAATGACTTTATTCCAGGAGCAAACAACTTAGACCATCAGGGTACTCGTATTTGGATCATGAATGTAAAAAAAGAATTGTTAGAAGATCTTCTCAATTATAATGAATTTATCAAATATATAGTTTCAACTTGGTGGGAAATAATGCGCAACTATGAAGCTACATTTATTGTAGATTTTAATGGCGTTGAGAGGAAAGTATCTCTACCAGAATTCCCTAAGGTGGTCAAAGAGAATCATTTCGAGGGGGTAAGGATAAAAGACTTTGGAAAAATAAAAAATTTAAGATTATTTTATTGCAATAATAAAGTACCAGAACATTTTAATGGAATTGCTATTCAAAGAGGTGGCATGACTATTATTCGGTTATCTGTAAAGGCTGAAGATAGCATAAAAGCTAAAATATATGGATATTGTAATTTTGATGAAAAGCTCGAATCGGAGTTAAAAAAAGTAGAACAACCCAACCATTTTGGATTTACTAATAAAAGAGAATGGAACCATACGAAAGAGTACATAATAGGAAAAGTAGATGAGTTTGTTCAAGAAATTACTCCAAAAAAACAAAAAGTTATGATTGAAGATAAATTTTTAAATGAAGCTGCAAAAATAGTTAACGAGTTATTTGCTCAATACGCCCCTGAGTTAGCAGATAGCCCAAAAGGACGAATTCCACGTCCACCAAAGCCCTCTAAACCACCCAAACCAAAACTACCAGTGAGGATAGATGTTTTTAGAGGAAATGCAAAGGAATTTAAATATAACGAGACCCTTAAAACAGAATGTGAAATCATAAATGAGACAGATTTAAAAAAAGAATTATATTTTTATTTAGAAATAAGTCATAAAAGGGGAGCCATAAAACATAAAGCCAAATATTTTGTTGAGATAGATACTTCAGGACGTTATACCTTTAATATCCCATTAATTGATTTTAATGAGAAAATAGATAAAAAAGGAGAATATAAAGCTGTAGGGATTTTAAAAGAGTCGAAAAGCAATGAACAATTAGATAAAAGAAGTTTTTCTTTTTACTTAGAACAAGAACCTCCTCCGCCAGGAAAGGCTTTCATGGCAAAATTCGATATTATCGTAACAGCCAAGAACTTATTTTTTGAAAAATGGAGGAACTTACCAATTAATGATAAAGGAACAATAAGAGTAATTTGGGACCATCCAGATTTTGTCCACGTTAGAGAGAGAAGATCTTCGAAGAAAGCTCAAAAAATAGAAATATTCTTATATCTGATAAAAATTGGTCTTGACGAAGGTATCAAAGAATTGACTGTATTCAAAAACAATGAAAATATTTTAGACCTAGATGAAATAAAACGGTTATATAATATAAGAGATGAGATGTATTTTGATGCAGTAAAGAAAGTTGTAGAAAGAGACTAATATTATGCCTAGAAAAAAATTTATAAAAAAACAAATTATCGAAGTTAATGGTAAAAAAGTAGAAGTTTCAATATTTGGTACAACTATTAAGCCAGGAGAAGAAAATGTACTTAAAAACATAGATGACCTTTTAAAAGAAGAAAAAATTGAAAATATTGTAAAGGACATATTTATGGAGATAGAAAAAATAGCTATTAAATATCCCCATAAAAAGAAAAATCTAAAATATTATTACGATGTAGGGAAAATGCTACAATTTGTAGATGAAAAGGGATTTACAGATATGAGAGGACTTATATGGGAAAGGATGTCTCATGATTTTAATCCTGAGTTATTTGGTGGTAAAAAACAGGATCGTTCTGAATCTAAAAGGCATCCAGAATTTATGTATCTTTTAGCAAAAGTAGATAAAAAGTATCTCTCTAATGCTAATTGGGATCAATGGTATGAAATATTAAAATTCAAAGAAATTTATAAAATACAGAATCTTTTAGAAGAAATTTTATTAGATTGCAAAAATAATAAATTATCTGGTATTCCTTTACGAAATAAAATCAAAAAATTAAGGAATTTGGAACTGTAAAAAAGTTTATGTCTTCGAATTTTCGTGGCTATCTACTTATCCGACAATATACCGAGTTTATTTCCTTCCGTATCGAGGAACCAGGCATAATAACCATGTTCTTCTGCTATACGTGTTTTAGGAGCAGTTATCTTTCCACCGGCTGGTTCAACTCTATCTAAAATAATTTGCAGATCGTCACCGCCATTAAGATATGCTACTGTTCCTTTTCCACCGGGTTCAAAACCTTCACCTTTTATTATTGCTCCACCAACTTCTCCTTTCTCCCCCGGAAAGAAACCCATTCGGTCATTGCCAATCGTTTCTTCTTTAATTTCAAACTTCATGATCTCACTATAAAACTTCTTTGCTCTGGCAAAATCATCTACCGGTATTTCAAACCAGACAATAACTTTTTCCATTGTTTCCCCCTTTTTGATTTTCAATACAAAAACCGAAATTTAAATGAAAATCTTCAAATATTATTATAAATAGTCCAATCAAATTCTTACCTCTTATTGAGAATTAACAACTAACTTAAGATCGGCTTATTTTGTATGAGAAATCCTATTTAGAAATAAATTATTAAATTTAAGTTGTAAAATTGACCAAATCTATTTCTCG
>JAUXIJ010000022.1 GCA_030621085.1 Candidatus Cloacimonadota bacterium | reverse complement strand
AAATTCCCACAGTGAGTGAAATTGGATTTTTCAGCAAACAGCGGTTAATTGCTCTCAGGAATAAGGGATTGATAGATGCCGAAAAGATCGATGATTATATCGGCAGGGACGGATATAATGCATTGATAAAAGTTTTAACATCGATGAGTTCCGAAGATGTAATAAAAGAGATAAAGGATTCCGGTTTAAGAGGTCGAGGCGGTGGAGGTTTCCCAACAGGTTTGAAATGGGAGATCTGTCATAATTCAAAAGGCGAACCCAAGTATATAATTTGCAATGCCGATGAAGGTGATCCCGGTGCATACATGGATAGAAGTATCGTCGAATCCGATCCGCATGCAGTTATCGAAGGAATGCTGATCGGTGCAAAAGCAATAGGTGCACAAGAAGGATTTGTTTATATTAGGACAGAATATCCGCTTGCTATTCATAGATTGGAAGTTGCGATCGAGCAGGCACGAGAATATGGATTATTGGGGAAAGACATCCTTGGAAAGGGTTTTGATTTTGACCTTGAGATCAAACAAGGTGCAGGTGCTTTTGTCTGCGGAGAAGAGACCTCTCTGATACATTCGATTGAAGGAATATCACCCGAACCAAGTCAGAGACCCCCTTTTCCTGCTGAATCCGGATTATGGGGAAAGCCGACTAATATCAATAATGTGGAAACATGGGCTAATGTTCCCAGAATAATTCTTCGTGGTTCTGATTGGTTTGCGGGTATTGGTACAGAGAAAAGCAAGGGAACAAAAGTTTTTTCTCTCGTGGGAAAAATAAATAATACAGGTTTGGTGGAAGTACCAATGGGAATCACCCTCAAAGAGATCATCTATGATATTGGCGGCGGAGTTCCCGGTGGGAAAAAATTCAAAGGTGTTCAAATCGGTGGTCCGTCCGGAGGAGTTGTTCCCGCTTCTTTGATCGATCTACCTGTCGATTATGAAAAACTAACCGAAGTTGGCTCTATGATGGGCTCAGGGGGAATGGTAGTAGTTGATGAAGATACCTGCATGGTCGATCTTGCTAAATATTTCCTGGAATTTACCAGTGATGAGAGTTGTGGAAAATGTGCAAGCTGCCGGGAAGGCAGTTCTGCGATGCTGGAAATTCTTACAAGAATAACAGAAGGCAACGGCAAAGAAGGTGACATTGAATTCCTTGAAGAACTGGGACATGCAATAAAGGATGCTTCTCAATGCGGTCTGGGACAGACACTTCCAAATCCGGTTCTTTCAACCATTAAAAATTTCAGAGATGAATATGAAGCTCATATAAAAAATAAAAAATGTCCTGCTCATGTTTGCAAAGCTCTAATTAGTTTTCATATCAATCCTGATAAATGTACCGGTTGTACAGTTTGCGCACTAAAATGTCCGGCACATGCTATCTCCGGTAATCGCAAGGAACCTCATATTATCGATCAGGATAAATGTATCAAATGTGGTATCTGTTATACTGTTTGTAAATTTGATTCAATAAAGGTTGAATAATTATGAAACTTACAAAAATAAAAGAGATACTTGAAGCAGATGTTCTTACAGGAAAATACGATCCTGAAATAGAAGTACAAATAGGTTGTTCATCAGATTTAATGAGCGAAATTTTAGCTTTTGGTAAACCGGGCTCTATTTTATTAACAAGCTTAACGAATATCCAGGTTATCAATACTGCAAATGTGGCAGATATAAAAGTAGTTTGTTTTGTAATGGGAAAAATTCCTGATGAAAATATTATCAACTTAGCTAAAAAGAATGATGTAATTGTATTTATAACAAAACTTACAACGTTCGAAAGTTGTGGAAGATTGTATAAAAATGGTCTTAAAAGCTGTAGTTATTCAAACCTCGATAAATAAAAATGGATGATACAAGAACAACCACCAAAATTCAAGAACTTACTTATGAACTAAAAGTTGAAGATGTAATAAGTAAGGATATTGCAACAGTCAGTTCAAAATTACCTGTTTCTTTATTAAGAGATATTTTGTATAAAAAGCGAATATCAGGAGTTCCTGTTGTAAATGATGGCAAACTTGTTGGTATTGTTAGTATTGAAGATTTTATTAAATGTTTGGAACAGGGGGAAATGGATGCCTTAATAGAAGATAAGATGACAAAAAAAATAAAAACCCTATATGCTGATGAACCACTTGTTCATGCTGTTATGAAATTTGAAAAATATGGATTTGGTCGTTTTCCTGTGATTTCAAGAAAAGATAAAAAATTAGTAGGTATTATTACCAAGAGTGACATTATTAAAGGAATACTAAAGAAATTAGAAACAGCTTATCATGATGAAGAGGAAAGAAGATATAGAGCGAGTCATATTTTTAATGATATTATCGCTGATGAGGTGTTTTTAAAATTTCAATATTATGTAGAAGGCAAGAACTTTGATAGGGCCGGAGAAGCTGCCACCGGACTAAAGAAAACACTTTATAGGCTCGGTCTCTCACCGGAAATTGTGCGCAGAGCGTCGATTTCAACTTATGAAGCAGAAATTAATATTGTTGCATATACTGATGGAGGAGAGATAATAGCTTATATCGATCCACATCAAATTAAAATCATTATAACAGATAAAGGACCTGGTATTCCGGATGTTAAAAAAGCCCTGGAACCCGGTTTTTCAACTGCTCCCGGATGGGTAAAGGAATTAGGATTTGGTGCAGGTATGGGATTACCGAATATCAAAAAATTCTCTGACAAAATGACTTTAAGATCAACAGTTGAAAAAGGAACACATTTAGAAATTATTATTAAACTAAGTGATTATCGTAATGGAGAATAATTTTATTAGTTAAGGTTAAGAGAAGAGAGGGAAGATGATTAATTTGAAAGATATTGTGCAAAAGCTTGATCTAAAAGTTGTTACTGGAAATATTGATAGAGAAGTGAGTGCAGGTTATTCAAGTGATCTGCTTAGTGATGTCATTGCAAATGCTCAAAAAGATAACATCTGGATCACTTTGCAAATTCATGTAAATATTGTAGCTGTGGCTAATTTACAGGAACTGGCAGGAATTATTCTTGTAAATGGGCGACAACCGGAAGAAGCAACTTTAAAGAAAGCAGAGCAGGAAAATATTCCAATTCTACTAACAGAATTGTCCACTTTTGAAATTGTGGGAAAACTTTATGAACTGGGAATACATGGAAATAGAAGATAATGAGGTTTCAGCCGAATGCTCAAAAAAATCAAAGCGGATTTGCATATTCATACCTGTCTCTCCCCTTGTGGTGATATGAATATGACTCCTGCAATGATCGTAGAAAAGGCAAGATCAAAAGGATTGGATGTGATCGGTGTTTGTGATCATAATTCATCTGAAAATGTGATTGCCGTAAAGAAAGCGGGAGAAAAAAATAATTTGAAAGTTCTTGGAGGAATGGAAGTTACATCTAAAGAGGAAGTGCATATCCTGGCTCTTTTTGATGAAGATAATAAATTATCTGAACTCCAGAAAATCGTTTATGAAAATCTGGAAGGTGTAAATGACGAGGAACATTTCGGATATCAATTGGTAGTAGATGAGCAGGGTAAGATCATTGACCTTAATAAGAAATTATTGATCGGAGCAACTGACCTGACAGTAGATAGGATCGTAGAAATTATTCATTCTTTGAATGGACTTGCTATCGCATCACATGTTGACCGTGAAAGATTCAGCCTGATCGGTCAACTAGGTTTTATTCCTGAAGGATTGGAACTGGATGGTCTGGAGTTATCACCAAAATATATGTCCGAAAAGAAAAAACTTGATTTTCCAATGTCATCCGGCTTTCCTCTCATCACTTTTTCCGATGCTCATTATATAGATGATATTGGTAAAACTTCAACCACTTTCCTGCTTGATGATATAACAGTGAGTGAGTTGAAAAAGGCATTTAATAATAGAGATGGAAGATCTATCCTTACATATTCTTGATGTGGTCGAGAATTCGATCGAAGCAAATGCTTCAAAAATTGAGATAAAGATTGTGGAGAAAAAAAAGAAGGATTTACTCGCAATCGAAATAAAGGATAATGGAAAAGGAATGAACAAAGAAACCATTAAAAAAGTGCTGGATCCGTTCTATACAACAAGAACAACACGAAGAGTGGGTATGGGACTTTCTCTTCTGGCACAGGCAGCAAGAGAGAGTAATGGGAATTTTGAGATAAATTCTAAGGTTGGTGTTGGCACAGAAGTAAAAGCTAATTTTCAATACAGTCATATTGACCGTAAACCTATCGGAGATATGAAAAACACACTAATAACTTTAATGGTTTCTCATCCTGAAATAAATTTTGTTTATGAACATCAAGATGAAGAAGAAAATTATGTTCTGGATTCAAATGAGATTTAAGAAATGATTTCATGAAAAAAAGGTATGAAAATGGTTAATTTAATTATTGATGGAATTAAGGTAGAAGTTGAAGAAGGTTCTACTATTCTTCAAGCAGCAGATAAACTTGGTATAAAAATCCCGACTCTATGTTATCATAAAGCATTACCAGCTTATGGAGCTTGCCGCTTATGCGTCGTCGAGGTAAGCCAGAAAAACGGAAGAACTTCTATTCAGGCTTCCTGCACTTATCCTGCTCAAGAAGGTCTTGTTATCAAAACCGATACGGAACGAGTGATAAAAACTCGTAAAATTATGCTCGAATTGCTGCTGGCAAAATGCCCGGATTCTGAAGTTTTAAAAAATCTTGCCGAAGAAATGGGAGTTGGAAAACCGAGGATCGAACTGAAGAATGAAGATTGTATTCTTTGCGGATTATGCGTGCGAATGTGTAAAGAAAGAATGGGCAGAGGAGCGATCGGTTTCGCAAACAGAGGGTTTAAACGTGTGGTAGTCCCTGCTTTTAATGTTCATTCGGATGTGTGCCAGACCTGTGGAGCATGCGTTAGCGTTTGTCCTACAAAAACCGGAGTAAAATTAGAAAAGATCACGGAAAACGAACCCGTTCCAATTCTATCTGAATTTGATGAAGGATTGATAAAAAGATCTGCTATTTACATTCCTTATGCTCAGGCTGTTCCTAATTATGCCAATATCGATCCGAACTACTGTGTGCAGCTAACTACCGGGGAGTGCAATATCTGTACGGAATTCTGTGAAGCGGAAGCAATTGATTTTGAGCAAAAGGAAAAATTTCTAAACCTGAATATTGGCTCTGTGATTATTGCAAACGGGTCTGAGAAGTTTGATCCTACTGCACTACATGAATATGGTTACGGAAGATATAAAAATGTGCTTACAAGTATCCAGTTTGAAAGAGTATTAGCAGCTTCGGGTCCTTTTGAAGGTCATCTGCAAAGACCTGCTGACGGCAAAGTTCCAACCAAAATTGCCTGGATACAATGTGTAGGTTCAAGAAATGAGAATTCTCATATGCCGTATTGTTCTTCTGTTTGCTGTATGTATGCCCTCAAAGAAGCGATAATTGCCAAGGAGCATGTAAAAACCGTTCAACCTACAATATTTTTTATGGATATTCGTGCTTACGGAAAAGACTTTGATAAATTCTATGATCAGGCAAAAAATGTGGGAGTTAGGTTTATTCGTTCACGAGTTGGAAAGATCAAAGAGATTAAAGAAACAGGAAATCTTGAATTATATTATGTGAAAGAGAATGGTGAGCTTGAAATTGAAGAATTTGAAATGGTCGTGCTTTCTATCGGGCTTACACCAACAAGAGATATGGTGGATGTAACCGATAAACTCGATGTTCGTCTTAATGAATTTAATTTTGTAGAGAATACAGGAATGTCATCCATCCAGACAACCAGACCCGGAATTTATGTTTGCGGTCCGGCGGCTTCACCAAAAGATATTCCTGAAACAGTTATGCAGGCATCGGGAGCAGTTGCAGGTTCTGCAGAAATACTTTCGGAAGTTCGCGGAACCGAAATAACTGAAAAAGTTTATCCGGAAGAGATCGATGTAAGCGGAAAGAAACCCCGAATTGGAGTTTTCGTGTGTCATTGCGGTATCAATATCGGAAGTGTGGTAAATGTTCCTGAAGTGGTTAAATTTGCAAAAACCCTGCCCAACGTTGTTTATGCTGAGGAGAATCTTTTCACCTGCTCACAAGATACTCAGGAAAAAATGAAGGAACTTATCCATGAATATAAACTTAATCGAGTTGTTGTTTCTTCCTGTTCACCAAGTACTCACGAACCTTTGTTCCAGGAAACATTGAGAGAAGCAGGATTAAATCCGTATCTTTTTGATATGGCAAATATCAGGAATCAATGTAGCTGGGTTCATAAAGATGATAAAGAAGGTGCAACTGAAAAGGCAAAAATTCTCACAAAAATTGCAGTTGGAAAAGTCAGACTTCTGGAACAACTTCATTCGATTTCTCTTGATGTTACACAAACAGCACTCGTTATCGGCGGAGGACTTTCCGGGATGACAGCAGCTCTTTCTATTGCAGAACAGGGTTTTGAAGTAGCACTCATCGAAAGAAAAGATAAACTGGGTGGAAATCTTCATCGTCTTACTGTATCTGTGGAGGGAAAGAAAATCTCGGATTATCTTGCTGAAATTAATGATGAAATTAACAAGCATCCGCTCATAAAAGTTTTCACGAATTCGGAAGCTAAAGAAATAGATGGATATATCGGAAACTATCAAACAAAGATATTCAATAAAAAAGAAAAAAAAGAAGTTGTCTTTGAACACGGAGTGATCATTATTACTATCGGTGCGAACGAGTCTAAACCCGAGGAATATTTCTATGGGGAAAATAAGAATGTTATAACTCATCTCGATTTTGAAACAGACTTTGAAGAAAATAAAAAGGATTATCAAAAACTTAAGAATATTGTTATGATCCAATGCGTTGGTTCTCGTGATGAAAAGCGTCCTTACTGCTCGAGAGTATGTTGCACTCAATCTGTAAAAAATGCTATTCGTTTGAAAGAATTGAACCCGAAAATGAATGTTTATATTCTTTACAGAGATGTAAGAACTTATGGTTTTTATGAGAAATTCTATCAGAAAGCAAGAGAACTCGGTGTTATATTCATCAGGTATGAGGAAGATGCAAAACCAGTAGTAGAAATAGACGAAAAGCGTACGGTTCTGAATGAAAAAGGATTAACCGTTACACTTAATGATCATGTTTTGAATCAGGAAGTTGTAATCTATCCGGACAAATTGATATTGGCTGCAGCAATGGTTCCCCAGGAAGATGCCGAAGAGCTTTCTCAAATGCTTAAGCTTCCGCTAAATGAAGACAATTTCTTTATGGAAGCTCATGTTAAACTTCGTCCTGTAGATTTCTCTGCCGAGGGATTATTCTTAGCCGGTCTTGCTCATTCTCCAAAAGGAATCGAAGAGACAATTTCACAGGCAAAAGCAGCTGCAGAAAGAGCATGTTCCATTATCTGCTCAGATGAATATATGTCGGAAGCATATATTGCACAGGTTGATCTGGATATGTGTGCAGGCTGCGGAATGTGTGTTGCTGTTTGTCCTTATGGAGCGCCGGAGTTATTCTGGCAAAATGGGAAAGAATATGCTCATATAAATTCCGGACTTTGTAAAGGTTGCGGTAGCTGTGCGGCTGTTTGCCCTTCCGGTGCTATGCAGCAGCTTGGATATAAAGAAGAACAAACCCTGGCAATGTTGAATGAAGCACTGGAAGGCTGGTAATAAATAATCGAGTTATCCTGAATCTAATTAAAAAATAAATTTTTTGAAACAAACAAATTCGTGTTGAATTTTGTTTATCCATTTCAAGGATTTTCTGATAATAAGATCTACTTTTAAAAGGTAAAATTTCTTTGCGATTAAATTCTAAACATTAAGCTAAGTTTATTTATTAATTAATTCAACATATAAATTACAAAAAAAGTTATTTTTTTAAATCGTTATATTTTATGCAGTTAAATATAACGGCTGACAACTAACTTATAAACTTGCAAAATAAAGACTTGACATTCGTTTTTATTAATAGGATTTAACGCTTGTTTTTTCTGAATATTTTTGAAAAAAAATAAATAGGAAAATTATGAAATATTATTCAGTTTCGACGAAACAGTGGGTAAGAATCCTCAAAGAGAAAAATTTCAAAACATCATTTTATTTACTTCAATTCAGCACATAGATTTTTATTATTTATAAATCATGAAAAAAAATCTGATCCTAGGACTTGGAAATTCAATTTTAAGTGATGATGCTATCGGGCTGTTTGTTGTCAAAAGAGCACAGGAATTACTCTCTGATTTGAAAGAATATGTAGATTTCAAAGAAAACCATTCCGGCGGATTCGACCTTCTTTACGATATAAATGGTTACAACAGGTTGTTGGTAGTAGATAGTATTGTAACTGGAAAATACAAACCGGGAACATGTCTAACTTTTACTATAAAAGATTTCGAGCATCTATTGCAGTTAAATCCTGTTAATTCTCATTCGTTAAATTTGCCTACAACTATTAAAACAGGACAAAAATGCGGATATAAAATGCCGAAAAAATTGATTGTTCTATGTATAGAATCTGCAGATGTTACTACCTTATCAGAACAATTAACAGCGAGTGTGAAAGCTTGCGTGGATGATGTTGTAAAGAGGATTCGCAAAGAAATCCTTTCGTGGATCGAACTGGATTCAACAGTTCATTAAATAATTAAAATGTTTCGTTTAGAAAACGACAAAAGAGGAGATTTACGATGACTGTGGAAAAACCAAAGATCGCACTGTTTTTGTGTGAGTGCAGCACGAACATATCCAATTTTATTGATCTTCCAGCCGTTGCAGATTGGGCAGAGAGCACAGAAGATTTTTGTTTCGTAGAAGTTAGCAACTTGCTTTGTTCTCCGGATGGCAAGAAGTATTTTGCCGAGATACTTATGAAGCACAAACCGGATGGTATCATTGTTGCTGCCTGTTCACCCAAATTGCACGAAAAAACATTTCAGGATGTAGCTGAGGAAGTTGGAATTAATATGAGCCGTGTTCAGATGGCGAACATTCGTGAGGATGTTTCGTGGGTCACAAAAGACAAGACAAAAGCAAATGAGAAAGCAAAAGCTATGATCAAAGCAGCCTTGAGAAGGGTGATCCTGGCAGAAAATCTGGAAAAAGTAACAATGGAAGTAATTTCGGATATTCTCATTATCGGTGGAGGAATTGCCGGAATAGAAGCAGCTATTATTGCCTCAAAAGCAGGAAGAAAGGTTTATCTAATAGAAAAAGATATTTCTCTTGGAGGTTCTGTTATTAAGATAGAAGAAGTTGCTCCGAACATGGAATGTGCTCCTTGCCTGCTTGCACCGAGACTTTCAGAAGTAAGGGACGATCCTAATATTACTGTTCTTACAAATTCGGAAATCACTGATGTTCTGGGATTTTATGGAAACTTCTTGGTGAAAGTTCGCAAAAAAGCCAGATATGTCGAAGAAACTTGTATTGGCTGTGAAGCATGTTTTGATGTATGCCCCGTAACTTTGAAAAACGAATTTCATCTCGGTCTGGGCAACCGGAAAGCTATTTACACACTTTTCCCGGGTTCTGTTCCTGCGGCTGCTGTTATCGATAAAGAACACTGTAAGCATTTTATTGATAACTCATGTGATGCTTGCGTTTCTGCCTGTCCGTTTGGTTCGATTAATTTTAATGAAAAGGACGAAGAACTTGAGATCAATGTTGGTGCAATTGTGATTGCTACCGGAACCAAGAGCGGAGATGTTTCCAAATTTGATGAATTAGGTTATGGAAAGATCGACAATGTTTATACTTTACCTGAGTTTGAACGGATTGCTTGTTCAAATGGTCCCTCCGGCAGTAAGATCTTATTAAAAAATGGTGAGAAACCTTCATCTGTTGCTGTTATTCATTGTGCAGGTTCATTAAGGGAAGACGGTATTCCTTATTGTTCGGGAATATGTTGCTTTGGTGCATCCAAAGTAGGAGAACTTGTCAGGAAACAGATTCCGGAAGCTAAAGTTCTCAATATTTATAATGATCTTGTTTTTGTAGGTCCCAAAATAAATGCTTTTTACAGGAAACAAATTGAAGAAGGAACGCGATTCATTAAATGTTATGATCTAAAAACTATTCAAGTCAAAGAAAAAGGTGACAAGATAACTATCGAGGGTGAAGGATTCAGCCAGATCGAAGCAGATATGGTTGTGCTTTCCACAGGTTTAGAACCAGCTTCCGGAACAAAGGAACTTGCAGATTTGCTTAATATTGATCTAAGAAAAGATGGATTTTTCAAAGCTGATCATGCTCTTCTGAATCAAACTGGTTCTACCCTGGAAGGTATCTATATTGCCGGTTGTTCGGCAGGACCTTGTAATGTGGCTACGTCTGTAACCAGAGCCAGGTCTGCTGTTGGGGATATTATCAGCAAGCTTATTCCCGGTCGTGAAATTGAACTTGAAATATTAACATCAGTTATCGATGAAGAAAAATGTGGTGGCTGCAAGCTTTGCATTTCTGTTTGTCCTTACAAAGCAATAATTTTTGATGATGAAAAAAATATTAGCATAGTAACAGAAGCTATCTGTCGTGGATGTGGAACTTGCGTAGCATCATGTCCCAGTGGTGCTGCCAAGGCAAAGCATTTTACAGATGACCAGATCTATGCTGAAATAGGAGGTTTGTTGTATGGATAATTTCGAACCGAAAATAGTTGCCTTTACCTGTAACTGGTGTTCCTACGCAGGAGCAGATAAAGCAGGAATGATGAAGCTTAAATATTCTGATGATGTAAAGCTGATCAGGGTGATGTGCAGTGGTCGTATTGATCCGCAATTTGTTATGGATGCTTTCAGAGAAGGAGCTGATGGAGTTATGATCCTTGGCTGCCATCCCGGTGATTGCCATTATAGAACTGGAAATGTGAAAGCATTGAAACGCTATAAATTACTCAGAAAAACACTGGTTCAGTTTGGAATAAACGATAAGCGATTAAAACTAGATTGGGTAGCTGCCGGTGAAGCAGAATTATTCCAGCAAGTTGTAAATGAAATGGCAGAAACTGTTAAAGAACTTGGTCCATTACACCTAACAGGTAATGTTGAACAGGGAGGTAAATAATGGCTAAACCAAAAGTTGCATTTTATTGGTGTGCATCCTGTGGAGGATGTGAAGAAGCTGTAGTTGACCTGGCAGAAAAAATTCTTGATGTGGTTGCTGCTGTTGATATTATACTCTGGCCTGTAGCTCTGGATTTCAAATATAAAGGTATTAAAGCCATGGAAGATGGCAGTATTGCAGTTTCATTTATTAATGGAGCGATAAGAACAGAAGAACAAAAGGAGATGGCGAAACTTCTAAGAAAAAAATCAGGACTCGTTGTTGCTTTCGGAAGTTGTTCTTCCCTGGGCGGGATCCCTGCTTTAGCAAATCTTACATCTAAGAAAAAAATATTTGATCGTTCATATTTGAATTCTCCTACAGTTGTTAATCCTGACGGAGTTGTTCCCAAAACCAGGTCGATAGTCGATGGTTATGAACTAACTCTCCCTGAATTTTTTGAAACTGTCTATAAGCTGGATGATGTGATTGATGTGGATTATTATTTACCGGGTTGTCCTCCTACTCCCGAGCTTATTGCAAATGCTGTTAATGCAATTCTTGAAGCCAAATTACCTCCCAAAGGAGCGATTTTATCACCGGATAAATCTTTATGCAAATCCTGTGATAGAAATGAAAGTAAACCGGAAGATGTTGCCATCGCAGAAATAAAACGAGTAATCGATATTGAACTTGATCCGGAAAAATGTTTTCTTGCTCAGGGTATAATCTGTATGGGACCTGCAACAAGAGATGGGTGCGGAGCTTCCTGCATTAATGGGAATATGCCCTGTACCGGATGTTTTGGACCAACCGATTCCTGCAAAGATCAGGGAGCTAAAATGATAGGCACTCTGGGAGCGATATTGGAAGGTGAAGAAGAAGAAGCAATTGATAAAGTTATTGAGGGACTTGTTGATCCTGCCGGAACTTTTTACAGGTACGGTTTATCGGCATCTATGCTTGGTAGTGCTCGCAAGGAGGCTAAAGATGAGTAAGATTATCACTATTGATCCAATCACCAGACTGGAAGGTCATGGTAAAATAACAATTGTTCTTGATGATAAGGGTGATGTGGAAAGAGCTTTTTTCCAGATACCGGAACTACGCGGATTCGAAGCTTTTTGTGTAGGAAGACCTGCAGAAGAAATGCCTCAAATAACATCTCGTATCTGTGGTGTTTGCCCCACTGCTCATCACATGGCAGGAACCAAAGCCCTGGATTCCCTTTTCAAAGTAGAACCCACTCCAACTGCAAAGCTTATTCGTGAACTCTTTTATAATTTGTTTATGTTTGAAGATCACACGATCCACTTTTATTATCTTGGAGGTCCTGATTTTATAGTTGGTCCCGATGCTCCTGCTGGAGAAAGGAATATTCTGGGTGTTATTGAAAAGGTTGGCGTGGATGTTGCCAAGCAGGTAATTAGCATAAGAAAACGCTGTCGTGATATTATGGCAGAGATTGGTGGAAAGACTATTCATCCTGTACTTGGTCTTCCGGGTGGTGTGGCAAAAAGGGTCACTGAAGAAACAAGAGATATTATCAAAGCATTCGCTGCAGATGCTATCGAGTTCGCAAAATTCACTCTTAAGGCTTTTGATGATATCGTTCTGAAAAATAAAGATTATGTTGATCTTATCCTGTCTGATACTTATTATCATCAAACCTATTATATGGGAATGGTCGATGAAAATAACAAGGTCAATTTCTATGATGGAAAAATAAAAATAGTTAATCCTGAAGGTAACCAAGTAGAACTATTTGAACCGGATGAATATGCGGATATTATTGCTGAACATGTAGAGGATTGGAGCTATATCAAGTTCCCATATCTGCGAAAGATCGGCTGGAAGGGTTTTATTGATGGCGTTAACAGCGGTATTGTACGAGTTGCACCCCTGGCAAGACTGAATGCTGCCGATGGAATGGCTACTCCCCTTGCTCAACAGGAATATGAAAGAATGTATGCTACAGTAGGTGGGAAACCATGTCATAACACTCTCGCTTACCATTGGGCAAGATTAGTTGAGATCCTTTATGCTGCTGAAAGAATTAATGAACTTGTCAATTCGGAAGAACTGGTCTCACCTGATATTCGCAATATGAAACTCCAGACTCCCAAAGAAGGAATTGGAATAGTTGAAGCACCACGAGGAACTTTGATTCATCACTATGAATCAGACGAGAGGGGAGTTTTAACCGGTGTTAATTTGATGGTTGCCACACTGTTTAATTCTGCTCCAATATGTATGTCTGTAGAGAAAGCTGCCAAAAAACTTATCAAAGGTGGCAATGTGAATGACGGTTTACTGAATATGGTAGAAATGGCATTCAGAGCTTATGACCCATGTCTCTCCTGTGCTACTCATTCTATTGTGGGAGAAATGCCGATGAATATTACATTCCAGGACAGACACGGTAAAAACCTGGGTTCTATGAAAAGAGATAGTTACGGAAAAACTACAAAGACTGGTGTATATTTCAATAAAATAAAGATTAACGGAAAAAATAAAACAGTCAAGTAAATGCTGCTGTTGAATTATAGTTGAAACATATTTAATATTAGCCACTGGAGAAATTCAGTGGCTTTTTTTATTTTGTAGTAAATATCGAAGATAATAAATTCGAATTAGCTATTGACCAAATTATCCTTCAAATTAAATCTTTTTATAATTTGACATAAATAATTCAAGAAAGCAAATTCGTTTTTGAATCAACAAGGCATAAAAAATGGGTTATTCTGGTGATATGAGATAGGCGAAGATGGAAGAATCTATATTAGTATTCAGGTGTTTAATCTCCAAACTCATTTTATTACATGCTGTTAACTTATTAATTCCTTGACACCTTTCTCCAATTTCTCATTTTTTTTACGGTTTCGAAGGAACTCAGTATTGATAATCTTGTGAAATGTTAATTTTATGACTTAGAGATTTGAATTTGAAAAAAGCGGCTTTGTTCGGTGATAAATTAATCTGGTGAAATTATAAGGAGAAAAAATGTTGAACAAAGTGAAATCCCGATCTTCGAGGAAATATGTAATCTTATTATTTTTAATGTTATTTATTTTTTCGACAACTTTTGCATCTGAATACACAGTCCCCCGTGCAGCCTATTCTGTTTATGCAGAAGACTTAGATTTAGATGGAAATAAAGATATTGTGGTTGGGCATAAATATAATTCCCAAACGGATTGGGGAGGTGTATCAATTTTAGAAAATATTGGTGAGGGTGTCTTTGATTTTTCAGATTCATTATACTTCATTAATGGATTTGCATATGTTAATGGTGAGTATCTTGATAATAACAATTATATAGACATCTTTAGTCAATATGTGTCAAATGATCCTGCTCCGATAAATAACAGATTCATTGGAATAGTTTATAATTATGGATTTCAAAGTTTTAATAATATAATCTACTTTCCATTAAATACTAGAGAACCCGTGCATGATATAACAAGTGGCGATATAGATAATGACAACAATATAGATATAGTAGTAGCATCTCATAACGGTCAATTCTGGGGTATTCTTTATAATGATGGAACAGGACAGTTTTCATTACCTGAATATACTTTTGTAGATTACTATCCAGGAGGTATTGCTTGTGGTGATTTGAATAATGATGATAGGGATGATATTGTTGTCTGTGGTCTAAAATTAGAAGCATATCTGAGTTATCCTGATAGTTTTCAATATATTTTAGTGGATGAAACTTCCTATATGGGAAATGTAAAAATTGCAGATATGAATAATGACGGATTTAATGATATTATTACAGAAACCTGGTATGTCCCAGGACATTACAAAGATATTTCTATTTATTTTAATAATGGAGGAGTAAATTTTAATGATGTGTATGTGAAAGTAGTTGAAGAAGCCGCCTCTGAACTATTTGTTGCTGATTTGAATAATGACAATTATCCTGATATTATTTATAATGTATCGTATTCTTATCCAAATTCCCTATATGAAATAACGCATACATATATCTTATTTAATAATGAGGATAATACATTACAGGATCCGGTAAATTATCAAACTTATTTGGGTACTTCAGAATATGTTACAAGTTTTAAGTCTTTTGCGGCTGATGTAGATAATAATAGTTGGAAAGATATTATTACAGTCAATTATAGTTATAATGTAAGTTCTATTCATATCCTCTATAATGACAGTACCGGCAATTTTATTGAGGAACCACAAACATCAATCGAAAATAACGAAATCCAAAATCCAAATGTCAAATTAAGTAATTATCCTAACCCATTTAACCCTGAAACAAAAATTGGATTCTCAATTCCTGAAGATAGCAAGGTAAACCTTACAATTTATAACATAAAAGGTCAGAAAGTAAGAGCACTAATTAAGGATCAACTAGAAAAAGGATTTCATGAAATTATTTGGAATAGTAAAGACAACAATGGTAAATCAGTAGCTTCCGGTGTATACTTCTACAAATTCGATGTTAACGGCAAAACTAAGGGTGTGAAGAAGATGCTATTGCTTAAATAAAATAAATTACACAATAATAGTTAGGTAAAAGGCTGATCTATTTCAGCCTTTTTTTAAGTTAAATTTTCAGTAAATAACCAAAATTAGAAATACTTATCATGCAATGCGGAAGTAAAATTCGTCACAATGATAAATCCATTCATAGGTGCATTATAAACTTATAGAATTAATTAAATATACAATGAAAATAATTTATTTATTGACTGATTAAATTTACAAACGTTTTTGTGAAAGGAATTTAGTTGTTTCCGATAAGGATTGGAATTTAACTGAAACTAAAGGAGAACTTTTATGAGAAGATGTTTAATAATTCTTTTTATTGTTTCGATTTTTATAAATAGCAATTTCTTATATTCTATTGAAAAATTTTATACATATTACGATAAAGCTTTGAAATATATGCAAAAAGGAGATTGGGAACGGGCTATTGCCGAGTTCAAAAGTGCTGCTTCCCTGGAATTTGAAGATGCCAAGAAAAAACGCACTTACGGCACCAGGTTCATAAAATATTTTCCTCACAGGGAAATGGGGGTCTGCTATTATAACCTGGAAGAATATGATAATGCCATGGGTGAATTGCAGCTTTCTTATGCTTACAAGAAATCTAAACGTGCCGAGGAATACATAAAAAAACTAAGCTTTGATGGTAGAAATATTGATTTTGAAAAAAACTTAGCTGAAAGAAAACAACATGAAAAAGAGCAGGAAGAATTAGCTCTCCGACAAAAAGAGATGGAAGAACAAAAACAAAAAGAAGCTGAGTTAGCTCAAAAACAAAAAGAGATCGAGGAAGAGAACAAACGCCTGGAGAAAGAGCGGGAAAAAAAAGAAAAAACTGAATTAGCAGCTATGGAAAAAGAAATCCAGAAAAAACAAAGGGAACTTGAAAAAGAGAGAAAAAAATTAGAAGAACAGAAAAAAAGAAAATCAAATATCAGCAAATTACCACTAGGTGCATTAACTTATGATCCGAACGCAGTGACTCAGGTCGGTTCTCGTTTATCTGTTGCAGTGCTCACTTTTGCCAGTAACGAAAAAGCTCAGAATCTGGCAGAATCTGTAACGGAAAAACTGGTAACACAGCTTGTTAACCTTCGCCGTTTCCGGGTTATAGAAAGAAGTGCTCTGGATAAAATTATGGAAGAACAAAAGCTTGGAATGACCGGTTTTGTTGATGATGAAACTGCAGTAAAGGTGGGAAAACTTGCAGGTGCGGATTTAATTATTCTTGGCAGAATAAATATCGAAATCGGCTATGCCAAGGTCAGTGCTCGTGGCATAGATACAGAAACCAGTGAACTCATCGTAGCAAAAGAAGCTAATTCTGGGAATACTAATATCGAAACAATCGAGTATCTGGTGGAACAGGTCGCAATAGATATCTATAATGATCTGCCACTGGTTGAAGGCATTATCATGGAAGTTGAAGATACTCAGGTTATTCTAAGCATTGGCAGTGAGGTGGGAGTGCGAAAAGGTACAAAATGCGTTGCCTATAAAGAAGGAAAGAAATATTATCATCCTACTACAGGTGAAGTTCATGGTATAAATGTAATTCCATTGGGAGAGTTGATAGTTATTCAGGTTCAGGAAAAAATGTCGATTGCTAAACCGATTGGTAAGATCAGCGATTTGCAGATCGAAGATAAAGTAGTAGTAAAATAAAAAAAGGGGGAAAAGATGAGAAAATTGTGTGTTGTGTTTTTTATTATCTTTATTGGTTTAAACTTGCCTGCTGCAGATTGGAATATAACAGGTGCTGGAGCACGTGCAGCTGGTATGGGTGGAGCGTTTATCGGTGTGGCAGATGATGCCACTGCTATAACATGGAATCCTGCTGGATTAACTCAATTATATCGTCCCGAGGTGTCTTTGGTAGCAAGATATATTGCAGAAAGCTACAAGTACGAATCCACAATTTATTCAAACTCGGTAGACAATCAAGGTCATTTTATTCTTAATTTCGCCAGTGCTGCTTATCCATTTATGAATGGAAGGTTAGTAGCTGCTATTGCTTACCAGAAACAACTTGATTGGTACAGTGGTTGGGAAGGTGAGGAAGATGAAAGTGCTACTGGTGGCGCAAATACTATTATTCCGGGTCTTGCTTTTAGAGTAGTACCTGTATTATCAATCGGCTTTTCAACTAATATCTGGATGGGAAATAGCGTTAAAGAAACTTCCGATTATTATTACGGTTATGAAGATTCTGTTGAAAGGACTATAAGTTTTTCTGGTTTTAATATGGCTTTTGGAACAATGGTAGATTTTAATAATCTACAAAATCCTTTTCCTTTAAAACTGGGAATGATGATAAGAACACCTTTTGACCTGGGAGTAGAGGTAGATGCAGATTATGAATATAATCCAGACCTTCATTATAAGAACACCGTTGATATGCCTATTATGATGGGCTTTGGTACCTCTTTTCGCTTGGGAGAAAATTTAACAGTTTCTGCCGATTATGAAATAAGAGCTTATGGAAAAAGTAAAATTAACTATGATTTAGGTGGTACATCAAATTTAAGTGAGAGTGAGAAAAATCTTAACCAGATCAGAGTTGGAGCAGAATATCTTGTAGTGACTGATTTCGCTGTAATTCCTCTCAGAGCAGGATATAAAACTATCCCAACTCTTCTCTCCAATGGTGAAGGACCAGATTATGATTGGGAATTTACAGATCAGACAAAAGGAACTGGATTTTCGTTTGGTACAGGTCTGATATTTGAAAGAGTTGCTATCGATGCAACTTTTGATCTATCTAGCTATACAGAGGAATGGGACAATTGGCCGGATTATGGAGAAAATGAAACAGGTACATTAACAAAATACAATACAACGGTTTCATGTATTTTTTATTTCTAATATAAATTATTTATAAATCATTATATACCCTTTTGAGGTAAATTATATGAGGGTTTCTTTAAGTAACGTTTCATAGTTTATGAAAGAATTAGTAATTAAACACAAAGGACACAGAGAAAGTAGAGAGCTCAGAAGTAATTAACATCTTTGTTCTTGGTGTCTTGGTAACTTAGTGGTTAATTCGAGGAGAAAATATGAAATTCTTACATATTTTTTTAATACTGTTTATTTATGGTTTTACCTTTGCCCAGCTTGACCTCAACTTAGGTCCCGACTGGAACTTTACCGGAGTGGGCGCCAGGGCTGCCGGTATGGGAGGAGCCTTTATTGGAGTGTCTGATGATGCTACTGCTATTTCCTGGAATCCTGCCGGACTTACTCAATTAGATGAACCCGAAGCTTCTGTTGTGGGAAGAGGACTCGTAGAAAAATATGAAGTCGATTTTGACTATTACACCGAAACTTATGAAGACGAACATGGCATCCTGAACTTCCTGAGCGGAGTGTATCCGTTCGAATTTTCCGGTAAGCAATTTGTTGCTGCACTTGCTGTGCAAAGACAACTCGATCTTTATTCCTATTATCATGAAGAATATCTATATGAAGAAGCAAGCGGATCTACTGAGTATTTATACGAAACATTTTCAGAAGGTGGTGCCAGCACGATCACTCTTGGAATCGCAAATAGATGAGCATCCGTATTGTCATTGGGAATAGCTGCTAACCTGTGGGTGGGAGAAGCCTACCTGGAAACAAAAGATATTGTAGATGAAGTTTATCTGGATTCATATTATTATTGGGATTATTATGATAGATCCGATTTGACTTTTTCCGGAGTAAATTTTGTTTGTGGTGCAATACTTGATTTTAATTACTCGAGCAATCCCTTTCCTCTTAAGATCGGTTTGGTAGTAAAAACATCATTCTCATTAGAAGTTGAAGAGACTTTCAGTCTTGAAGAAACCACAAATGATAATGGAGAAATTTCAGGATACTATCCTGATGATGCAACAAGCTCTCATTCTCTGGGAATGCCATTGATGGTGGGTGCAGGAATTTCATATCGTTTTAGTGATAATTTCACACTGGCAGTAGATATGGAATCCAGGAAATATGGAGAAACTACTCTGAAAGAAGATTATGCAGATTTGATTGGTTTGGACATGGAAGAAGAAGATGAACTAATTATTATTGAAAATCAGGATCTAAACCAGTTAAGATTTGGTGGAGAATACCTGTTCACAGAAATATGGGATTTTGCTGTTATCCCGCTTAGAATTGGAGCTCAAACCTATCCCACACTATTTATGGATAACAATGACGAACAGGTTGTTGGAGGTGGACTTTCTCTGGGAACAGGTTTAATTACAGATCGATACTCGCTGGATATCTCGTACAAGAACACGGAATTTGAAATTGAATATGGAGATGATGATGACGACGATGATTTTATTTATAAGAAAACTATGAATACTCTCACGCTTTCCTGTATCTATTATTTCTAAATCCGGAGGAATAGAATGAAAAGAAAGTTGCAACTATTACTGCTGATATGCCTGTTTTTTCAATTCGACATGCTCTTTGCCAAAAAAGCACCGGACTGGGTTACGAACAGACCGATAAATAGAGAGTTCTATATTGGAATTGGCTATGCATCCAAAGTAAAGGGCAGTAATGAACATATCGAGATAGCTAAAAATGGCGCATTGAAAAACTTGGCTTCCGAGATCACTGTGAATATTTCCGGAGAGGTTATCAGCAATGTTGTAGAAAAATCCGGGATGCTGGAAGAAGAACTGAAATCACTCATCCGATCTACTACACAGGCAGA
The DNA here is from genome assembly GCA_030621085.1 of Candidatus Cloacimonadota bacterium. Classification (GTDB taxonomy): domain Bacteria; phylum Cloacimonadota; class Cloacimonadia; order Cloacimonadales; family TCS61; genus JACNIV01. The sequence continues at coordinate 22,845 of JAUXIJ010000022.1, read as the reverse complement.
ACTGGAAGGTTACGAGCTGGTGGACGAATGGCAGAGTAAAAAAGAGTACTGGGTTTACTATCGGCTTTCCAAAATTATATACCAGAAACTCAGGCAGGAGAAAATAGATAAAGCAATAAGCCTGGCTTTGAATTTATTTTCCGAAGCAAAGAGAAATGAAAGCAATAAAAATTATGAGAAAGCTCTGCTTTATTATTTGCAGGCGCTCAGTCCTATAGAAAAATATATTACTGAAACCCTGCAGACAGAATTTGAAAGAAGAACCATTTACCTGAATAATGAAATATATTTTTCCATCCAGAACCTGCTTTCCAATATCGTATTGAAACCTGCTAAAACCAGCATGGAAGCCAAACGAAACAAAGCTTTAAAACAACCATTGGTGATAAATGCTTTCTACTATGAAGCAGAGCAGACACCAATTTCCAACCTGCCTTTGGCTTTCGCTTTCACACGTGGTGATGGCGACCTGATAAAGAACATTCGCACCGATATGAACGGCGAAGCAAAATGCAAAGTGAGCAAGATCACTTCCAATGAAAAGATGCAGATGGTAGGTGTGGAATTGGATATTTCACGTTTGATAAACCAGGATAGCACTTCCTATGTTTATCAGAATATCTTGAAGAGCTTTCCGATTCCAACTGCTAAGATCATCTTAAATGTATCCGGGTTATCATTTTACATTGAATCTGATGAAACTAATCTGGGTAAGAAACTCAGTGTTCTGCATGTAGAACCCAAGTTGAAAGAAGCATTTTCTGAAAAAGGATTTACTTTCACGGAAGATATGAGCAAAGCTGATGTATATGTAAAGATCAATGCCAAATCACGGGAAGGCTCTGAATTGTACGGGATGTTCACAGCTTTTGTAGATCTTACTGTTTCAGCAATAGATATGAGTTCTGGTGATGAGGTTTATAAATGCTCACTTACTAATGTCAGTGGTCAGGGATTGAATTTCGAAAAAGCAGGATTGAAGGCATTTGAAAAAGCTGCTGATGAAATTTCGGAAGATATGCTTCCGATCTTGATGAAAACGCTGGAGTAACCTTAACCCCCTTAATCCCCCTTGACAGGGGGAAATACAAGAAAACAGGAAAGAAAAAATTGGAAGAAATGAAAGTTATTTTCAATCATTGTTTGTCGGAGTCGAAATAAAAAAATCTCCCTTGCCTGCCACGCTGAAGAGGGATTGATGAAAGAAGTTATTCCTTATAATAAGAATTTAGTTGAAAAAGCGCGAGAATACAGGAAAAATCAAACTCTTGCGGAAAAAGCGATCTGGGAAAAGCTCTTTCGGAATAAACAACTTCTTGGATATAAATTCACCCGACAAAAACCTCTCTTACATTTCATAGCTGATTTCTATTGTTCAAAACTACTTTTAATAGTTGAAATTGATGGTGAATATCATAAATACCAAATAGCTCGTGATGATGAACGAACACGAGAATTAGAAAAATATGGTCTTAAAGTTATCAGATTCTCAAATGAAGATATTCTGATTAATTTATCAGAAATTAAGAAGGAATTAGTAAAAGAAATCAAAGTCCGGGAAATGGAATTATTAAATCCCCTTAATCCCCCTTGACAGGGGGCAATGCAAGAAAACAGGAAAGAAAAAATTGAAAGTAGAGAAAGATATTTTGATGGGTTTTTATTCGGAAAATTAAATTGATCTTCTCCCCTGTTAAGGGGAGATACGGCTTTAGCCGGAGAGGGGTTATGATGAACACAAACACACACAAATTCAGATTAATAAAGTTATACAAGAAGTGGTATGTTCTACTGGCAGCGTCATTGATATTGACGCTGTTTGTTTATGCTTTCTGCTCCACTTCTTTTATGCAGGAAACCGAGTTGAAGCTGCTGGATTACCGTTTTCGGCTCGACCCCATTCCGGAAAGAGCAGACACGAGCATTGTACTGGTTGCCATTGATGATTTCAGTCTGGATTTTTTCAGTGAGAATGGAATTTCCTGGCCCTGGCCCCGGTCGTTCTATTGTTATGCTGTAGATTATTTTACATCTGCCGGTGCAAGATCCGTTATCTTCGATATGCAGTTCTATGAACCGGATATTGATCGGGAAGAAACCTATGCCGAAGAAACAGACGGCATGTTCGCAGATGCTATTGAAAATAGCGGGTGTATTTATCTGGGTTCACAACTTCTGCTGGATTCCACTTTTGTTCATCCGTATGTTTCAAATTCTACAATTCCAATTGATGATAATTTCGAACCTGAAATTACTTTTTCTGGTATTCGTGCTCCTATTGATCCATTCATTACTACTGCTCGGTCGATTGGAATAATCAATGCTGTACCCGATAACGATGGAGTTATCCGTAGGTCGCCTTTGCTGTTCAAGCTCAATGAAATGATCCTTCCGCAAATGGCTTTCAAAGTGTGGTTGGATCAGATTGAAAATGATAAAAAAATACAGACTTCCAACCGGGAACTGCGCATCGGAAATTACATGATCCCACTGGATGGGAATGGAAAGTATCTGGTTAACTGGTACGGACGGAATGCATTCACCACTTATTCATTCCGGGCAGTTATCTCATCTGCTTCTGCTGTTCTCAATGGACAACCACCGGTTCTTTCACCTGTTATTTTCAAAGACAAACATATAATCATCGGTGCTACTGCTGCCGGATTGTATGATCTTAAAACCAATCCTTATTCCAAAGTAATGCCGGGGATGGATATCTGGGCAACAGCTCTCGGTAATTTCGTAAACAAGGATTTCATCAACATTCTTCCTCCATGGATCAACTTCGTTTTTACGCTGTTGGTAATTTTTTGTATTTTTTTCCTGGTAACCAACCTGAAACCCAAAAAAGCAAATATATTAGTTTTACTGGTACTTGTACTTTTGGTTGGAATAAATTTGATTTTATGGAAAACAAACAGAATTCTTCTTAATTTAGTTATACCTGTTATTGGATTTGTAATTTCTTACCTGCTGGTAAACATGATAAGTTACCTGCTGGAAGGCAGATCCAAACGGGAAATCCGCAGGATATTTACCCGCTACCTGAATAAAGAAGTAATTCAACAGCTCGAAGAAGATCCGCAACAAGTGAAACTGGGTGGGGAAGAGATCGAAGCTACGGTTCTGTACACAGATATATACGATTTTACTTCGCTTTCGGAAAAGAAAACTCCCTCAGAACTGGTGGAAAGCCTGAATGATTATTTTGAAAAACTGATCGAATTTGTATTTAAATTTAATGGTCTATTAGATAAATATACCGGTGACGGAATCATGGCATTATTCGGTGCACCGATTCCACGTGACGATCATGCTATTCTGGCTTGCAGAACGGCGTATGCTCACAAGAAATTCAGGGAAGACCTGATGCGGAAAGAAAAACTCACACCTGACGAAAAATTGCATCTGAAAACAAGGATTGGAATGAATTCCGGTTTACTGGTCGCAGGCAATATCGGAAGTGAAAAACGCATGGATTATACAGCAATCGGAGATACGGTGAACCTGGCTTCCCGGTTGGAAGGAGTTAATAAAATATACCAGACCAATATCGTTCTAAGTGAATCTACATACAACCTGGTGAAGGAAGAATTCCTTTGCCGTGAATTGGATTCATTGCGCGTGAAAGGTAAAAAAGAACCGACTAAAATATTTGAATTGATAGATGTTTTTGCTGAACTGGAAACAAAAAAAAAACCGGATTGGATACAGCAATATGAAGAAGCATTGAACATCTACAGGAAAGGAGACTGGCAGGAAGCAGGAAACATTCTCATGGAACTTGCCAGGGAACCTTTTAATGATAAAGCTTCACAGGTTTTATTAACACGCTGTAAATATCTATTGGAATTTCCACCCAGGAAATGGGATGGGATTCTTACTTTAGAAGTAAAATAAAATTACTCTCGTTCAACCAGTGCAGCGATCCTTTTATACATTTCATCACGAAGTTCTTCAAACTTCATATCTTTGATCTTTTCACTTGAAATAACATCACCGAATTTTATTTTTATAGTTGTGGCATTCAGATGCCAGGAACCTTTTCGTTTGAGAGTGAAAAGACCGGACATCCCGATAGGTACCAGATCGACGGTTGTATCTTTTGCCAGCATAAAGGGCATTTTCTTAAAAGGTTGCATCCTACCGGTTCTTGTACGATGTCCTTCGGGAAGGATCACTATCGAAGTTCCATGTTCCAATAGTTTTTTTGCCTTTCGTAGACTTCGCTTCGAAGAATAAATACTTTCACGTTTTATAGGTATTGTTCCCAAACGCTTTATAAGCCAGCCGTAAATTGGCCAGTTAAAGGAATAATCGGCTTCCACACCCCTGAAATATACCGGGATGAAAGCTTTTAAGAGTGGAACATCAAAAATATTCACATGATTTGACATGATCAGATATGTTCTGGTTTTATCAAGTTTTTCGCTTCCTTCTACTTCCACTTTTATTAACATCAGCTTAAATAAATACTTTAACAACCTGCGAATAAGCGGATCGAGTTTTCTGGCGTGAATGAGAAATGTGAGCAGCAACACAATAATGCTGAATATACCAAAAAAGATCAATCCCACCAGCCACATATATACTGAACGAACGTGTTTCATTTCCAGAAAACCTCGATAGCCCGGTGCAGGCATTCAACTTCGGGAAGTATTTTCTTTGCTCTACCATGTCCGGCAAAAGGATTATAAACCAATAAAACTCTCATTTTTCATCCTATTACTTCTTTCAATTAAATATTTATTTTTTATTAATACCGTCAAATGATTTAATTTCTGACGCTGGAAAATTTATTAATTGACTCGTTTTAAAATAAACGTTTTTTTGCTACATGTAAATTTAAAAAAGTTCAAACATAGTTATGGGGAGGAGGTACCGCATAATGAAGAAATTTGCAATAATTGTTTTTTTATTTTTCACCATTTGCCTTTTTGCACAGGAAACTGCCATTGTTCAGCGGGATAGAGCTATAGTCAGGAACGGTCCCGGCTCGATTTATGAAATTCTGGCAGAACTGGCAAAAGGAACTTCGTTCATAATATTAGAAGAAGATGGAGGCTGGTACAATATCGAAGTGGAAAGCCTGAACGGATATGTTTCACAAAAAGTTACTACTCAACGAAAAGTTGCTGATGATATCTTTTCCAAAATGGGCTCACAAAAAACCGATCTGCGTATTTCCCAGCATGGTATGTCGGCAGGAGTAAAGGGTTTTGCGGAACGATTTACCCAAAAATTTGAAGGCTCTCCCAATTTCTTTGAGCTTTATTCCACATTCCGGCTCGATACCAAAGAATATAAGAAATTTAAAAAAGATACTTACCGCGATCTTAACCGAAAAAAGAATTTTAAAAAGATCAGCATTCCACCATCGGATATGAAAGATTATTTTTCCTTTCCGGAAGAGGGAATGGGCATCGGTATCGCTTCCCGCATCGCTTCCCTGGGAATTTACAACGATCCTGCATTGATGCATTATGTGAACAGTGTGGGAAATATCGTGGTGGAAGCTACCAATGTTTACGATATTAATTTCAAATTTTTCATCCTCGATACGGATAAGGTAAATGCCTATGCCTGTCCGGGGGGAATCGTATTCATTACTTGGGGAATGCTGGGAATGATACGTACGGAAGCAGAACTGGCCTGCGTTCTGGCACACGAGATAGCTCACGTTGCCCGGCACCACGGTATGCTGGAATTGGAAGAGCGCAAGCACCATGTGATGGCGGATGATGCCTTTGGTGAGATGGATGAAGAGATGGATTCTATCGGCATCGTGCAGGATGAAGAAATGAGAAAAGTGGAAGCTGAAATGGAACAACTCTGCTTCGAGATATTTGAAACTGTGGTGAATGGACGCTTGCAGGCTTATGAAAAAGAAGCAGATGAACTAGCTGTGCTTTTTGCTTCCCGCGCCGGTTACAATAGCAGGCAATTGCTCACACTTCTGCAAAGGTTAAAATCTTCTACCAGTCAATCTACCAATGAACATTACACCCAGGAGCAGATAGCAGGAAGAATTGAGATCGTAAGAAATGAGCTTTCACGCATTACACTTCCCAATAACCTTTTTGACCACAAAGATAGATGGGAGAGGAGAGGAGAGTAACTGCGTAAAAGCGGGGAAGCGTAAAAGCGTTAAAGTATGAACTCTCTTTACTTTCTGTTTCGAGTCGATACTTGAGATCGACTCGAGCTTATAGATTTTTCTCATGATCATAACTTTCCGAAACTTACTTTCAAAGATGTTCTTTGTTTGAAGTTTCGTAAAGTTTATTTAAAGTAAATGATGAGTGTGACCCAACGTGATAATCTATCGTACTTCTTGCATTTATATTTTTTTAACATCACCCGATTTGTCATCAATTATGTCTTGTATAGTTTTAGATTCCCATTTCCCTTCATAATAGAAAAGCATTTTTTTAAAATGGTATCCATATCCATTTTCATCATTTGTTAGTTTTTTTACAATATTTGCAGCATCAATATCGATGATATAAATTTTGGTTAATTTGTAATTTGGTACAAGCGAACTGGCTAAAAAATAACGCATTTCAGTGTCTGTTTGTGGGAAACTATATCCAATAAAAAATATTAGATCAGCTTCTTTCAATGCTTTTGAAGCTTCTGCCCAAATTTTATCCAATTGTTGATTATCTTTTGGTTTTAAATAAGAAGGTGGAATTATTATTGGACTTCTATCAACAATTTCTTTGAGATTATCTGAGATTGCGGGGATTTTAATTTCCAATTCACGATTATCTTGAGATCTATATATTACAATATCATCAACTACATCTATAGACTCACCATCATTTGAAAACCAATTAACAGAACCATGTAACTTCATAACAGGTATTCCAGTCTTTTTATTATATAGATTTGCTACTTTATAATTATTTGCAAATTCTATGTTATTGAATTTGCATATGGGATTAGTTGTTAACTTGTCTTTTCTTAGCATTAATTCAATAAATAAATCATAGTTTGTTGTTATAAATTTTATTTTATTTCTATGATTATCTAAATTACTAAAACCACAAAATTCACTTAAACTTTTTATTTTATCTAAATATGTCTCTTTTTCGGGAATACAAGAATAAACTTTTTGTATTATTTTTTTCATTGTTTTTGATGTGCCAATATTTTGGTTTGTTTTGCTTATATTTGAGGAATAATTTTCATTATTTAACCTTTCAGACATAATTGCAAAAGATAAAATATCTTCTAAATTTGTTGGAGAACTTTGCAAAAAACTATTCGCTGATCGGGCTTCTTGCAAAAGTTTATTTAAAAAATATATTTCTTCATCTTCAAGCATTTGTTGATTTCTTGCCTTTTCAAAAAAATTATTCATTACAGGCATCCCATAACCTGCAGAAAACCCTGCACCTATAAAGAATACATATTCCATTTATACCTCCAATATAAAAATTTAGTTCATCACAATTATACAAGCTTCCAGTTTTCGAAATTAACGGCTTATTCTGTATAAATTTAACTGCAAAAGATTTTGCTGAACCTTTATTTTGTGTCAAATAGTTTTTTCTCTTTCGAGTCAATTCTTGCAGATCGACTTGAACTTATAGATTTTTCTTATGATCTTAACTTTCCGAAACTTACTTTTAGAGATATTCTCCGTCTAAAGTTTCGTAAAGTTTTGTTTAAAGTAAAGGGTGGTTAATGTTTGGCTTGTGCGGCGGGATCGGAACGATCACGCCCAAAACAAACAACCTAAACCCTGAATCGGTACGATTCAGGAAAAGAGCACAAATCAGGCTACCCGCTGACATGCTCGTTAGTGGCTGTTCATTTTTCAATAACAATTTAATTAAAGAAAACAACAGCAAATATTTCAATTATTTACCAATTACCACTTGGACCACCATAAGCACCCATATCATTTCTTGTTCCATCAGGGTCATTGTATTGTGGATCAGGATGACCAGCATCAATACAAGGAGATCCTGATTGTAGATGATAATCATCGTATCCTATGAAAAGCGGGTCTAAATTAATATTACCTTCTAACCAATTAATTACACCATAATTACCAATATTTATACCACTTTGACCACCAATAATATCACAATATGAGATTTCAAATGTAGCTCCATTACCCATATCAGAAATCGCTAAATTGTCACTATCTGTAATACAATTTATAAATGTTACATAAGAATTAGTACAAGCTACCAATTTTGTATCATCTATTATGGTGTTTATAAATGTAGTGTTACTACTTGAAAGATAAATAGCATCATCAGTATCATGGTCTCTGAAAATCGCATTGTTAAATAGAGGCTCACCGCTGGAATATAAAGCGCTCCCATAAGGAGCATAATTATTTTCAAATATTACTTTTTTTATTTCAACTTCTGAAGAACTTAAAACATATAATCCACCACCCCATGTTGAACCGTTATCGATAATAATTGAATTTTCGAGTGTAGGGTTACCATCAGCAAAGTAAATACCACCTCCTTTGAAGCTTCCATTATTGCTAATAGTTAGATACTCTAACTTGGCATTCCCTTCACAATAAATACCACCACCCTCATTATCGGAACCATTCCAAGTGATAATTAGATTTGATAAAGTTGGACTACCATGACAGTTAATTCCACCACCATAACCAGTATCATATCCCCCTGAAATAGTAAAACCACAAATCAATGTACTATCATTTATTCCTGATCTTAGATCAAATACCGAATCACCACCTATACCATTTATTATGGTTTGTGAAATAACTTCAGGATTTCCAGTTATCAAATAATCTGATGCGATTATTATGTTTTTATCGCGCAGTCTGATATTTTCGTTATATTGACCAGGATGAACAATTATTGTATCTCCTGAATGTGCGATGTCAATAGCACTTTGTATCTCATCAAAATAGTCGGGCACATAAATAATTCCTGTATACCATGTTGCATTGGCTATATTAGAATAGTCTGTTTGGAACTCTTGATTAAAACCATAAATTCTGTAATAGTACTTAGTAAATTCTTCTATGCTATTATCAATATACGTATTTATGTTTTGACCTACTGAATCTAAAAGCGCATATTCTTCATTTTCTTTCTTTCTTTCAATTTTATAACCAGTCTCATAATTGCTGTTATCATCCCATTCTAATAAAAAGGCTACATTATCTAATAATGATACAATTAGATTTGTTGGAGGATTAAATGCATGAATATATCCTTCATCGTAAGTTGAACTACTATGTCCACTACATGAACTTATCCTATAATAGCAAGGTGCATACAACTCATTGTTAAAATCAATGTATTGTTCTTCATTCTCTTCAATAATTTTATAACCTTCTATCCATTCTTCTCCTTCAATTTTTCTATCAATTCTAAAATTAAGTTCACCTATGCTATTATCAAACCAAGAGAGTTTAATACTATCTTGAGCAACTTGTTCTATATCTAAGTTATTAGGAGCAGTATAATCAGAAAACCAGCCTGCTGGTATAGAATAATCTGAATAATCATTTCCGTTATAAGCTCTTACCCTATAAGAGTAAACTGTGTCTGATTCTGTGGGAATAAAGTCGTTAAAAGTAGTAATATTTTCCGCAACCTCATTATAAGCATCAAACCAATCATCTTCCCCCTTTTTTCTATCAATAATGAATTTTGTTTCATCATTTGAATTATCTTGCCAATTTAGTTTTATGAGGTTATTTTCTATTAAAATGATTTGTAAATCTGATGGTTTATTACTTTCGGGTGATGTTGTGTTAGAACACGACAAAATTTGTAAACCGTAGAAAACAACAACAATTAATTTAAATATGGTCTTCATACTCTCTCCTTTTCAAATTTTTTATGTTTAATTTTTTCACTAATTTTTAGTGAACAGCAGTTTTTAAATTTTTTTCCACTGCCACAAAAACAAAACTCATCAGGCATTATTTTAAATTTTTGTTGAACAAATTTTATGTCTGTATCTTTGATATCTTTGTTTGCTTGTAACAATTTACTCTCTTTTATAGCCTGTATTATCTGATCAACTCTCTTGCCTTCTTCGTCTTCCATTTTAGCGATAAATTTTTCTTTATCTGGTGACCAACCAAGATGTTTTTCCCAAAATTTGTAAGTATAAGTATTGGGGTTGTGTGGTATTTTTTTTCTTTTAGTTTGTAATTCATTTTCCTCTGAAATCAAATTATTTAAATCCTTCTTAAGATCAGTGCCTGAAATGAATGATTGATCTTTCTCTAAACAGAAATTTATTATCTTTTTGTGAAATTTATCTTCTGATGAGAATATGTTACAGAACGGTAAGTAAAATAAATAAGTTAAATCAACATCATTAGTGGATTTTGTTCCAAATTTATCAAATATAACACCTTGTAAAAAAGAAGATTGTATTTTTAGACAATAATATGCGTAAGGAGCAAATTCGTTAATTGTTTGTGAATTATTTTGTTCCCATCTATAAAAAATCTTTTGTATACTTTCATGATCTAATTGGAGTGAAGAAATAAATACTTTTAGAATTTCAGTTTGATTGTCTGGTATTCCAATAACCTTTTCTATTATGTTATATAATGTTTTTAAATCTTTTATTTTTGGCAAAAGGTGAAAATTATTTTTTGCTTGTTTTTTTAAATTTTCAAATTTATCTTTCTTTGTAGTAGATGCTCTCCAAAATAATGATATATTTTTTTCTACTTCTGTGAAATTTCCTTCTCGCCAATTATGAAGAGCTTTTTCTTCTGGTGTTTCATCACATATTACACCTCTATTTCCATCTTTAGAGATTGCAGATTTACTATGCAAAATTATGGGTCTTCTTTTCATTTCTATCTTGTTGCCGAGTAATGATTCTATAATTAATGTTCTATGGTTTGCTGTAAGACATGAATTTTTGTGTTGAATCTTTAAAGAAAGTAATTTTACTTTCTTAATTGTCTCAGATTCATTTTGTTTAGGTTTGGTTAAATCTCCCAATATTTCAATTAATAACACAGGAGTAACTACCACAAAATAGTAATTATGTAAACAAACGATTTCTTCAAAGGATAAACTTTGAAATGTTGATTTATCCAAAATTATAGTTGGACCCAAAAATTCTCCTTTCTCAATAGCCACTAATGTTTGTATCCCCGAACAAGCATGCTCGTAGAGTGGATACCAACTCACCTTTTGCTAATGATCATAACTTTCCGAAACTTAACTTTGACGATATTCTACGTCTAAAGTTTCATAAAGTTTTATTTTAAAAATAGAGGGTGGGTTAGCACCCACCCCACGCAATTTTTACTTCTTCTCCTGTTTTGCCTTAAAGATAACCATAGTGAAAATTTCGATAAGAAGTCCGTAGATCGCACCTATACCCAACGTAGCGATAAACATGCCGGCTTTACTGAAGTCCGGGCTTACCGGACCCATCAGTCCGCTGAATGCCAGCGGCAGGCTGAAAATAAGACCCAGTATCAAACCACGCAAAGTCCAGTTTCCCAGTTTGAAACAGCAGAGACCAATAGCAAAACCGATAAGTGTACGGCTGGAAATTATCTGCAAAGCAATGGGCCATGGCAGTAGTTCCTGTCCCCTGGAAGCAAGACCATAACATGCAAAACCAAATAAAGCACCCAAAAGAGTGGCAAATATCAAACGGTTAACATTTTTCATTTATACCTCCAATATAAAAGTTAAGTTCATCACAAATCCACAAATTACCAGTTTTCGAAATTAACGCTCTATTATGTATAAATTTAATCTAACCGAAATTTACTGAAACTTTATTTTGTGTCAAATTGTTTCTTTCTATTTCGAGTCGATACTTGCAAATCGACTCGAGCGAATAGATCTTTCTCATTATCTCAACTTTCCGAAACTTACTTTCAAAGATGTTCTCCGTCTAAAGTTTCGTAAAGTTTTATTTAAAGTTAATGGTGGGTGAGAAACTACCTTTTGTCTTTGCGAGTAATCTTTCTAACATATCTATCGAAGCAATCTCATTTATCAAAGGATTTAAAAGATATGAATGGTGGGTTAGTACCAACCCTACAATTCTATATTATTCTTGATAGTGTTTAATTAATAATTTGACGAAAAAAGTTTAATTTTGTTTTTCGCATTATATTTAAATTGTACATGAGGATTTGCATGAAAATTAAATGGAGAGTGGTTTTCATAGTTGTTTCTGTAATGCTGGTTGGATTGTTTATCAGTTGCTCAGACAGCCTGGATAAAACTATTTCCTTCAATAAACTTATGCGCGTGGAATATTCCCATTGCACAGGCTGCCTGGAATGTATCAATGATTTCAGTTGTCCAGAAGGTGCCATCAAGATAGATGAGCGCACTCAGACCGTTTACATTGATGCAGACCTGTGTACACAATGTATGGATTGTATAAATCTATTTAACTGTCCCGAAGATGCTTTCACCATCCAGCCCGATGAAGTTGGTCCTGCCGGAATAGATGACTTTACAGTAGTTTCCGATTCTATCGGTAAACTGAATTTACAATTCACAGCCACGGGTGACGATTCACTTTCAGGTCGTGCTTTCAGGTACGAACTTATTTTGAAAAAGGCAGATGGAGAAGTTTTGGAACCAGAGTTTGAAATTCCTCTTCCACCAATTGCCGGAAATCTGGAGAATTGGGATATCAGCAATCTTCCTGAGTTTGAACTGATCACTATGGAATTACAGGCATTCGATGAAATAGATAATTCCTCTCCAATGAGCAGTTCCCTGGTTACAATAATGGGTGCGATCATCGATACAATTCCTCCATCTTCTATCCAGGATATTTCCATAGATAATATTGAAATGAATTCTTTCCGTTTGAACTGGACGGCAGTTGGTGATGACGACATGGAAGGAACCGCAACTTTCTATATTATAAAGATACACACAGAAGAGATCACTGAAGAGAATTGGGAAGATCTTTCCGAATATGCACAGAATATCATTCCTCAACCTTCCGGTTCCCAGGAAAATTTGGTCGTTATCGATCTGGAACCTGAAACAGATTATTTTGCAGCTATCAAAGCTGCAGATGAAGCAAATAATATTTCCTCACTTTCCAATGTGGTGCAAGCTACTACTTCGGAAATACCGGATACCACGGCACCATCTGCTATTACAGATCTTTCTGCCACACCTACCGATCTGGATATTACTCTTACTTGGACGTCTCCCGGTGATGACGGCAATGTAGGGACAGCGTATAATTATGAGATCAGGATTTCGGAAACTGAAATTACGGAAGAGAACTGGGAAAATGCTGAGCTTCTGCCGGGACCTCCCTGGCCTCTGGAAGCAGGTTCACTGCAGGATTACCTGGTAGAAGATATTGAACACAACATCACATATTATTTTGCTATCAAAGCCTTTGATGAAAGCCAGAATGTTTCGGAACTTTCCAATGTGTCATTCGCTATGCTTATCGAAGATATTATTCCACCATCTGATATTATAGATCTAGAAGTTGTGGAAGGTTATACTCCAAATCTCCATACCATCAACATCAGATGGACAGCACCCGGAGACAATGGTAACGTGGGAACTGCCGCCTATTATAACATCCGGTATGCCCTGCAACCGATAGATGAAAATAATTGGGATGATGCAATAGAAGTAAACAATCCACCCGATCCCGAACCAGCCGGTACTCTTCAGAATTGCAGTATCACAGGATTAGATGCAGCTACAATATACTATTTTGCCATAAAGGCTTTTGATGAGAATAATAACAGCAGTAATGTTTCAAATTCACCCGGCGGAAAGCTTGTCTACCAGATCAATACTGCAGCCTGTCATAATTGCAGTTACTGTATTTACGATTGCCCGATTGGCGCTATACATCAGGGAGCAGGTTATAAATATATCGATCCTGATGAATGCGATGCCTGCGGAATCTGCACCTGTCCGTATGGATTGATCTTCAGAGCAGTTGTTGCTTATTAATATAAATGAGAAAAAAATGAAAAAGAAATTACTCTTGTTTATCGGAATACTAATTATAACTCTCACACTTTTAGCAATTACAAAAAGCACCATTTTTGTTGAATCGAAATTATGCGTGGGATGTGGGGATTGTGTTGTAGTATGTCCGGTCGATGCAATTCAGATAATTGATGGCAAAGCAGTAATCGATGCTGATGTATGCATAGATTGTGAAATATGTATAAGAAGTTGTACCTATGATGCAATCAGGAAAAATAAATGAAGAAATTGTTATTTCTGATACTGCTATTTGGTATTCTTATTTATATTGGTTGTGATAAAGTAAGCAATCCCGAATATAATATAGATTCGAGTGCCTGTAATTCCTGTGGAGAATGCATTCAAATATGTCCGATGGATGCCATCGAATTTGGCCCGGACGGCAAAGCTGTGATCGATCAAACAAAATGTAATCAATGCGGAAAGTGTGTTACCATTTGCCCTAAAGACGCAATTCATTAAACGGGCAGCAGAATGAGAAAAATCATATTGGTCTTGCTGGCCATCATTTTTATTCACCTTCATCTATTTGGGTTAACTCAATGGATGCAGGTTTCATTAAGAAATTTCACCACAAATGCAGAACATGATATAGATATAACTGCCGGAGCTACTCCGCAAGTAGAAACTATAGACACCGCTTCCAAAGAAGGAATTTACTGGCAACACGAGATCAGCGGAGACCTGTTAACAAACATTACATTTACAGTGGAGAACGATCTTTTCGTCTCGGATTTGAGTCATGAATTCAAGAATTCATTTTTCTTTAATGATGCCAGATTCAAGCTTTATTACCAGAATGAGTCACAATACTTCAAACTTCAATATGCCAATCGAGCTTATAATCCAGCCGCTACGAATTTCTTGAATATTCCCGGTGTGGAGCATAGCACACAACAGCAGATGATTCATAATACTGCTCTACATTACAAAGGAAATCATGGACGTTTTCATATCTCTCTTTATGGGAATCTCAGGAATCTTGATTATGAGTATTTAACCATTGAAGAGGATGAAGTATTTGAATCCGAATCTGCCTGGGATAATGATATCTATTCTTATGCAGAGTTTTCTTACAATATTTCAGATCAATGGAGAGCATTTGTCAGTGGATATTATAAAGATGACCTGAACAATTTTGATGAATTTGATGATTCAAATCTTGGCATCGGCTTGGAATTCGATAACCGCTTTGACTTCTTTAATGCTCTAAAAACAGAAGTAGTGTATTACAATAACAATTTCGACAGCATCGATGATGAAAAAGATCATTATTTTCTTACGGAAGCAAGATATACAAAACGGTTTGGGAATTCATGGGCTGGGTTTGTAACGTATATAAATCGTTCCTGTTATGATGAGGATCAATCCAAGTTCTTCCGTATTTCGAATATGCTGCGTCTGCATTTTAAATACAGCTATTTAACGCAGAATATGAAGGATTCGTTCATGCTGGTGGGAGTTAAATATAATCCCGAAAACAATGGAAACCTGATATTTGGGGAGGTGAACCAATATCTGTTTGAAGGTATTTATCTAACAGCCGGAGTAAAGTATGCGAGTGAACTTTTTTGTACCTGTTCTGCTAAATGTGAGTATTTCATAACCCCGCTCAGATCTATCTGGCTAAACAATAAATTTACCGATTTCAACAATAATTCGACCCAGAATATTATCTCTTTGGGTACAACTCTTATCTTCTAAGGAACTATATGCTGCAAATACTGATCGAAGGATTTATATTAGGGCTTTCCACCGGCACGATATGCCTGATGACCTGTGCCCCGATCTATTTGCCATATCTTATTTCGGAAGACAGAAAGTTGAGTAAAAGCATTTTAACTGTAGTAGAAATTTCAGCAGGCAGGTTCTTTTCTTATCTGGCTTTTGGGGCTGTGGCTGGTTATGCCGGCGCTCAGATCGGTTCGATCGATCGGGAATTATTTACTTCCATTGCTTATATTCTATTGTCTGCTTATCTGGTTCTTTCGGCAGTGCGTACCAGGAAAAAAGAAAAAAAATGTCACATTCCCGGGGTGACCCGTTTTACAAAAAGTGCATTTCTTTTGGGAGTTCTCACGGGCATTAGTTTCTGCCCTGCATTTCTTATTGCTCTTTCCAAGGCAGTTAACCTGGGTGGCGCTTTTAGCGGGATGATGCTGTTTCTGGGTTTCTTCTTTGGTACTTCTGTTTTCCTGATGCCGCTTGCCTTTGTAAGTCAGTTTTCCAAGATCAATAAAATGAAACTGATCGCTCAGTTCGCTTCTATTTTTATTGCTGTGTGGTTCACCTTCAGCGGAGTGAAAGGATTGATTCATACTTATGAACATAAAAAACTGGAAGATCAACCGGGGCGTATCGTGGAAGCGTTTCATCCCCATAAACCGATTATTGTTTTTTCTTCGGAAGAGAACAAAGAATATTTTACTGCAGTTAGAGATTCATCTGCAATTTATCATCATAACAAAGTGCATTTTCTGCTGTATGATGATTCAGCGGTAGATACTCTAAATACATCTGATTATGTTCTTTTTGTGGATTCCAGTCTGCTGGAAGATAAAAGAATTGAAAAAAATCTGGAAAAGTTCGATTATTTTTTTATCGAGAGTGGCTATCCTATTACCCGGATGTTGAACTTCCTGCGGGTTTATACATTCAAAACACAAGAGCAGGTTCACTGGGAATTTAAAATAGAGAAATAATTTTTTTGTTAAATAACTAACAGTCATTTGAACTTTCAGAAAAAAACTTGCCAAAATAAATCTATATATTTTTTTCGACCGTTGAACGTAATTGTTCGATAAATAGGAGGTAAGTTTGAAAGATAATCCCAAGAAGCAACTCATCACACAAGTTGCTCAAAACATATTTTCCAGACATGGTTTGTTAAAAACAACTGTCGATGAAATTGCTAAAGCTGCTCGCATGGGGAAAGCTTCTTTGTATCATTATTTCCAAAGCAAAGAAGAGATATTTAAAGAAGTAGTTAAACAAGAAAACAAATTCCTTAGAGAAAAAATAAGGGAAGCGATTATCAATGAAAATACTCCACAAAAGAAAATGAAAATTTACATTTTGAAGAAAATGGAATATCTCAAAGAGCTTGTTAATATCAATAGTGCGCTTAAAGATGAGTATCTGGAGCATTACGCATTCATTGAAAAAATACGGGGGAAAAACAGCAGAGAAGAACTATATACTATCCGAGAGATTTTGCAGGATGGAGAAGATAAAGGAATCTTTAATATCAACGATATAGAATTAACAGCCTTTGCAATTGCTTCCGCTTTCAAAGGTATGGAGTATCCTTGGTTAACAGGTATTTCTTTTCCTGAAATTGAAAAAAATATCGATAAACTCATGGAAATTCTTTTTAATGGTATCGTAAAAAGATGAAATATTTTTTTAATAAAAAACCGAACTAACAACTATATTAGTCGAAAATTGGAGTAGTGATAATGAATATGGAAAATTCTGACAAAATTGGAATAGTCGGAACAGGCTTTTATGTTCCTGACAAAATCCTGACTAATTTCGATTTAGAAAAAATAGTAGATACTACCGATGAATGGATAAAAACAAGAACAGGTATTGAAGAAAGACGAATAGCTGATAAAAAAGAAGCAGCATCGGATATTGCAGCAAAAGCGGGAATAAATGCTTTAGAAAAAGCAAATATTAATCCCAAAGATGTTGATTTATTAATTATAGCAACTCATTTTCCTGATTATTACTTTCCTTCAACTGCTTGTATAACGCAACATAAGCTTGGTTTGAAAAATGCTGTTTGTTTCGATTTATCCGCTGCTTGTTCCGGTTCGATTTATTCGCTGTTTGTGGCAGAATCTATACTGAAAAACAGTAATTATAATACTGCGATGATAATTGGAACAGAAATCTTTTCCCGAACGGTAGATTGGGAAGATAAAAATACTTGTGTTTTATTTGGTGATGGAGCAGGTGCAATTATTATCAAGAAAGGACAGAAAGGAAAGAATATAATTTCATTCGATTTTGGTTCTGATGGCTCCGGTGCTGATTTGCTTAAAATACCTGCAGGAGGTTCTCGATTACCAGTAACAAAAAAAACTATCAAGCAAAGACAACACTTCATAAAAATGGAAGGAAAAAAAGTATATAAATTTGCTAATAAAATGATGGTTGATTCTGTAATAAAGGCTTTAGATAAAGTAGGATTACAAAGAAAGGATATAGATATTCTTATACCTCATCAGGCAAATATTCGTATTTTAAAAGCTGTTGCTAAGAAATTACATCTGCCATTAGAAAAAATAATGATAAATTTAGAAAAGTATGGGAATACTTCTGCAGCTTCAATTCCTATTGCTTTAGATGAGGCTATATCTCAAGGAAAAATCAAGAAAGGAGATATCGTAGTTTTAACTGCCTTTGGCGCTGGGTTAACATGGGGAGCGATAGTAATATGTTGGTAATAGTGGATATTGTAATAAAAGAAGTAAAAAGTAAAAAAGATCTAAGAAAATTCGTAGCGTTTCCCTATAATCTTTATAAAGGAAATAAATACTGGATTCCACAGTTAAAAAAAGACGAGATGAGTCTCTTTCAAAAAGAAAAAAATCCTGCTTTTGAATTCTGCGATGCTAAGTTATGGCTTGCTTACAAAAATGAAAAGGTCGTGGGAAGAATTGCCGGTATTATTAATTATCGATTCATAGAAAAATGGAAGGATAAATACTGTCGTTTTGGCTGGATAGATTTTATTGATGATGAGAATGTATCAAAAGCACTTCTCAATAAAGTAGAAAATTGGGCAAAAGGAAACAGAATGGAAGCAGTTCATGGTCCTCTTGGTTTCACGGATCTCGATCCTGAAGGAATGCTCATAGAAGGCTTTAACGAGCTGGGAACTATAGCCACGATCTATAATTACCCCTATTATGCCGAACATATCAGAAAGCTGGGTTATGAAAAAGATGCCGATTGGATTGAATTTGAAGTAAAAGTACCGAAGAAAGTACCTGAAAAAATTGAAAGAATAGCTAAAGTTGTTCAGAAAAGAAATAAATTGAAAATACTCCATGCATCTAAGATAAAAGAGATAAAACCATATTTAATGGATATGTTCCAGGTGCTGAACACAGCTTATGAAGAACTATATGGATTCGTTCCACTAAGCGAAAAACAGATTAAAAGTTATGTTAAACAATACATAAGTTTTGCCAATCCGGAATTTATCAGTATTATCCTTGATGAAAATGACAAGGTAGCAGCTTTTGGATTAACATTCCCATCACTGTCCAGATCTTTTCAAAAGGCAAAAGGCAAACTTCTTCCCTTTGGGTTTATTCACATTCTTAAAGCCCTGAAAAAGAACAATCTGATCGATCTGTATTTAGTTGCTGTTCGCCCAGACCTGCAAGCTAAAGGAGTGAATTCTCTTCTCTTTAATGAACTTATTAAAATTTATGTAAAACACGGATTTGAAAAAGCAGAAAGTAATCCGGAACTTGAGAGTAATACCAAGGTTCAAGCACAGTGGAAGTTTTTCGATAGAAGACAGCATAAAAGAAGAAGATGTTTTATTAAATATTTATGATTTATAATGATAAGAATAAAAAAATAATAAAAGGAGTTAATCATGAAAACTAGTACAATGAAATTCAGCGAATTTATCGCAAAGCAAATCGCAAATTTAAGTTCAATTACAAAAGCATGGAAAATAGCCTTACCACCTCTCGAGAAAATTGCATACAAACATTTTGTGGATAAAGGAGATCCTATAAAAGTTGGTCCGCGACGTCAACGAGAAGACAAATTCTATATAGCATCAAATATTGTACGTGCTGCATTTAAAACGTATGATAATGGCTCACCTGCTGTACGTGATCGAATAATAAATTTATTTTTCATAGAGTTTCTTATAAAAAGTAACAAAATAAAAGAAAAGATGAAAAAATTTGAAGAAGAATATGGCACAATGCCACCAACATTCATAACTCTTTCACCCGGAGGTAAGTGTAATCTTCGTTGTAAAGATTGTTATGCTGCCAGTGTTCCCAAAGGACTTCCTTCTCTTTCTTTGGAAGAAGTAGAACGAATCCTCAAGGAGAAATATGAGAAATGGGGAAGCTGGTTCACGGTTGTTTCCGGTGGAGAACCATTTCTTTGGAGAGATGGAGATATAGATATTATTGAGGTGGCAAGATGTCATCCTGAACAATATTTTCTTGTTTATTCAAATGGTACACTCATTGATAAAGAAAAAGCAAAAAGATTGGCAGAAGTTGGAAATATTACCACTGCTATCTCTGTGGAAGGATTTGAAAAAGAGACAGACGATCGAAGAGGAAAGGGAACATACAAAAGAATTCTTACTGCCTTTGAGAATCTGCGAAATGCAGGTGTTCCGTTTGGTATTTCTGTTACTGCCACTCCGGAAAATGCAGAATTACTTATTTCAAAAGATATGATAAAATTTTACTTCGATGAGCAGGGAGCAGTTTATGAATGGCTTTTCCAATATATGCCGATTGGAAGAGGTGTGGAAGTTGAACATCAGGTTTCTCCTGAACTACGAACAAAAATGTGGGCTCGAGAGCAAGAGATAGTTAGAAAAGAGCGTTTATTTTTTGCTGATTTCTGGAATGGCGGTACTTTCTCTTCCGGTTGCATTGCCGGTGGTCGCACCGAAGGTTATCTTTATATCGACTGGTATGGTAACATTTATCCTTGTGTTTTCGTTCCATTCTGGAAGGATAATGTTCATGATCTCAAGAAAAAGGGGAAAACACTAACTGATGCTTTATACTCTGATTTGTTCAAAGGAGTTCGTGACTGGCAACTGTCATATAACTTTATGTGTAAACCGGATGTACGCGGAAACGAGATAAGACCTTGTTTTATACGGGATCATCACAAAGAGGCGCATGATTTGTTCATAAAGACAGGAGCAAAACCAGGGTATCCTTCAGCAGCAATTTGTTTGCATGATCATGATTATTACAATAAAATGATCCAATACGATGAAAAACTTGCTGAACTTCTCGATCCGATCTGGGAAGAACAATATCTTGAATCCGATAAAAAAGAGGATAAAAAGTGAATAGCATAATGTTTAATAAAGAAAAACTAATGTCTGAATTAGTGAGTTAATATGTTGCGAAATTTCATTAAGTTTGCAATAAGAGGAATTATCGGAGCAGTTGTCGATACATCTGTTTTATGGATACTTACAACATTATTTTTTCATTCATATTTCACAAAATATGTATTATCTCCGGCAATCTCCTATGAATTAGGAATTATTGTAACTTATATTATCTGCTATTTCTGGATATGGAATCATAGAGTTCATAATAAGAAATCTGATTTTTTAAAGCTGTTTCTACATTATAATTTTGCCTTATTAATTTCCCTTATCGTGAAAATAGGATTGCTAACTGTGATTCATGAAATCTTTCATTTTCATATTGTTATTTGTAATGTGTTAGCATTATGCTTTTCCGGGATTGTTAGCTTTTTTGTAAGTGAGAAGTATATATTTATAAAGAGGGATAAAAAATAATAATGAAAAAAACTTTAGTGATTATAATAATCGTAAGTTTATTTATGTTGGTTATAAATAATACTTTTGCAAATATATTAGAGCAAGAACTAGATGAATTAACTTTGGAAAAATTACTGAAAAAAGGAGAATTAATTCATATTGAAGAAAAAGACGGAAAATTAAAATACATTGATTATGCTATCATAATTGATGCGCCGTTGGATAAAGTATGGCAGGTAATAACTGATTTTGAAAACTATCCTGACTTTATACCGGGACAAAAGTTATGTAAAATTATTAATAAACAAGGTAATGTGATGATAGTCGAATCTGCTGTAGAATTTAAATTTATGGGAGTTGGTTCTACAGTTAATTATACTACAAAATATATCTTACAAAAACCTGAATTAATAATTTTCGATACAAAAAGAAATAAAGAGACAGGACGTTATAAATTTATTCCTATTGATGAAGGAAAACGTGTTGTGCTTTTTCGGACAAAGGAGGTTGATAGGGATAACTTTACAGGTGTTGTCAAAATTTTAATCAACAAGAAACCGGAGATAGAATTTTCCTTATATCTATCTCCTCTCAGGATTAATATGAAAGCAATAAAAGAAAGAGCAGAGAAATCATAAACAAAAACAGGAGAATTAAAATGAAAAGAAGATTTTTTTTATTAGCAGTTTTGTTAGTTATTACAATATCCGGTTGTGACGATGTTGTGAAAGCAATAACTACAACTATTTCAGGGAATATAAGCAATAATGGAGAAGCTGTTTCAGGTGCCTATGTACTATTATTAGAAGCAGGGAATGAAGTAACCCAGGGTATTTCGCTTTCCAATGGAATGATAACAAATTCTAATGGAAATTATACCATGATAGAGGTAAGTGCAGGAGATTACTATGTAGCAGCAATTGATGATGCCAATAATAACGTTGTTTTTGACCTGGATACAGATAGAGTTGGCTATTATGGCGTGGCTGATACACTTACAGGAGTTACGATTCCACAAACTCTCCATATCAGTAAAGGAGATGATTTAGAAGATATTGATATTACCGACCTGTATCAATTGCAGTAATTGATGAAGATATTAATCAAAAGGAGATTTATGAAAATATACAAAGTTGTTACTTACATTATACTTTTTGCGGGTCTTTTTCTTGTTGGTTGCACTGAAAAAAATTTTGTTTCCGTACCGGATAGCTATAATGACCAGGGCAACGAATTAATTTATGCTGAAGAACGAGTTGAAGGTGAACATTCTTGCGGTTCATTTTTGAAATTTACTCCAAACTTAGATTTTCAGGCTGCAATAGA
>JAUXIJ010000009.1 GCA_030621085.1 Candidatus Cloacimonadota bacterium | reverse complement strand
TTTGGATTCATTTCATCTGAAGATGGAAAGGATTATTTCGTTCATCACTCAAGTATTGTAGGTGATGGTTTTAAATCACTACCTGAAGGTGCAGAAGTACAGTTTGAAACTGAAAAAACTGAAAAAGGCATGAGAGCCGTTCAAGTTTCAGTAGTATAGACTTATTTGTTCATCTTAAAAAAAGAAGCTCGGTTATTTGATCGAGCTTTTTTTTATTCAGGCAACCCAGCATCTTACTTGAATTTCAATATCCTCCAGTAATTTTACCATATCTTACGGACTTTTGATTTTTCCCTATCAATTTTCTTACCTACCAGGCGTTCCCACAACTTGATGCCGGCTATCTTTTCAACAAGTGTCGTTGGTACTAAAAACGTGTCTATAGGTTGATCAGATTTTTTATTTGGCAATACAAATGACCACATATGCAAAGTCCCTCTGCTATTCTCTGTCAAAACAGATTTAAAATAAGCGTTTGGCACCGGTATTGTTACTTCATTCTGGTCATTAGCACCTATAGTTTCTACCGGTTGATCGAAATAAAATATAGGACCACAAATAACATACGTTTCCATTATTTTTGGCTTCGCATCTAACTTTCTGATTGCGGTTTCCAATTCTTTCCATTTGCCGCTATTGAATCGAGGTTTCTGAGGAGACATATTGGACAAAAGGAATGTTTCGCTATTTTGTAATTCTGTTTCTATCTTATTTGCGCTTGCAACAAGATGTCCACGGTGATAGCCGGATCCGACATAATCAACAAGGTCGGCGCGAAATATCTCCGGAATTCGATAGTCCGGACGAAAGTTATCTAAACGATCTAAGCTAGGATTATCAGGATCTACAATTTCTAAAGCCCACTTTGCCTGACGAAAATAATATGAATAACCCAGCACATAATGCCTGTTAACCATTATCTGGTCTGCTGCCGGCAATCCGTATCTGGTTTCACGTCTTAAATAAGGTAAGTCCATTCATTATCTCCTTTAAAGATTTTTGAGATATAATATACATTACAACCAGCACCCACAGACAATTCCATTTAATAAACAGAATTTGAGCGAGTTCCATGAGTACCGATATACATTATACCAATTAAATCCAAAGCTACCCACATAATCCCGGTTATGCCTGAGTTCGAGAATAATAAAATATGCCATTTAATTTACTGGTTTCGGTCCAATCCATAATTGAATACTATCATCAATATTAGCAGTAGTTGTAATTCTATTTGGTTTGTATCCGATTCTCTGTAATGCAGAACCTAAAATTTTAGCATTATTATATTCCTTTTTACCGCATTGTATGTTAAGTCCTGGTGAATTGGGAACTGCAATTCTATTAAAGTCATGTTCAACCTCACAATCAGCTACAATGAATACGTTGATCAGTTGCTTAGCGAAGCTGATTGTTTCAGGCTCCATATTCTTTGTATAAATTTCTAACCGCATATTTGTACCCTTCATTGAGGATAATAGAAGATTCTTTTGAGAATCATTTAACTCTCTCGGTAATAACTTTTCAAGCTCATGGATACGCTGATCTTTCATTTGTAGAAGTTCTTTAAGCTCATCAATTCTGGTTTGGGATTCAATGTGCTGCTTATTAAGTGATCCCTGACCATTCTTTAAGGATACATTAACAGTCAACAAGGAATCTAATTTCTTGTCAGATGCTGCGATTTGATAATTGAGTTCTTTAATTTCAGCATTCTTAATGTTTAGATTACAACCGTTTAGAATCGCAACACCCATTACTAAAGCAGCAACTGCTATATGCCAAAAATGATGACCTTTGAATGCAGTACTCCTCCAGCTAACAACTAAAAGAGTAAACCCTAATAGAGTATTCAATATTATTTCATACATAATATCCTCAAAGAGTGATTAATGTTCAAGTTTCTCCTGCACCATCATCAGTCCTGGTAAGCCATCTCCGGGAGACGCATCAATGCGTTTCGGCTATTATTTCTACACATTGTTTACCGGAGTTTATTTTTGTTTTGTCATCTTATTTAACCATTTTGTATAGCCGGGTAAACCAAGTTCAGGGGATTGTTTTTTAATCCCTTCAGTCATCGAATTTAGATTTGCGCATACCCACATTGTGAATTTTTCAATTAATTGTAGTCCCTTGGGAACTGGTTCTTTTGCGGCATTATACCAAATTGTCATTAATTGTGTAATTTCTTTATAATCATCCTCTTTTATTTTGTAAGCAAGCTTATGTGAAAACTTATTTCTTAACGTATTTAGACATTTAATTGATGAGGATGCCATTCCCATTGTAGTTTGAGGATTGATTATTAGCTCAAGCTTTTGATTAAAAGTTAGACGTACTTTATCCCATGATTTTATCGTTGGATAAGCATTAATTAAGAATTCATCAATATAATGCTCAATGATTAAATGACACTTTAAAATAAGACCTAATTCATCAGTCTGATTATTAAGCAAGGATAGAATCTTTTTATTGAATTCTATTCTTTCTTGTTCTATCATATCCAAATTGTTAGAAAGGTATTTAAAATATTTAGTCTCTTTAAAACTGTTTTTCATGTATATTCTTATTTCGAATAAGTAACTACCCCACTTTCCGGATTATGACAAACAACGATCCCGGCAGGGCTACATTAATATTTTTCATATTTATCATTACCATACTTTTTTCTTATCATCTGTGATATTTATATTCATTTTTTAAACTCGTTTTAAAAGGCTGTTTTATGGTATTTGAGTCAAGATAAAAATTAATTTTCTATAATAAACTAAAATATAATTCCTCCTATTTAATTATTGTTAATTTTTGATTAAAATTGCCGAATTTAGTGTATAGTTTAGCGAAATATACTCCACTAGCTACATCTTTCGTATTCCAAATAAAAGAATGCGCACCTTCTCTAAGAAGTTTGTTATTTACGATATTTTTTATTCTCTGTCCCTTTACATTATAAATTTCAAGATTTATTGTGGTTTTATTGGGCAGAGAAAATTCAATTCTTACTTCAGGATTTGAAGGATTGGGATATGTTCTTATTTGAATAGGATATTCAAGTGTATCAATATTGTTTTCTTCAATAGCAGAATTCTCAATAATCTCATATTTATAGACATTGCGAAAATTATCTGAACAATACATATATTCCCCATCATTTGTTATCCCGATATATTTATAACATAGATAGTAATGTGGAAACCAGCCCTCATATTGACCATATTCAGGATTTACTTTTCTGATCTTAATATCAATATAGTCATTAAGCCAGAAGTAACCATTCATAAAAGTTAAACCTGTTGGTGCGCTACATCCAGCTGTTCCGATAGTATCAACGCAAGTAATAGTTTCTACATCAATTCCAACTATAACACTGCTAAAACCACTTGTATTCATACAATAAAGAATATCATTATGCCATGTAAGTTCAGTTATACCAGCGTTTGAAGCCATAGGATATGGTATTTGAAATGAAGTAATTATTGAGCCGTCTTCATGTGATATCTTATATAGATAAAATTGTGATGCGCTAGCCCAGAAGTTTTCTCCATCAAATGTTAGACCATAAATATCTGGTCCCATAGGAAAGGAAAAACCATATACTTTCTCACCAGAATCTTTATCAATTGCGATTAATGAATCTGCTGCTATATCCGACATCCAGACATATTCTCCATCGTAAGTTAATCCTGTAATAAAGCTAGGATATTCAAAATGGAACTGATCAACTAAATTCATTTCAATTTCTTCCTGTGATAAAAGAATCAATGGAAATATGATTATTAGTAAAATAAACACCATTGTTTTTCTGTAGTTAATCATAACTATAACCTCCTGTGCTTTTGTGGATTAACGATTTAAAGATAGTGAAATACTATCACTATTTGACCAATAACATTTTATTCGACATCAATACACCATCATCAGATTTTAATCTATACAGATAAACACCTGATGATACCTGTTTGCTATGTTGATTGGTTCCATCCCAAACAATTGAAGATTGAAAATTGGATATTGAATAATGTCTGATTCTCTCTCCTTTGATATTAAAGATTTCAAGAACCAAATTTTCGATATTATTAGGTAGCTTATAACTGATAGTTGTAGTTGGATTAAAAGGATTAGGGTAATTGCATAATTTAATATCTGTTATTTCTTGTATTGAAAAATCGTCTATTCCAACAGTTGCTTGAACACTTCGATAAACATGGTTTATAGGTTCATAACTTATTGCATATATATAATCATCTTCTGATATTGTAACAAATTCTATTCCAATATTCTCCGGCATTATTTCCGATTCAATTAATTGCCAGCTTTCACCATTATCATCTGAAAAATGAACAGCTCCGGTGAAGCCATCCAAATCGGAACAGCCAATGAAAATCTTATCTTCAGAATCTATTGCAACCGAAGTTACTAAAACATCATCACGCAACTCTATCCATGTTTCACCATTATCAGAGGAGCGGAAAACTCCACCACAATATTCATAATACTGTCCACGGCTGCCGGCAAAGATCTCATCATTTGAATTTACAGCCAAAGATGAAATATATTCGTACTCTAATCCAATATGTTCCCAGTTATCACCCTGATCTGTTGATCGGTAAACTCCTCCGCCCTCAACTACAAAGTTTATTGTACCAGCGAATAATATTCCTTCTGAATTCTCAACAATAGCATTCGCTACTTCACTTGTTGAGAATGAGAGAACTAAATCCCAACTTGATCCATTATCTGCTGATTTACAGATACCTCCCCAAAAACCGGCAAATATATTGTTTTCTGAATTTACTGTAATATTCGTTACATCATATGGGACATTAAGATTTAATTCAGTCCAATTATCTCCGCTATCTATAGACAAATATAATGGTATAGGTGAAGCATAAACATGATCTTGAGAATTCAGCGTGATGCCTTTAGTTAAATATACTGAAAGCACTTGCTCCCAGTTTATTCCATTATCAAGAGAACGAATTACACCATCTTGTGTGCCAAGAAATATATTGCCATTCGAATCAACTGACATACAAAATATTATTTCCTCAGAATTATAAATCGATTCCCAGTAATCCTGACTATAACAGAAAGAGTAAAATAAAATAAGTATTGAAACGATTATGATTTTTTTTATATTCATATCATACTTCTTTTTAATTACTACCACACTTTCCTGATTATCATAAACAACGATACCTGCAGAATTACATTAATATTTTTCATGTTCATAATTGCCATACTTTTTCCTCATCAGTGAAATTAATATTCATTTTTTTACTCGTTTTAAAAGGCTGTTTTTATGGTATTTGAGTCAAGATAAAAATTAATTTTCAATAATTAAAGTAAAATATATTTTTATATTAATATAATAAAAACCCATAATAACTCAAAAAAAACTTGACCAAACCCGGAAGAATCTCACATTTGACTCAGATTTTCTCAAAATATCTCATTTGTACTCAAAAGATGGGAGGGAAGTTATGGCAGCAGAATTTATAGGAACTTACACAAACTCGGTGAACAAAGGCAAATGGGTCACTATTCCGGCTAACTTTAAAAAGAAATTTTCTCCCATGGCAAAACAAACAGTAGTAGTAACCATCGGACCTCAGCAGAACATTGCTATCTATCCCCTGGATAAATGGAATCAGAAAATAGCTAAGCTGGAAAGCGGCACTCAGCGCGATAAAGAACTTCTGGATAATCTGCGTACATTTGCCTCTACCGAACAGAAGATGGAAGCGAACGGTCGCATCAAGATAGGAACGGAATTGCTGGAGATCGCCGATATCAAAGCTAAAGTAATCATCAAAGGTGAAGGCAGCTTTATTTCGGTATGGAATCCGGAAAGCTACAAAGAATACCGCAACAAAAAACTGGAAGAACACAAGAAGAGCTTTAATTCGCTGGATTACCAATAATGAGCCAATTTCATACACCGGTACTTTTACCCGAATCTATCGAAGCGCTTAATTTAAAACCGCAGGGAATTTATGTTGATGCAACATTCGGTGGCGGCGGTCACACAGCAGAAATGCTTAAAAAAGGTAACGGAATAAAGATATTTGGTTTTGATCAGGATACTCAGGCCTTGAGCGAAGGCAGCATCCTGCAGAAAAAATACCCGGAACAATTAATTCTGATCCACGATAATTTCAAAAATCTGCGCACCCGCCTTGCCCTGGAACGTATTCGTTATATCGATGGTATATTATTCGATCTGGGAGTATCTTCCCACCAGATAAATGAAGCGGAGCGCGGTTTCAGCTTTTCGCAGGAAGGCAGGCTGGACATGCGCATGAACGAAGAGCAGGAATTTTCAGCCAGCGATGTAGTAAACGATTTTTCTTATGAAGAGATAAGAAACATAATATTTGAATACGGCGAAGAAAGAGAAGCCGGCAGGATCGCCAGGGCAATATTACGCGAGAGAACGAACTCCAGGATAAAAACCACCCTGCAATTGGCTGATATTATAGAACATAACACAAATGCAAAACAGAAAGTAAAAGCAAAAGCCAGGGTTTTTCAGGCTTTGCGTATCTATGTGAACGGTGAGATGGAATCGTTGAAAAAAGCTCTGGAAGATTCCGTTAAAATGCTTAATCCCGAAGGTCGTATCGTTGTTATTTCCTATCACAGCCTGGAAGACAGGCTAATAAAAAAATTCTTTAAGTATGAAGAAAAGGACTGTATCTGTCCTGTTAATTTTCCCAAATGTATTTGTGATAAAAAATCTACACTCAAGATAATCACTAAAAAACCGATTTTGCCTTCTGCAGATGAGATAGAAAGAAACAGCAGAGCTCGAAGCGCAAAACTGCGGATCGCCGAAAAGAAGGAGGTTGTATGAATAAGAAAGCCATTTTATTTATTTTAGTTGTATTTATTTTCATTTTTTCACATTATTATAATAAACACAAAATTCTCGATTACGCCCGCCAGTGCAACAAATTGACCGATGTTTACAAATCGAACCAGGATATTAATTTGAACCTGATAACCGTGAACAGTAAACTCGGTTCCAGGGAGCGGATACAGAAATTAGCTTATGAAGAACTGGGCATGTTCTACCCAATTGATAATGCCAATGTACATAATATAAAAATCAACAGCCGTAAGGAAAGCTTCTGCCTGATAGATTACATTGTTCCCTCCGCCGAGGCTTTAATCAAGTAATAAATTGCTCATCTATAAATATGATGAGCTTTTTTTATGAGATCGAGACTCATAATTTTTCTCTGCCTGAACATAATCATTGTGATCATCTGGGTTGCATATCTTTTCAGTATTCAGATATTAGACGCACATCACCTGAATGCAACGGTGGAGATCAGGCAGAATCCTTCCAAAAAACTTATTATCCCAAATCGAGGAAATATCTACGACAGAAATAACAACCTGCTGGTAAGTTCATTGAAACTATACCAACTGGATATCGACCGCAGAACAATTTCCGATTATTGTAAACGTAACCGGGAATTCGATAAAGATGATGTCTGCCTGCAAATATCGGAAATCATTTCACAAAATTCTAATTTAACAAAAAGACAGATCCTGAAAAAAATTAATAAAAAGCCTTTTAACAGCAGCGTATTCATTTCCCAGAAAATCTCGGAAACCCAACTGTTAGCCATTAAAAGTGAATTTACAAAAAAGAAACTTCCTGGTCTCACTTATACATTCAGCAGCATAAAACGAACCTACCCTTACGATGAGTTGGGTGCAAATTTCCTGGGAATGATAGACGAAAGTGCTAAAGAAAGAGAATCTATCTATGAAGTATATGGTAAATGCGGACTGGAAGCAACTTACGATAAAGAACTTTCCGGTGTTTACGGATGGCAGGAAACAGTGCACGATGCCAATAACAAAAGGATTCCTCTGCTCTTCCTGAAGAAAAAGAAACCCCGCAACGGTAACTCGTTGATACTTACTATCGATAAAAATCTACAGGAGATTTTGGAAGAAAACCTGCAGCAGGGATTGAAAGAGTATAAAGCAAAAAATGCCATTGGCATAATTATGGATCCGTTCAGTGGAGAGATCCTGGCAATGTCCGGCATTAATAAAAATGACCGTAAAAAATCTGCTTCCATGTTGCGAGCTTCGTCCAACCTGCCTGTTTCGTTCATGTTCGAGCCCGGTTCCACCCTTAAACCTATCACAGCACTGCTGGCTATTGAAAAGAAAATATACAAACCATCGGACAGGATCGACTGCCGTAATTATCATCTTACTTACGAATCGGAAGAGCGCGTAATTAAAGATGATCACAAATTTAAATATCTCAGTTTCAAGGATATTATTGCTCATTCCAGTAATGTGGGGATCAGCAAGATCGTGGAACAGATTGGAAGTGAAGCACTTTATGAAAGAATGATCGCTCTGGGCTTCGGGCATAAAACCAGTTCCAATTTAGCTGGTGAAGCTTCCGGTATCTTCCGAAAATTGAAAGACTGGCAGGGCTTCTCTCTTCATTCTATATCGTTCGGGCAGGAAATTTCCGTTACTACTTTGCAATTAGCCAATGCATATTGTGCACTGGCTAATGGCGGTAAAGTAATACAGCCATACATTATTAAGAAAATAATAAATGAGAAGAATAAAACCATTTTCACTCATGAGCGAAAAGTTTTGCGATCTGTTTCCAATAAGAGATCATTGGATACTTTAAAGGTTTTTCTTAAAAGCGTGGTAGATTATGGTACAGCTACCGGTACAAAGATGGATTTCCTGGAAATAGCCGGTAAAACCGGTACGGCTGAAAAATCAATTCGGGGCAAGCAGGGTTATACCGAAGAAAAATATACTTCCACCTTTGCCGGCTTCTTCCCGGTAAAAGATCCGCAGTATGTTATCGTGATAGTGTATGATGAACCGGATTATGAATCTTTTTCCTATTATGCCACTCTTTCGGCAGTTCCCACTTTCAGGAATATCGTTACCAATATGATCAATCTGCCACAAAGCGAGATACTGGTAAACGTTAAAGAAAAGAACAAGCGGTTCATCACTGCTCCCAATGTTATAGGAATGACCCGGAAAAAGGCAATCGAGCTTCTAAACAGGAAAAAGATAAAATACCAGGTTCAGGAACTTAGCACCGATGGAAATGTAGTAAACCAATTCCCAAAACCCGGTACTTCCTATCCTGAAAATGAATTTCTGATAGTAATTCTTGACAATGTGAGCGTTCCAAAAGAACAGAATGAATTGGATTATAAGATGCCCGACTTTACCGGGCTTACTTTGCGAAAGGCGATAGCTTTGGCAAATAAGAAAAATATAAAACTTATTGTTAAGGGTAATGGCACCATCGTTAAGCAGACGATACAGCCTGGCTCAAAGATAAAATTCGGGGAAATATGCAGCGTAACAGCAAAATAAATTATACAGAAATATTAAGCATCTTAGAGAAGAACAACATACTTCGAGAAGTTTTTAATATAGATAAACATTCAGATTATAAGGGCATGGCAACCGATTCCCGGCAGGTGATAAAAGGTAATGTATTCGTCTGCATTCCCGGGTTTGTTACCGACGGACATCTTTTTGCCGTTAAAGCTGTGGAAATGGGTGCCGGACTTCTTATCGTGGAAAAACAACAAAAAATCACTATTCCACAGATCGTTGTTAATGATTCCAGGAAAGCTGCTTCACTTATAGCAAAATTATTCTTTAATGATCCTACTTCTCAATTTACTCTTGTGGGAATAACCGGCACAAATGGCAAAACAACCATAGCCACGCTCATCGAAACCATGCTTAGAAAAAAAGGCATACCTACCGGATTTGTTGGTACATTCGGTTATATGATAAACGGTAAAACATTCAAAACCGAGCGCACCACTCCAGACATCGTAGAGCTTAACAGGATATTCCAGCAGATGGTAGAAGCAAAAGTAAAATACGTGGTAATGGAAGTTTCTTCTCATGCTCTTGCCCTGGACAGGGTTTACGGTCTGCACTTTGATGCTGCTGTTTTTACTAACCTCACGCATGAACATCTCGATTTCCATAAGACCATGAATGATTATGCTGAAGAAAAATTTAAATTATTCGATAATATGGCAGAGAAAAATGGAACTGCCTTTATTAATATAGATGATGAATACGGAAAAAAATTATATGCAAATCTGAACTGCCCCAAAAGATCGATCTCTTTCAATAAAGGTGATATTACAATTCATGATTGCAAATATAATCTGGAAGGAACTGAACTCAGTTATTCCGTCGAGAAAACAATAAAAAAAATACACACCGGTTTGATTGGACGTTATAATGCCTTTAATGTTGTTTCTTCATGTGAAGTAATTCGGGAGATCTGTCCTGAAATAACCGATAGTTTCATCTCCAGGATCGTTCCCTCATTATTAAAAGTGCCCGGTCGGTTGGAAAAAGTAGATAATAACAGAGGAATTGGGATCTATGTGGATTATGCTCACACTCCAGATGCACTGGCAAATGTACTTAAAACGTTATCTGAACTAAAACGGAATCGCTTGATCTGTGTTTTTGGCGCAGGAGGAGACAGGGACAGAACCAAACGTCCGGAGATGCTGGATGCAGCATTGAAATTTTCTGATTTGACAATAATAACCAATGATAATCCACGTCAGGAAGATCCTTCTAATATTATCAGGGATATTGTGGGAAATACCGCTCCCGATAAAACTTTCTGGATAATTCGAGACCGTGAACAGGCAATAAAAACAGCTATTTGCAATGCTCAAAAAGGTGATATTGTTCTTCTTGCAGGAAAGGGACATGAAAAGTATCAGGAAATTATGAATAATAAACTGGAATTCAATGACAGCAAAATTGCTGGGAAATATGCTGATCATAAAAAAAATGAGAATAATAAACTCTCATTTCCTATCGATCCTCTTCAGCTTGAATTCATTTTAGAAGATAAGATCAATGGTACCTCTGAATTGGTGCTGGAGTATATTTCCACAGATTCACGCACTATTGAAGATAACTCTCTCTTTTTTGCCTTGCAGGGAGAAAATTATAATGGCCATGATTACGTTAATCAGGTTCTGCAAAAGAATAATTGCTGGGCAGTAGTTTCAAAAGATTATCAAAGTAATGCAGAGAGATTGATACAGGTTGAAGATACTTTGCAGGCATTTGGCAACCTGGCAAAAAAATATAAATTGTTATTTAAAATAACCACCATCGCTATCACCGGTAGTTTTGGCAAAACCACCACCAAAGAATATCTCTATAACATACTTTCCACAAAAGCACTTAAAACATTTTCTAACGAAAACAACCTGATCGGTTTACCTAAAACGATTTTCAGATTAAAGCCGGAATATGAATATGCTATCCTGGAACTTGGCTCCAATCAGTTCGGTGAGGTTGCCCGGCTTACCGAGATCTCCGATCCTGATATCGCTGTAGTTACTGCTATTGGTCCTTCCCATCTTGAATTTCTCATCGATGAAGAAGGGGTTTTCAAAGAGAAATCTGCTTTGCTTAAACACAATGTGAAGTTAAGATTGTTTCCAGCAAACGATGATAGATTCAAAGAATTTACAGGGAAAACTTTCGGTTCAGGTGATTCAGCCGATTATCATATAACAAAAATTGAGAGCGATGCTCACTCCAGCCGTTTCTGCCTGAATGATAAGCAATATTCCATTCCCACACCTTTTAAGAAATTCACTTTGAATGCAGCCATCGCAATTGCAATAGCTTCAGAAATTGGAATATCAAACAGAGAAATTCAAACCGGTCTTGATAAACCTCTGAATATCTCCCTCAGGATGGAAATTAAGAGTTCCGGCAATAGAATGTTGCTGATAGACTGCTATAATGCAAATCCCGATTCTATGAAAGCAGCTATTGAATTCTGGATGGATTATGAAATTAAGAGACCGCATATTGCCATTCTGGGTGATATGCTTGAACTTGGGAAATTGACAAAGAAATTACATTTAGATATTTGGGAATTATTGAAAAGTATGAATTATAACCAGTTGATATCCGTGGGAGAATATTCCATTTTCTACGGTGCAGATCAGCATTTTAGGAAAGTGGAAGATCTAATAGCTTACGATATTTTAAAGGATTTTCCCGATAATGCTGTAATTCTGCTGAAAGCATCTCATGGAATATCACTGGAAAAAATTATAGGAAGGATATAATATGTTCTATCATCTATTCGCTCCCTTAGCAGATACGGAAATCATGGGTTATACCTTGTTTAATGTGTTCCAGTATGTAACGTTCCGGTCGATTGCAGCATTTATCACTGCTCTGGTTTTTTCACTGTTTCTTGGTCCTAAATTCATCAGACTTCTTAAAAAGCACCAGGCTGTGGAAAGAATTAACGAATATGTTCCCATTTCTCATAAGGAAAAAGAAGGTACTCCTACTATGGGCGGTCTCATTCTTATTTCAAGCCTGCTTATATCATCTCTGCTCTGGAACAACCTGGTGAACAGTTATATTCTTATTATGATCATCACCACCATCTGGCTGGGTGGAACAGGCTTCCTGGATGACTATCTCAAGAATTTCCTTAAAATAAAACAAGGGCTTATCGCTAAATATAAATTAATGGCTCAAATTACCCTGGGATTGCTTATTGCTACTGCCCTCTATTATGGTTCAGCCGATAAATCCTCGATAACACAAATAAGTTTACCATTTGCAAAAGACACGGCTATTCAACTGGGGTGGTTTTTTATTCCTTTTGTTGTCTTTATGGTTACGGGTACATCCAATGCAGTGAATTTAACAGACGGATTGGACGGTTTAGCCAGTGGAACTGTGGCTTTTTCGGCACTGGCACTGGGTATAATGGCATACATCAAGGGGAATTTTGTCATTGCCGAATATATGAACCTGGAATTCATAAGCAATGCAGGTGAATTAACGGTATTCATTTCTGCTATGATAGGAACATTGCTCGGCTTCCTGTGGTATAATGTAAAACCAGCTCAAATAATAATGGGAGATACCGGTTCACTTTCATTGGGCGGTATTTTGGCTGTACTGGCTATTTTATTAAGAGAAGAGATATTCTTTGCTATTGTTGGTGGTGTGTTCGTTATCGAAGCATTATCCACACTTATCCAGAGATACTATTTTAAATATACACGCATAAAATATGGGAAAGGGAAACGGGTTTTTCTCTGCGCTCCCATACATCATCACTTCGAAATAAAAGGGATTGCCGAAGAGAAGATCGTGATTCGTTTCTGGATCGTTGCTGCACTGCTGGTAGCGATAGGACTGGCAACACTAAAATTGAGATAATATGAACGTTCAAGAACAAAAAATTGGAATTATGGGGATCGCCCGCAGCGGACTTGCCGCAGCATATAAGATAAAAGAACTGGGTGGAGCTCCCTTCCTCAGCGAATTCAAAGCTGCCGATAAAACCGAAGGTTCCGAGAACATTATTAAAGAATTCGATTGTGAATTTGGAGAACATACAGAAAGACTTCTGGGATGCGATACGATAATTGTAAGCCCGGGAATTTCATTGAATGTTCCAATCTTAGAGAAAGCAAAAGAGAAAAATATACACTTGATAAGTGAGATTGAATTCGGATTTCTTGTAAAATATCCCGAAAGCAAAATAATTGCAATTACGGGTTCTAATGGGAAAAGTACAACTGTGAACCTGATACATCATATTTTGCAAACTGCAGGTTACAATTCCGTTCTTGCCGGTAACATTGGAATGGCTTTCTGTTCCTACCCAATAGAAAAAGCCGGTATCGATTTTATCGTTTTGGAATTAAGCAGTTTCCAGCTTGAACTTATAGATAAATTCAAACCGGATGTAGCAGCAATATTAAATATAACTCCTGATCACTTAAATAGATACAACAGTTTTGATGACTACGCTTTGGCAAAATTCAACATATTTAGAAACCAGGATAATTCTGATTTTGCGATCTTGAACCTGGACGATGAGATGAGCCGGAAACATAGAAATGAGCTCAATTCTAAATATTTTTCTCTGAATTCCAAAACAGATATTTATTATAATGGTAAACAGATAAAACTTGGTTCGGAATTGATCAACATTGATAATTCAACCATCAAGGGACCGCATAATGTTGCCAATATAATGGCATCCATCCTGGCTGTTTCTCCTTTTGGAATTGATAAGAATACAATTGAAAAATCACTTTCCACATTTGCTTCTCTTCCCCACCGGTTGGAATTCGTGGCAGAGGTAAGGGGAGTTAAATTTATAAATGATTCCAAAGCAACCAATACCGAATCTGTGAAATATGCACTTCAATCTTTCAATCAGCCGATCCGCATCATCATGGGTGGTGGTGGTAAAGGTGAAGATTATTCGGTTCTAATTCCTTATTTAAAAAAATATGCCAGGAAAGTTTATTTAACAGGTGAAATCCGTTTGGAAATGAAAAAAGCATTCACTGGTTTAATCGAACTGGCTGTATTTGAAGATTTTGAGCAAGCAATACGAAATGCATTCAAAGAAGCATCTGCAGGTGAATATGTTGTACTTTCACCTGCCTGTACAAGTTATGATATGTTCAATAATTTTGAAGAGCGCGGAAATAGATTTAAAGAAATTGTATTGAAATTGAAAAATGAAAGCTAAAACTTATATTGCCGGATACGATTATTACATTCTTTTTGTATACATGCTACTAATGTTCATCGGGCTGTATATGCAGTTGAATATAAGTTCCATACGAACTTCTATGTCTTTTTTTTACAGACAATTCATCTGGTTTGGACTTTCTGTTTTTTCATTATGGTTTGCCTTTAAAGTAGTTAAATTAGAAAAAATCCGTCCTTATATTTTCATGTTTCTTATCATTACCATCCTGCTTCTAATTGCAGTATTGATCTTTGGGGAAAACGTAAAAGGAGCTATCAGAAGCTTTCGCATCTGGAAAATAAACATTCAACCCAGCTTGATAGCACGAATTGTACTTATTCTGTATTTTGCTCATTTTTTGGATAAGAAACAAAAACATATTGATGATACCAGACCCAAAGGATTTCTCAGGCATTTTAACGCTTTAATAGTTATGACATTAATTGTATTTTTTCTCATCCTGGCAGAAAAGCATTTCAGTCCGCTTATTATTTCCGGTTTCACACTTATTTCACTACTACTATTGGCAAAGATTCGGTTTTCCACCATACTTCTTTTAATTTGTATTTCACTAATTGCTTTAATGATAGTTATGAAACTCGGTCCCAGATATCGCGGTGAACGAATGCAGATATATGAAAAATACTCTTTATTTCACAAAGCTTTAAACAAAGATACTGAGTATAGTGGTACAAATGATTACCAGATAAGAGAAAGCCTTATCTCTTTGACCGGTGGAAGGTTATTTGGTACTACTCCCCGAAAAGGGACAGGAAAACACTACTTTTTACCAGAAGCAAAAACTGATTATATCTATTCAATTATCGGAGAGGAATTCGGATTTCTGGGTGCGTTGTTTGTTCTGGGCTTGTATGTATTCCTTTTTACCAGAACGATTATTAATTCTTTCAAGAAGGACATGTTCTTAATGCTGATTGGAATTGGACTGGGAATGAATATCTTCTTTAATGCTATGGTTAACATAGGAGTGTCTTTGGCAGCTATTCCATCTACTGGAGTTACATTACCATTCATAAGTTATGGTGGCACTTCGCTTCTGATAAATTCATTCACAGTTGGACTTTTATTGAATATCAGTGCAGAAAGGCAAAGGTTTTAAATGGAAAACTTAAAAAAGAAAGTCATTATCGCAGCCGGTGGAACAGGTGGGCATATTATTCCTGCCATCTCCATTGCCGAAGAACTTATCAAAAATGATATTAATGTTCTATTTGTAGGAAATAAAAACAGCATGGAACAAGAACTAACAGCTAAAAGAGAAATTGTTTTCAAGAGCATTAATGTTCAAAAATTCTACAGGAAGATCACTTTTGCGCATCTTAAATTTCCTTTTAAATTACTAAAAAGCGTTCATGATTCAAAAAAGATCATTTGTGATTTTCAACCTGATGCTTTTATCGGAACTGGCGGTTTCGTCAGTGGACCGGTTGGTTATGCGGCACATTTGAAGAAAGTACCAATCTTTCTGCAGGAACAGAACAGTTATCCCGGAGCAACCACCAGGATTTTAAGTAAATATACCCAAAAAATATTCCTGGGCGCAAAAGGAGCCGAGAAATATTTGCCCAAAAGAAAATTGATCTTTTCCGGAAATCCGGTAAATAGCAGGATAATAGAAGAGACATCTAAATTGGATTTTGAAAAACTCGGTTTAAAAAAAGATACAATTAAGCTCTTTTTAACGGGCGGAAGCCAAGGTTCGGTGGTTATGAACAAAACTTTTCTACCAATTGTAGATGAGCTTCTGGAAAATGGAATAGAAATAATCTGGCAGATTGGAAAATTTAGTTTCAATGAATTCCATCCAAAGATTCAAAATAAAAAAGGCATTTATGGTTTCGCTTTTACAGATGAGATTGGAAAGATATATAATTCAGTTGATTTTGTCATAGCACGTGCAGGTGCTATATCTCTGGCAGAACTAGAAACAAAAAAACTTCCTTCGATTCTGATTCCTCTTCCCTCTGCTGCCGGAAATCATCAATATTACAATGCAATGGAATTAAAGGAGAAAGGAATTGCCATGGTTCTTGAGCAGAAAGATCTTACATCGGAATCACTGAAAGCTGCTATCAACACAATGCAAAATAATTTTATAGATATGCATGAAAAGTTCAAACAAACTCATCACCGGGAATCTGTAAAAACAATAGTTAATTACGTCATGAGAAAAATGAATAGCTAGGAGCACATATGCTGGGAAGAACAAAAAAGATCCATTTTGTAGGAATCGGGGGAATTGGCATGAGCGGAATTGCGGAACTGCTTCTTAACCAGGGTTTTGAAGTAACCGGTTCTGATCTTGCCTGTACCGAAATTACTGATCATCTTGTAAAAAAAGGTGCTGAGATAGCTGAAGGTCACGATCCATTTCTCGTTACTGGTGCGGATGTAATTGTAAAATCTTCTGCAGTACAGGATGATAACCCGGAAATTGTAGCTGCAAATGCTCAGAAAATCCCTGTGATACGCCGAGCAGAAATGCTTTCGGAGATCATGCGGATGAGCTATGGAATTGGAATTGCCGGAACACACGGGAAAACATCTACCACATCCATGGTTGGAAGTGTGCTCTCTGAAGCCAACCTAGACCCTACGATTATCGTAGGTGGAATTGTGAAGAATTATGGTTCTAACAACTTGCTTGGTTCCGGGAAATACATTGTAGTGGAAGCTGATGAGTTTGATCGTTCTTTCCTTACTTTAAGCCCTATAATAGCTGGTATCACAAACATCGAAGCCGACCACCTGGATTGTTATACAGACCTAGAAGGAGTGAAAAAAGCATTTATTGAATATGCCAATAAAGTTCCTTTTTTCGGAAGTGATATTGTGTGCATAGATGATCATGGTGTACAGTCAATAATTCCTCAAATCGAAAAAGAGATAGTAACTTACGGTTTATCCAAACAGGCAAATGTTCGCGCTGTCGATATCGAAATGAAAAATTTCAAATCGAGCTATACTGCACTTTATAATGACAAAACATTGGGCAGAATTAATTTGAACGTTCTGGGAATTCATAATATCTTGAATTCACTTTTAGCAGTTGCTACAGGTTTGGAACTGGATATTCCCTTTCCGGCAATTCAAAAAGGTTTGGCTAAATATGATGGAGTTTTCAGAAGATTCGAACATAAAGGTGAAAAAAACGGCATAATTGTTTATGATGATTATGCTCATCATCCCACCGAGATCGAAGCAACCCTTAAAGGCGTTAAA
Organism: Candidatus Cloacimonadota bacterium; assembly: GCA_030621085.1. Classification (GTDB taxonomy): domain Bacteria; phylum Cloacimonadota; class Cloacimonadia; order Cloacimonadales; family TCS61; genus JACNIV01. The sequence goes on along the minus strand of JAUXIJ010000009.1, from coordinate 43,589 downwards.
GATAGCGTTGACAACCGCATTGTAGCTGTTTTCCAACCTCATTTGTTTTCCCGCACCCGTGACTTTTACAATGAATTCGGAAGATCTTTTTATCAATCTAATGTTTTGATCATAACTCCTATCTATCCTGCCAGAGAAAAACCGATAACAGGTGTTTCCGGGAAGATGATAGCCGATGCAGCTATTCAATCCGGGCATAAAAACGCATATTATGTAGAAAACAACGATAATGTTGTGGAGAAAATAACAAAAATAACAAAACCAGGCGATATTGTAATCACTATGGGTGCAGGAAATATTTATAAATTCGGTGAGAAATTTTTAGAAGAAAAAAAATGAAAAACACGAAAAAAAAAGAAAAAGTATTTGACAACAAAGTGCTAACTTCATTTCTTTCAGATAGTTCCTTAAGGGAATGCTCTAACATAAGGATCGGAGGTAAGGCATCTTATCTATTTACTCCGCAGAGTGTTAGTGATTTAGTTCTAATACTGGCTAACACAAAAAAGGCAGGACTTGATTTCCTGCCAGTTGGCGGAGGTTCGAATATCCTATTTGGAAATGTTGGCGATAGGGTGGTAATTCTGGATAGAGATCTTCCAAAAATATGTGAAGTAAATGATAACCAGGTTGTCGTTTCTTCCAATTACGATATTAATAGGTTCTTAAACGAAATGATGGAATTCGAACTTGGTGGTTTGGAATTTTTGGCTGGTATTCCTGCTCACCTGGGCGGAACGGTAAATATGAATGCCGGTGCTTTCGGGAAAAAAATCTCAGACTACCTGGATTGGGTAGAAATTATTAATCCTGAAGGAAAGGAAGAAATTATTCAACGGAAAGCATTGAAGTTCGATTACAGGCATTCTTCAATCGATGGTTTCATCACAAAGATAGCATTCAATCTGGAAGAAAAAACCAGAGAAAAGATTTCATCTGATATGCAATCGATACTAACAGAACGCAGGAAAAGGCATCCATATGATTTTCCGAGTCTTGGTAGTACTTTCAAAAATCCTCCAGGTTATTTTGCTGGAAAACTGGTGGAAGAATGCGGTTTGAAAGGTTCAAGAATTGGTGAGGCAGAGATCAGTGAGAAACATGGGAATTTTATTTTGAACAAAGGAAATGCCACTTTTAAAGATGTGATGGGTTTAATTGAGCTTGTTCGTAAGGAAGTTTTAAAAAGAAAGGGCATCCAACTTGAACTTGAGATAAAGGTGATTAATTGATGGTAAAAAAGAAAACCGGTTCCAGTAGATATTTTTTTTACTTCATATTCAGCACTGGAATCATTGTTGTAGCGTATTTTGGTCTGAAGAACCTGATAACAAAAATGGATATGTTTTATATTAATAAGATCGAGATAAGCGGAAATATCAACCTGGAAACCGAATTTTTACAAAATCTTTCCCAGGATTTTCTGGGTCAGAATCTTTATGCAGTTTCCAAAAAAGATGTGCTTCAAAAATACGAAAACATAGTAAGGATAGAAGATATAAAAGTGATAAAAGTTTTTCCTGACGAGCTGAGGATAATGGTTAAAGAAAAGAAAGGAATTTTCTATTTGAAATCTAAAGAAGGCGAGTTGTTCCCTATCGACAGGAATCGTATTGTGCTGGATAATAAGAACTTTTATGAACATGAGATCATTCCTGTTGTAGAAACAGATATTCCTTCCAGTGATTTTCTTTTTGGGAAAAAGGTAGAAAACGATTTCGTGGAAAGAATCTTCACGTTCTACGATAGATTGATAAAAACCGATTCGGAATTTTCCAACCACATATCAGAATTTTACGAGGATGATGGTGATATAGTTATGGTAGAAACCAATGTTGGCTACCGAATAATTTTTGGTGATGATCAGGTCGAAGAAAAATTAAAACGATATGTTTTCCTAGAACAGAATAGAACATTTGAAAAGGGTACTATCGTGGACCTTCGTTTCAAGAATCAATTGGTGATAAGGTCGGAGGATCAATGAAGAGCGGACAGATAATTACCGCCATAGATATTGGAACAACCAAGATCTGCGTTATAATAGCTACTTTTAATGAAGAAAATAAGCTGGAAATTAAAGGTATTGGTACCAGCAGGTCAGACGGGCTGGTTAATGGCATCGTAGTAGATATCATGAAAGCTACTCAATCGATAAAAGATGCTATCGTAGAATCGGAAAATATGGCAGGTTTAAAAGCCAGAAATCTATATGTAGGTATAGCCGGCAATCATATTAAAAGTCAGAATACGATCGGCAGAATATCTCTTACTACTGGTGCAGATCCCTGTGAGATTACACAGGAACATGTGGAAAACGTGATCACAAATTCTAAGAATAATGTAAAAATCCAGCAGGGCAATGAACGCCTGGAAATAATCCATGCTATTCATCAATATTACAAGATCGATGACCAGGAAGGCATCTTGAATCCGGTCAGCATGAGTGGGTTTAATCTCTCTGCTCATGTGCATATTGTAATGGCAGATATTAATACGCTGCGTAACGTGAAAAAATGTATCGAGAGGGCGGGTTATAAAGTAGTAGATATTTACCTTGAGCCAATAGCCTCTTCCAATGCAGTTCTTAATGAAGTTGAAAAGGAGCTCGGATCTATCCTGATCGATATTGGTGGAGGTACTACAGATATTGCCGTATTCTTTAAAAACAGCATCAGGTTCAGCTTTGTTTTACCAATTGGTGGAACAGATATAACTAATGATCTGGCTATCGGACTGCATACATCACCACAAAATGCAGAAAATCTAAAGATCAATCAAGGTAACTCACTGGCATCCCAGATACCGGAAGATGCTCTTATCGACATTGAGGGCATTGGCGGCAGGGAATCAAAACAGAAAAAATTGCGATATGTTAACGAGATAGTAGAAGCCCGTATGCGTGAGATATTTGAAGATTCATACAAAATATTAAATGAACAATATGATTTGAAAATGATAACCGCAGGTCTTACAATGACCGGTGGTGCATCCCTGTTAAAAAACAGTGACGTTTTAGCCGAAGAGATTTTCAATATGTCTGCCAAAATCGGCTATCCGAATTTATCCGATCTCGCAGGACCTACAGAAAGGCTGGAAAACCCGAAATACGCTACCAGTGTAGGGATTCTTTACTATGCTTACAATGAACTCGTAAGCAAGGAAAGCAAAGTTCAAAGTATAAAAATTGGAAATTCTTTTACAAAGATCATCAATAAAATTAAAGAAATATTTAAAGAATATATTTAGGGGGGAAAGATGCTCGAACTTGACCTGAATCAAGACGAAATACCCTTCGGGACACATATCAAGATCATCGGGGTTGGTGGAGCCGGCGGTAACGCCGTTAACACAATGATAGACTATGGTCTTACCGGAATGGAATTTATTGCTGCAAATACTAACATTATGGATCTAAAACGATCCAATGCTAAAATCAAACTCCAGCTTGGAAAAGAAGCTACCAAAGGACTAGGCGCTGGAGCTAATCCGGAAATTGGCAGAAAAGCTGCTGAAGAATCCCGCGAGGATATCAAGAATCACATTAAAGATGCAGATATGCTGTTTATTGCTGCTGGTATGGGCGGAGGTACCGGAACCGGTGCAACTCCAATTATTGCCTCCCTTGCTCGCGAAATGGGAATACTTACCATCGGTATCATAAACCGTCCTTTCATTGGCGAAGGTAAAAAACGTACTGTAAACGCAGAAAAAGGAATTAAGAAACTACGGGAAAATGTAGACACACTGATCGTCGTTCCCAATGAAAAATTGAAAGAAATATATCCCGATATGACCGTGATCGAAGCTTTTAAAAAGGCTGATAATGTATTGTATGAAGCTGCTAAAGCTGTTTCTGAGATAATTCATTACAGCGGTTATATGAACGTTGATTTTGCCGATGTACAAACAGTTATGGTAAATCGCGGTATGGCTTTGATGGGAACCGGTGTGTGCGATGGAGACGATAGAGCTACCAAGGCAGCTAATCTAGCAATGAACAATCCGCTTTTATCTGATATTCATATAGAAAATGCCAAGGGAATTCTTATTAATATAACTGCCGGTAATGATTTCAGGATGGATGAATTTGAAGTTATTACCCAGGAGATCGTAAAAAAAACCGGTGAGGATGGTGACATTATTACTGGTATTATATTCAATGAATCCATGGAAGGCAAGATCAAAGTAACTCTGATAGCCACCGGACTGGATACTCCCGGCACTACAGTTTACGAAAGGGAAAGCATAATCAGTGAAAAAGCTGATGATAGCGAAGATATCAATAAAACATTGATTCGAATCCGTAGTTCCGGTTCCATGAGCCTGAACAAAAAACAAGATGCTGAAGCCAATGAACTTCCCGGCAAGCAGATGGAAATCCCGGCTTTCTTGCGTAAATTCTCTAACTGATGATAGATTTTTTTCTTAGATTATTAATTCTGGCTTTATCTATTTATCTGGTAGGTAAGATAACAAAGCTTTTTATTGTAGAAGATTTCTTAACTGCAATCATCACAGCTGTTGTTCTTGCCTTAGTCAATGTAATTATTCGACCGTTATTAGTATTGTTAACTTTTCCGTTGACTATCCTTACACTTGGTATTTTCCTGCTTTTTGTAAATGGATTGTGCTTGATCATCGTTTCTGCTCTGGTATCAAGATTTAAGATTGCAGGATGTCTTAATTCTGTAATTGCAGCTTTGCTGATATCTGTGACTAATTTAGCGTTAGAATGGCTGGCTGGATTTTAACTAACAAGTATATTTGGAGCAAATAATGTCCTATCTGAAAGAGTTCAATATACTGAAAGATAAATTTGATATTAATCAAGAATGTATAAATATCAATGAACTTTATTTACAAATTCATAATTTGCCTTTTGAATCTTTCAGTTACAATATCCTTCCCGGCGAAGAAGAGTACCGATGTAATGAACACAACAGGACATTTAAGAGTTCTTTTAACCTGGAAGGCAATCCCGATACACCCAATTTGAACCGAATATTAGATTTCGATGATTCCAAGATAAAAGAGAACATAAATTTCAACTATAGCATCTTTCAAAGTTACAAACCGGAAAAAGAAAAAACAACCAAAGAAAAAAAGAAAGATAAAAAAGGAAAAGCAAAGAAAAAAAAGCCTAAAAAAATAAAACCAAAAGGGACGATCATCCTTCTACACGGGCTTAATGAAAAGGATTGGACGAAGTATCTCCCCTGGGCAAAAAAACTGGCTGAATCAACTCATAAAACGATTATTCTTTTCCCAATAGCTTTTCATATGAACCGTGCCCCAAAAGAGTGGGTAGATCCCAGATTCATGATAAGTGTAAACGAAGAAAGAAAGAAACTAAATCCTAACCTGTCGTACAGTTCTTTTGCCAATGCAGCGCTCAGCTCCCGGCTTCAATTCTTTCCCCAAAGATTTTTATGGTCGGGTTTGCAGACTTATTTCGATATAATTCAGTTGGTTAGAGAAATAAAATCCGGATATCATCCCATAATATCTAAGAATGAAAGCATAGACCTGTTTGCCTATTCAATTGGGTCTTTTCTGGCACTAATTCTGATGATGACCAATCCCTACAATTATTTTTCAAAATCCAGACTTTTTAACTTCTGTGGTGGTCCTACTCTGAACAGAATGTGTCCTACTTCCAAGTTCATCATGGATAGCGAAGCTAATATCGCTGTATATTCTTTCTTTATAGAACACATAGACCAGGAAATGAAGAAAGACGAACGGCTGGCTCATTATTTCAGTAAATTACATCCGGTGGGAAATTGTTTTAAAAGTATGCTCGATTATCATAAAATGAAAAGTTTTCGTGAGAAGAACCTGAAAGAAATAAGTAAAAGAGTGGCTGCATTAACTCTGAGAAAGGATCATGTTATTCCGCCTTCAGAAGTTATTAACACTCTAAATGGTGAAAATCGCAATATTTCCATTAAAATTACAGTTATGGATTTTAAATATAAATATGATCATATCAACCCCTTCCCGGTATCAGAAGCACTGGAAAAGAAAGTAGATAGAAATTTCAATAAGGTTTTCAAGATCGCCACAAAACATTTAAAATAGTTTTGAATAGTATGAAAAAAATTCTGATATTTATTAGCTTATTCTTTTGTCTCCGTATCTATGCCTTTAATTTGTTAGAATTCTTCGATGCTCGTTCTTACCATTATACATTGAATTCTTATATTGGAAGTGACTACTTTCCCGACCGCGATGAAAATGAATTCAGCTATCTGGAGAAGATAAATTTTGAGATTGGCTGTGAATACATAATTCAGCAGAATTCTTCTCTCTGGATAAATTTGAGCTATAGAAATGACCTTTTCGATAAAAAGATAATTCTGGAAAGAACCGGTATTTCTACTACACGGGGAAATTGGGAATTTATCTACAAATTCGATTGGATAGAGATCGGCAGGTATTCGGATATCTTGAACAAAAACGTGTATGGAATATATTTTGATGAAGGTGTGATAGAAGATTACAGGTTCAACGGATTTCAGATAAACAAAGAAATAAACAACTTTATAATATCCGGAAAAGTTGGTGGAAATAATTTCAATTCGAGCCTGGGAATGTTTTCAGTCGATTATTCTAATAATAACGGAATTTTTGAAATTTATTATCTATATTGCGGAAGAGATAGATTACTGAATATGCCCATGCATGCTTTTGGTTCTGAATTTTTTCAAGATTTTGGTTTTATGAGCATCTATAATTCAGGAGCCTATGAATACATGCATACTTATGATTTCACTCATAATACGAGGGAGCGTTTTGCAAATTTATCGGAGATCATCATCCAACCAACTGGCTTATTTAGTTTCGGCTCAAGTTTTCTATATACTATTTTCGATTGGGAAATAAGAGAAGAATGGCAATCCCAGTCTTTCCTAGAGCTCGAATACACTAATTTCACAAATTATATATCTTATCGGTATTGGGAATCGGATATCGGATACGATCGGGAAATTAACATTATTAATTCTTATAATATTCTTCCCCAGTGGTCGGTAGCAACAAATCTGAGCTATTTTAGTCCATCCATCGGAACTGATTATTACTTAATAGGATTCCAGGTACAAATTGACTATGAAATTGATTAAGTTGATACCTCTACTTTTTCTTTTCGGATGCGACATGGCAACTGAACCGAGATCTGCTCAAACATACGTTGTTATAACCTTCGATGATGCGCATGAAAGTATTTATTCCACAGCTTTGCCTATTATGAAAGAATACGGTTTTTGTGCTACTAATGTAATCAATACAGGGTGTATCGGCGGAGAAAATATGCTTTCCTGGCAGGAAGTTGAGGAACTTGAATTTGTATATGGTTGGGAAACTGCAGGTCATACACTGCATCATATTACAATGCCGAATAATCCAATTGAGCTCGTTGAATACGAAATATACCAGGATTGGCTGAACCTGCAAGAACACGGATTAAGCCATTCCACCTTTGCCCTGCCCAGTGGTAATGCCACCGAGGATCATTATGAGATAATTCTGCAGTATTATCAGAATGTACGAACCAGCCGAGATATATGCATGTATTCACCATTGGATCGTAAAAATCTGGGTTATTTTTCTTATCATACAGATTACACAGCAGAACATGCAATTGCACGGATCATCAAAGCAGTAGAATATAACGAATCAATTGTTGTTATCGGTTTTCATCGTATCCTTGATGATGCTATGGGTCATCCAAGGAACTGCAAACCCAATGATTTCAGGAAAATCATGAAATTTATTTTTGAAAATGGTTTTGAAGTTATTACGATCAAAGAAGCATGTGAAATGCTTTCCTGATGGAAGAATCAATGGACTTTTCAGAATTAATAATAAGAAAGATGAATATAACCGATTATGAGGGTCTGATCAAACTCTGGATTAAAGCAGGTCTCCCCTATCGTCACAAGGGAAGAGACAGAAAGAACAAAATAAGCGAAGAGCTAAAAAATCCTGCTACTAACATCCTGTTGATGGAATCCGAGCATAACATAATCGGTTCGATTTTTGCAACACATGATGGCAGAAAAGGCTGGATCAACCGTCTTGCAATTACCCCGGAATTCAGAAATAAAGGACTCGCACAAAAACTTATTGCCGAAGCGGAGATATTTTTGGTACATCATGGAATTGAAATTATTGCCTGTCTTATAGAAGATTGGAATAAGCAATCTATAAAATTATTCCAGAAAACCGGTTATAAAAAACATACCGATATCATCTATTTTACAAAACGGTTAAATCCGTATGTTTAGGAGATATTATGGCTAAATTAGAAATCACGATTGCAGAATTGATCGATATCTTGATCGCAAATAAGATAATTCCGGAAAAAATCTCAGATATCGATATTCAGGGTGAAACAATAAATTTTAAATACAATACTGGAATGATAGTTCCCCATGAAATTGATGCTTTCGTAAATTTCGTAGAATTCGAAAAGGGGATAATCATTTTAGAAATGCATACAACCTGGTTTGCAGATAAAGTTCTCAGGCTCTCTTCCCTACCGGAAAATAATTATGTTCAGTTAGATTATCCACAGGTAATTTTTTATATCGAGCGATTTTTGAAAGATAAGGTCATTGGCTTAATGATCGAGGATATTAAATTTACCAATGGTAAATTCATAATAACAACATATAATGTTTAAACAAGGAGAGAAAGGATGAAAATTACAATGATCATGATAACAGCAATGCTACTTTGTGGTGTTTCGGGATTTGCTCAAAATGAGGAATTCATTATTACTGATTCAGGCTTAAAGTATCGGATAACCGAACATGGAGACGGAGAATTACCCAAAATAGGCGACCGTGTAGTAGTACATTATACAGGCAAATTGGAGGATGGAACTAAGTTCGACAGCTCTCTGGATAGAAACGAGCCTTTCACATTTGAATTGGGAGCAAGACAGGTTATTAAAGGCTGGGATGAAGGAATTGCGCTATTGCACAAGGGAGATAAAGCCACTTTTATCATTCCGCCAGAATTGGGTTATGGAAGCAGGGCTGCAGGATCTATTCCACCGAATTCAACTCTTGTATTTGATGTTGAACTTATTGATATCCTGCCAGCTATTAAAATTGAACCATTCAATATTGAAGGCAAAGCAAGCATTACCACAGATTCCGGTTTGAAATACTATCTTGTAAAAGAAGGAACAGGTAAACAAGCTGCAGCAGGTGATGAAGTAACGGTATATTATACCGGTTATTTTGAAGATGGCACTATCTTTGATTCGTCAGTAAAACGAGCTCAGCCATTCAAATTCACTTTAGGCATGAAACGTGTAATTGCAAGTTGGGATGAAGGCGTAGCCCTCATGAAAATTGGTGATAAAATGCGCTTTGTTATACCGTACCAATTGGCTTACGGCGAAAAAGGATATCCCGGTGTTATACCTCCCAAAGCAACCCTTATCTTTGATGTGGAACTGCTGGGAATAAAATAAACTGGGGGATTTTACTATGTCTGATTTAAGACATTTTTTAAGATATCAAATTCCAGGCTTAATGTTTTTTGTACATTTGAATGCTTTTCTATATGGATGTGATATAATTGGCATAAAACAGCTAACTAAATTGATTGTACCTGAGTTTTTTCTGGCTGTTTTAGTAGGATGGATAATTTATCAAATATATGATACATTAAATCTCGAAGCGAACTGTTTAAATTCAACAATTACAAAAGTAATGGAATGGAATACCAATAAAACAATATCTGATACAAAAGCCAAAAACGCAATTCAAATTGGTCTTCTTACAAAGACAGTTACTGAAGATGGTAACAAAAAAGAAATATTAATGGAAGAGTTACGCAATGTATTATCAAAGAGATTTGATCATTTAGCCTCAAGAAGAATAAATACAGTAATAAATATATTTGCTTTCTTAGGATATTTTTATTTCTTAATCTCAAAAAATTCCATTTATTTCTTAATTACAACAACTGTTAGTTCGTTAATCGCTTTATATCTTTTTAATAAAATACGTTTAAATAAAAAAGAAATTCAATCCTATGAAAGTATGTTAATTCATCTCAAAAAAGATGAAATCATGGAGGCAACGAAGTTATGAAAACTATAGGTCTCATCGGTGGAGTTAGTTGGGAATCTACCAAAGAATACTACAGGATCATAAACGAAATAGTCAGGCATAGAATGGGTAAATACCATTCTGCTGAGATCCTGCTTTATTCCCTGGATTTTCAAGTAATACGTGATTCCAACTGGCAGCAGATCGGCAAGTTACTTACAAATAAAGCAATCCTACTGGAAAAAGCAGGAGCTGACTGCGTTCTGATTTGTGCAAATACACTTCACAAAGTTTTTAAAGTGGTTCAGAATTCTGTTTCTATTCCCGTATTGCATATTGCAGATCCCCTGGGAAAAGCCATAAAGAGAGAAGGTTTTCATAAAGTGGGTCTTCTGGGAACCAAAACAACAATGGAAGAAAATTTCTATCAAAAAAGATTAAAAGAAAAATTTAATATCGATGTACTTATTCCACCAAAAGCAGAAAGAGAGATGGTTGATAAAATTATTTTTAATGAACTGGTTACTGGTAAAATCAAGAAATATTCCAGAGAAATATATTACAGCATCATGTACGAATTGATCGAGCAAGGAGCAGAAGGAATTGTTTTGGGATGCACAGAAATTCCACTTCTCATAGAACAAAAGGATGTTAGAATCCCACTCTTCGATACAACAAAATTTCATGCAGAAGCAGCCGTTGAATTCGCTTTGGATGAATAAAATAATGAAAGAGAGGAATCATGAAAAAAATTGTTATTAAAGCTAAAGTTTTGTATGATGGATTGAAAAGTTACAAAAACAGATACATTATCGTTGAAGGTGAAAAGATAGTAGAAGTAACAAAAAACGCAATGGAAGCAGATGACGAAGGATTTGTTACTCCTGCTTTTATCGACCCACATTCCCATATTGGGATGGATCGGGATGGTGAACCCTGGCAGGAAAACGAAGTTAATGATATTGTTAACCAGATCAACCCGCTCGATGATCCATTGAACAGTATCTATTTTGATGATCGTGCTTTCAAAGATGCAGTTGATTTTGGAGTTCTTTATAGTTGTGTTGTTCCTGGTAGCGGCAATCTTATTGGCGGTAGAGCTAAGATAATCAGGAATTATGCCCGTAACGTAAAAGAAGCTTTCATGAAAGATTACGGCTTTAAGATGGCACTTGGTTACAATCCGCGTTCTACCCAGGAGTGGAAGGGAGAACGTTCCAATACAAGGATGGGAATTTACGCACTGCTGGAGAAAAAACTGGATGCTGTGCTTATTAAAAGAGAAAAGAAGCAATTAGACCTGAAGAAAAAAACCAGGGAACTCAATAAAAAATTGAAAGAAAAGAAAATTTCCAAAAAGGAACTCGAAGAGGAATTGAAGATTGCTGATAAAGAATTCGAACTGGAATTCTTACCGGAAGAAAAGGCTCTTCTACTTCTACTTCGTGGCAAAATGACCGCAAAAATTCACGTTCATAAAGAAGATGATGTATATTACCTGATAAAATTAGCAAAAAAATATAACCTGAAAGTTACTGCTGAACACACTGGAGATGTTTTCCATAAAGAAGTTTTTGATGAACTTGGAAAGCATAATATTCCTGTTGTTTTTGGTCCGCTGGGTTCTCTGGGCTACAAAGTTGAATTAAAACACGCTTACTATCAAAATGCAAAACTGCTGATGAATTCAAAAGCGTTCTTTGGCTTAATGACAGATCATCCGGTTATTCATACATTTTCGCTTCGTGACAGCCTTAAGTTCTTCCTGATCCAGGGAATGAAAAAAGAAGATGCGATCTCACTTATTACTTACAAAAATGCTAAAATACTGGGTATCAATGATATTCTGGGAACGGTAGAAAAAGGTAAACTGGCAAGCCTGGTTGTATGGAATAATGATCCGCTCGATTTGAGTGCTTTTCCTGTAATGGTGATGGGAGAAGGAAAAATACTTCGAAAGAAATAATTAGTAATTCAGTTCTAGTTTTATGATTGAAAAGACCCGACTTTCAGCCGGGTTTTTTATTTATTTAAGCTTGCTGTTTATTTTCTAGGAAGATTAACTTTATCATACATGATCTTCTCACGTATTTCAGGCGATAATGGTTGATTTGTAATAGAAGCTTGCCCACCTCTGGTTACACTAATTGTACATACTTCCCACCAGGCAAGCGGGTTAGTGCCGTTAAAATCGTCAACTATGAAATGGTGCGGTCCGAAAGTATCTTCCAATACTCCATCAAAGAAAATCTGCACGGTAGCATCGGCATATTCATCCATATCGAGTGAGTAGCAGTTTATCTGGATCTCATAAATACCCACGTTTGCAATTGGTACAGAAAATGTTTCCGGTCCATATCCTTCTGTATCATCAATATCGAGCGAACCATCTGAGATGACCATATTTCCGTAGTAACAATGTTCTCCTGAAGGATTCCAGGCATGCAGGTCGAGGTCTGAAGTGGGAGTATTCCACCAAAGAACAACTTCTATTTCCGGAGCTGTAAAATCACCATACACTGTAAGTAAATCGCTAACACCTGTATCTCCATTTGCACTGTTAGCTCTTAATTGGATCGTATTTTCACCAGCAGTAATAGAAATATCAACATAAATATACCCATAGTAAACATCGATCTCATAATCTAAACCGTTTAAAGTTATAATTGCTGTATCACCTGTAAAAGGATCACCGTTGTCCAGTTCGACTTCTGCTTCTAAATATATCACATTATCTGCGAAGTGTTGCTGATTATAAGGATGATATATATCAAATACCGGCAAAGGTGACTGAGGAATTCCCAGGTTCGCATTAACTACATACGGTGTTCCTTCCACAAGATTGAAATATACATTATACTCGTTATAACCTGCTAAATAAAGTCTCACAAAATGATATCCCGGTACTAATCCATTAATTGTAGCTGGAGTGAATAATGCGGTATAAGTACCATCAATGTAAATGGATGCACCTGCTGGAACACTGCTTATTTGAAGAGATGTATTTATCATTTCTTCCAAAACCACATTAACTGTGTAGATATCTCCCCCATTTATGTAAAAGGTTCCAACATAACTTTGATATTCAACTAATTCCAACCTTAACTCATGCTCACCAGAAACGATCTCCATGGTTGCCGGAGTAAGATATCCCGTATTATTACCATCCAGAATTATAGTTGCTCCTTCTGGTGTGCTGTTTACTATAAGAGTTGCATTTTCAATTAAATTAGCATTTACAGTATATGTGTTTCCAGCTTCAATAGAAAAATTTTCAATATAATCTTGATATCCGGTTAATTCTAATCTTAATTCATGGTTGCCTGGATTTATCTCCAGGGTATCTGGAGTAACAAAACCTGTGTTATTACCATCCAGGATTATAGTTGCTCCCTCCGGCGTGCTGTTTACAATTAGAATTATGGTGTCATCTAAAATTGCGTTAATTGTATATGTATCTCCTTTTTCTAAAGAAAAACAAACGGTATAATCATTATATCCGTTTAACTTCAATTCTAATATGTGCTCTCCTGGATCGATCTCCAGATTTGCCGGTGTAATATAACCTGTGGAATCACCATCAAGAATTATTATTGCTCCCTCTGGTGTGCTGCTAACTACAAGAGTTGCATATTCATCATGTTCTACAGCATTGTTACATCCATTCAGGATAAATAATATCCCAATAAAAACCCAAATTAAAACTAACTTAAAGACCCTCATGGAATACCACCTTTCTAAATTAAAATTTAATAAATTTTTAATCTGTATTGTAATGTTAAGTGTCAAGAATAAATATTATTGATTCATTTTTATCGTTAAGAAAATATGCATGGATAGAGTAATAATTAACGTTTTCAAACTCTGTGATTTGTAAAATATATTTGCAAAACCAAGTTAGGAAATACATCTTATTTAATATAATAAAAAAGACCCAACTCTAAAGCCGGGTCTTTTATTATTTAAGTTTAATGTTTATTTTTTAGGAAGATTCATTTTATCATACATGATCTTCTCGCGCATTTCAGGTGATAGAGGTTTGTTCGTGATAGAAGCTTCCCCTCTTACGGTAACTTCAATAGTACATACTTCCCACCAGGCAAGTGGATCGTTGCCGTTACCATCATCCACTATGAAATGGTGCGGACCGAAAGTATACTCTAATTGTCCATCAAAGAAAACCTGCACGGTAGCATCGGAATAATCATCCATATCAAGAGAGTAGCAATTTATCTCGATTTCATAAATACCTACATTTGCAGTTGGTACAGCAAAAGTTTCTGGACCATATCCTTCTGTATCATCTATATCGAGCGAACCATCTGAGATGTTCATATTTCCATAGTAACAATGCTCTCCGGAAGGATTCCAGGCATGCAGATCGAGATCTGAGGTGGGTGTATTCCACCAGAGCACAACTTCTATTTCTGCTACTTCAAAATCACCATACACTGTAAGAATATCGCTAACACCTGTATCACCATTTGCACTATTTGCTCTAAGCTGTATAGTATTTTCTCCGGCTGCAATAGAAATATCAAAATCAAAATATCCATAATCCACATCTACTTCATAATCATAACCATTTAAAGTTAAGATAGCTGTAGTTCCTGTAAAATAATTCCCATTATCCAATTCAATATAACCATACACATTTACTACATTATCAGCGAAATGCTGTAGATCATTAGGAGAGTAGAAATCAAATTCAGGTAATGGTGGCTGTGGAATTCCCAAATTAGCATTAACTTCATACGGTGTTCCTTCTACAAGATTAAAATATACGTTATATTCATTATAACCTGCCAAATAAAGCCTCACAAAATGATATCCAGGTACTAATCCAACAATCGTAGATGGAGTGAATAATCCGGTGTATGTTCCATCAATGTAAATGGATGCACCTGCTGGAACACTGCTCATCTGAAGAGAAGTATCATAAGCCTCAATTAGAGTTGCATCTACATTATACGTGTCACCATCTTCTACAGTAAAGGTTTCAAAATAATCTTGATATCCGGTCAGTTCCAGTCTCAATTCATGATAACCCGGTTCGATCTCCAGGGTTGCCGGAGTAACCGCTCTTGTCTGATTATCATCTAAAATGATCGTCGCACCCAGTGGTGTGCTATTGACAATTAGTGTTGCGGATTCTTCCGGTTCTGTGGTTTCTTCGCAACTACTCAGGAAAAACATTGTTCCGATAAACATCAAAACAATTAATAATTTTCCGATTTTCATAAATACCTCCTTTTTTATTACAAAATTTAGTGTTCGACTTATCAGGATTTTTGCATCAAGTGTCAAGTTTATTGATTGCAATCCTGAAAATTATTTAATGGATCGTTCAATTCTTCTGTTCCTGGAATCACAAATCTGCCATTTCTAATAATATCGATCTTCTCACCTTCTTCGGTGATAGCAGAGATGAAATCGAGTTCCTCATACGGTAATGTAATATCGGTATGACAGTTTGTATAAGCCTTCTGAATATCAGTTTTACGCATTGCACTGTGCTCATTTTCTCTGGCAGTTATTTCTTTTCCATCGATCGGATTGAAAACTGCAAAATCTTCTTCCCAACTGAAACAGGTATCACCGATAGCGAAATGCGGTCCCATTTTCTCAACAATGAGAACCGGCATTATGGGAAGAATGTTATACTTTTTTGACATTACGTGCGCCATTGTATTTGTTCCAATTGCAAATTCACCAAGAGGAAGTGTTTGGTGCGGGAACAGGATATTTTCCTGAATATAACTTTTATTATCTTCTTCACCTTTGAAGTTGCTGCATGTATATTCTTTAACATAACCGTCTTTGAAAGTGATCTTTAAATTTTCGTACCGCATGCTTTTAAGATATGTTTTCTTCACATGCAATACACCATTTGTAGCTTTTAGAGTAGGAGAAGTGAAAACCTCACCGACCGGTATATTTACATCAGCACCACAGTTTACGAAATTTGTATGTTTAGCAGGATCCTTTAATTTCTGCATTTTTACTTTTATGTCTGTCAGGTTATCATTTTTTCCTTTTACATGCACAAAATCCGCTTTATCGAGTACATCTACAATATGTTGCTGGATCTGCTCATGATGATCGGTGTCGATCATATTAAGTGCAAGTGTATCCTCGAATATAGCTTCATACTGTTCTCCAATATCTGGAACCGGGAAACCGATAATTGAAAAACTCGTCTCCGTTCTGGGCATATATTTCTGATGCAATTTATTCATAGAAACATTATAGAATTGGTTTAGTTTTTGTTGTTCACCGGTAAGTTTCAAACACGTTTTCTTCTGAACAGGTTTGAATGGTTTTTCACCGAATTTATTAAAAAATATCGGACCGGAGAATTTAACCAGGTGATTGGAACAGGCTTCCATGACTTCCTTTTGATGAGCCAGCATTCTATTAACGAAATCTTTATCGAAATAGAGTGCCTTATCAAAGCGATGATCATAACCATACTGTCTATTAGCACTTGTGGAAATCGCATCATTTAAGATCACCTTTAGTCCCTTTGCATTAAAACCTTTCACAAGTTCCCGCACGATCCTTTCCTGACCTATATTGTAGATGATTTTAAGAGTTTTCTTTTTCTTGATATCCTTCCTGGAAAGCTCAAAACCGCGGATATAAGCTTTTATCATAGCTGTCACCAGTTTATTGATCTTATTCTCAGGATAGTTCAACAGAAATTCCGCTGTCTTGATCTCATTTGCAGAAATATTTTTCCCATATTGATAGAGATAATTTATATTGGAAAGGTCTGCGTTCATTACAATATCTACATATTTGGAAATTTCCGGATCAAATTGTTCAAGAATATGAATAGTAGTGCGATCAATATGCAGATCTTTAGTCAGCTTTATGATGATTTCCTTATATTGGGAAGTCTCTTCACTTCCGTTTTTCAGGAGTTCATAAAGCTCTAAAAATTGACCCAGCTTTCGTTGAAGTGCGTAGCGCTTATGCTCAAACGCAAAATTCAAACAACTTCTCACAGAAGTGTAATAGCTTGCAAACAATGGTCCCAGCTCAGTTCCAAAGACTGCTGATGTATATTCCGGATTTGCATAGCAGGCTTTGTAATTTTCTGCTTTCAATTCATTAAAGAGTTGTGAATTTGTTGCTTTCAGATCATCCGGAGAATTTTCTTTGTAATAATTATCAGAGAATTCCTTTTCTAATTCAGAATAGAAAAGAAGTTTATCTGCAATTGCAAAAGCGAATTTCCTGAATTTATCCTCCTGATTATGTTCTTCTTCCCAGATCGCTTTGACTTCTTGCAGACCTTTTTCGTATTCTGCTTTAGCTCCCTGATTAAGTTTTTGTATCAATTCTTTGTGAATTAACATACTATCTCCTTTTATTTCTTTTAAATTCAAATCCATATTTATTTAATACTTCCCTTAATTCTTCAGGATCATTCAACCATTGCCCCCATTTGCGAGAAATGTGCTCTGTCCAGCTGTAAGTTTTTCTATCGAACGTTTCTTCTCTATTATTTTCCAGCTTTATCATCAATTTTCCCCCATTGTAATAGTCCTGTGCCAGATAACCTTCATCCATTTGCTTCATTGCTCTTTCTATCTGCTCATCCGAGAATTCAGGATATTTTCCTTCATAACAAGAAAAATTGAGGGGATAACGTGGACGTACAGGTGGATCTTCTGCCGGATAGCCAACGGAAATTCCAACCAGCGGTAGAACTTTTTTAGGAAGTTCATATTTTTGAATCAGTTTATTTGCCATAAAGGGAACGAACCCCAGATAGCAGGTTCCCAAGCCCAGACTTTCGGCGGCGATTACAAGATTTTGAGCCATATAGCAAGCATCTTGCACTCCAAAAAGAAGCATAGCTGCATCAGATGAAACAATCTTCCAATTTCTCTTCTCCATCACTTTTTGCATCCGGTGAATATCCACACATACAATGAAATAGAGTGGAGCACCAAAAGGGTGCTTTTCTTTTTCTCTGGAAATTATCACGCTGCCGAGTTGCCCCGCAAAAGCCGCCTGCTGACCTGCTTTTACAATTGTTTCGATCATTTCTTTGGATGGAATTTCATCCGTGTACTTCCTTATTGATCTATGATTCATTAATGTTTTTATTGTTGGATTTGAAATCATATTTTCTCCTCTTTTATTCCTTCTCCTTCCCAAGCTTCTGCTTGGGAAGGAAATTGCCTGTGAAGCTTCCATTTCAAAACCCCCTTTAATTTCCCCTTACAAAGGGGGATCTGTCAGGGTGAAGTAAACAACTTACATAATATCAAATGTGTAGCTGACTTTCATAAAATAGTTTGTAATTTTCTGATCATATTCGTTGTTGAAATAATCTTCAATATCTTCATCCCAAATAAATTCATTTCCTTCCGAACCGGAACTACTTGCTCCCAAATAAACCGCTGTATTTGCACTTGGTTTGTAGGTGAACAGCGGATAAAAATCTATTCTTTTATGCTTTTCATCATAAGCAAAAATATAGTTATTAGTTGATTGTACAATTGCTCTTACCCAGAAATTCTTATGGAACTGAAATTTTACTTTAGTTTCATAAGTTCGAGCTATATAATATGATGCGGTTTCGCGATATTTCTGCCTAAATTCGATATCCAGATTATTAGTAGGTCGAACAAATAATGTTGTTTCAAGTTTCCTAAAATCACCAATTTCCGCTTCATCTCCATACCACAGATCTTCACCGTCCACCAGTAGAATTTCCCCACCCAGAGCTTTTATAGGATAACATTCCACACAAAGCCACGGATAATAAACATGGTTATTTTTGCCGGCATAATCTATCATCTTCATCTCAAGTCCTGTCCAGAATTCAAAAGTGTTTTTAAAGATACCTCCGAGCACAACCTCCCAGTAGGTTTCCATTACATCAGAGAGATCATAATCGTATTTAACTATCTGAGTAGAAGCTATTTCCATATAGCGGATTCTATCTTCATCGGTTTTTGCATGGATCTGATATTCAATTCTATTCTTAAAGCAGTTAATATTAGTTTCTGAAATAAAACCGAGATCAGCAGTAAAATCTTTTGTAAGCCCTTTTGCGAAGTTATGAATGAACCAGGTTCCGTTATAAAAATTAAGCTCGGTTGCATAACTGTATCCAGTTGTGTTTTCGCCCAGTTCTTCATTGGAACTTGTTGCAAGCTGACCTTCAAAGTTTATTTCATTTATAATTCTGAAATTAGTGTCCAAGTTAAGTACAAAATTCTCATATTCTTTGAATTTTCGCAAAGCACCAGCCAGACGAATGCGGGAATCACCTCCATCGAGCTTTCTGGCAACGCTGGTAAATACAAAAGGTGTATCTGCGGATTCACCCTCAAATTCCTCATAGAAGAATCTTTTAGCCGGAGCTTTCTCATCGAGTGCAGCTAATGCAAATACAGAATATTTCCCAAAATTACCGGATAACTTTGTTCCCCATTTTGGGGCAACTATCTGTCGTGTATAAAAAATATTGATATCAGTGTAAAACGGATTGGTCTGCTCAATAAAAAATGGTCGTTTTTCCGGGTAGAATATAGGGAAGCGATTATTCACATCGATATTTAGAGCATCTGCTTCGATTATATTGAAATCGGGGTTGATAGTCGCGGTCATTGTAAGATTGGAATTCGGTTCGAAGAAGATATTCATTTCAGGTTCAAGTTCTCTTTCAATATCTGTACTATCTAATATCTTATCCTCATTTTCAGTATAATTTCCTGTAACAGCAGGTATCAGCTTTAGATTCATCTTTGCAGGAATATACTCGAATTTGATAATACCGTAATTATCATAGAAATTTCCTCCACCTCTTTTTACAGGAAAACAGGTAATTTCTTCGTTCTTATCTGGAATATGTCGTTTAAGGAAAAAACCCCAGGCAACATCTTTTCCACTTTTATATTTGATACTTTCAAAAGGAAGAGAGATCTCTACCATGTATCCATAATCAGTTCTACTTCCACAAGAAACAAAGAACAGATCAATGGATGGATCAATATCATTGATAACGATGCCATCTGCTTGTTCCCCGTTTGGATTTGCTCCCGCATAATATGCTTGTTGATTGGAATAGAAAGTATCAAGGAAAATGAATATCCTGTCTGTTGTATAAATGGCATCGCGGCTGCAGTGAAAATCCCTGATTATTCCCGGATCTTCTGCATAACATTTAGCCAGGAAATACATATTATTGTCATCGTATCCAACAAAGAATTCGGTTTTCTCAGAAGGTTCTGTGTTATTTCCCGGAGCTATCTGGTAAAATTTATCGATGATAACAGCGTTTTTCCATTCACCTTCGCTGATCTTCCCATCGATGATCGGAGGTTTTTCCAGTTCTGGGATATTTATCTCAACTTTTGCATTGAGGATTCCTATAAATAAAAATAAAATAAATATGTATACTCTCTTCATAATTTCTCCATAAATTATATTTCATTTTGCAAATAGTATGCCAATAACTTATCTTCTTATATCCTAAATAATTAGAATCTGAAGACAGTGTTTGTTATGTCCGTTAATGGAACACTTGATGTCCGATAGTGAACAAATTCTTATCACTTTTTCAATATTCCACAAAGATAAATAGAAATCTATATCAGAAGTTACAGCTTTTCTGACTTTCAGCCGTTTTGTATGGAAGATTATTTTCCTCCTGTTTCTCGTTCACTCCTGAACGAGCGTTTTTTATCAGACGAAAGCGTCTGATTTACAATTTATGTTCTACCCAGACATTTAGCTCGATGTAAATTCCAACATCTTTTTTTATGTCGAATTCCACAGATTCCAACGCTCCCGGAATATTATATTTTCCTGTTTCAGAAAATTTCATTCCAGTCCAGTTTTCCCAGTCATGGATCGAACCGCGAATATCCATTGCTTTGGAACAAACCTTGATGACCTTTCCACCGAGTTTTTCGTGAACTCTAAGCCAGGGGTCAAATAGTTGTCCATCCTCTCTCTTCCAAGTTATATACTGCTTTATGTCTACCTGCGTATAATCCTTCTTCAAAGTTGGACGGACAGGAATTATCAATGTTTTAAGTTTGTGTTTTTTTCCTATTTGAACCATTGATTTTATCATTTCTGTGCTGATACCTTTTCCCTGGTATTTTGGACTTATCGTAATGGACATTGCACAAAGCAGGTTTGGTTTGATTTTTTTTTGTTTGTCCTTAAAACCTTTTTCTAATGCCCAATCCCAACCTTCGTCAGGAAGATTTTCCAATTCATCGTTCCAATAGAGTGGGATGGAATTGCCTATTCCAACTATCTCTTCTCCATCCAGCAGCCAATATTGAAATTCCGGGAATTTTTCATAAAGCTGGAAAAACCATTCGTTTGCCACAGAATCGTGCAGCATAAATTCTGGATAAACGGCTTCAACGATATTATCGCCTCTTTCGACAAGATCATTTCTATCAATAGTTGTTACTAATTTATAATTCATAATAACTCCTTTTTCTTGCCACTGACTAACACTGACTTCTTCCTTGTTCCAATGCTCTGCGTTGGAACGTATCACCTACGCTTCGCTAAAATGAAATGTTCCCCGCAGAGATTTGCTCTTGTTGATATGTTGAAATTATCAACACAATTATATTCACAAGTGCAACTTGTGAACAAGAAACAAGTTTAATGTTTTCCTCAATCAAGACTGTGCTCGGCTTTTGACGGATGATTGAGTTACTTAAATTCCACATTCTTCAGATCTCTCAACATTTCATCATCCAGTTTTTGCTCTGCAAAAATAAAGAAGCGCGAACCAAGATAAATTCGTTTATTATTTTCGCAGGTTATTTTATCACCGATCCAGGCAGTTAAAATTTGTGTATCGGTAAGCAACCAGGACATAGTTTCCTCTGAAGCCGGATAAATATGAAGCAATTCGTCTCGGTTGTCACCCAAAAAACTAAAAGGTGAACTTGCTTCAACTTCATATAACTTCTTCCCTGCATTTACCTTAAATTCCTGTCCTACTTTGTTTTTTGCTAGAAAATGACAATTTTGCAAATCCTCATCCGGTTTAATGAAACATGCAGTATCAATGCAAAAATTCCGCAGGAATTTTCCTGTATTCTGCAAAATCTCCAAAGTGTGGAACATTACCGGAACTCCGGGTAACAATAGAAAATACTGATCTAACTTTAATCCTTTGTACTTCTCGTTTTTCACGATTTCTGCGCTGATGCAGAAGCCTTCCCATTCGTTTCCAAGATTATCGGTTTTCTTTACAAATTTCGCTGAATTATTTTCTTCTAGGATCGTCTTCACCCGTAATTGGCTTGGAAGCGTACAAATTCCACCGACCCATGGCTTCCACCAACCTTTGGAACAAGGTTTCGGGAAAGAAGAATCCAACCACTGTTTTCTTTTATATTTCAACGAATACAGTGAAGGAGCGAAAGAAGCGGAAGTTTCCATAGAAATAATTCCGTTATCGATCCTCATTACATCCATTAGTTCTGATTTCACTTTTTCTTTGGAAATCTTATTTTCACTGATCGGAAAGATCACTTTCTGACGTGATGTTTCAATGTCTTCGAACTTTTCTTCCATTATTAAAATATCTAATTGATTATCATGATCATACTTAAATTCTTTCCCAACTTCTTTAATATCGTTCTTTTCAGAAAAAGAACCCAGCAGTTCCGATTTTTTATCTTTTTTTAATTTCAGAAAGATTTTTCCATTTTTATTTTTCTTTCTATGCTCTATCACAGAAACAGGAAACGAATCCTTTACGAATGGGTTTCCTTCGTTCACGGAAAATTCCAGACTTTCTTTCATGATTTTCCTATCCTGATGTTTCTTCATAGCAAATGCCCGGAATTTATGCCAGTCTCTGAAAGTATCCAGAGCAATCGTTACAGGCTTGAATATCAATTTTTCTCCGGCTTTCAAATTATTCAGATCATATTCAAAGAACTTTTCCCAATTCCCGAACTTCATTTTTACATCATCCGACCAGCAGATACCGACCGATGATCTTTCCCCTCTCCTGAATATCCAGTTTTCCGATAATTTATTTGAATTCCAATTTCCTGTTCCACCGGTAACTTCATCACGAACATCGATGAAATCACCATCATAAGGAACTATAAGACGATTTGATCTAATTCCGATGGAATCCTTGAAAAAGAGATTATCTTTTGCTGTATTGCTCTCAAACTCAAGCCAGCGCTCAACAATTCCGTTTGCATATAACTTATGATTGATCTGGAATTTTATTCCTTTAAATTTATCTGATGTATAATATGCTTTCAGAATTACTGCAGTTCCCTCGATGAGATATTCAACTTTATCGCATGGTTTTTTATTGAATTCATCCGAGAATGGCTTTCCAAGTTTTGGAACCCGGTAGCTAACCATACAATCTTGTGAAAAAGCATCACTAATTCTGAAGATATTGAAAAAATCTTTGCGCATCAAAATAATATAATAGGAACCATTTCCAACTATATAACTCATTTGAGTTTCACCATAGAAAATTCCACTAATTGTATTGAACATACAATTTATTCTTCGCTTGAAAACTAAAGGATCACAATTTTTCCGAATTGCCTTAACTGAAATTTCAGGTGAATAAACGCATCCTTTCTTTAGAATATATTTAATTGGAATGGAACTCTTTTCCTTTGCTCTCAGAGCGATAGAGAATTTCTTCTCCGGAAACTCGATGCTCTCATTTTCCGGAAGTTCAAATCGAAACGTAGCATCTGTATCAAAGCTGTTTTCAATATTGATGTAAATATCAGATTCAACATCAGGATAGCAAATACCGCTTCTTTTTGTCAGGATGATGTTTGCCGGGAACTTCGGTTCGATTCCAACTTGGAAAAGCGACTTTTTCCCATTTATCGTAATTTCAGAGATCACGCAGGGATGAGTTTTCCAAACGCTCTGCTCTTTTTCTACTTCATTTACTTTAAATTCCGCATCGAAAGAGAGCTTATCATCAACCGTGATTTCTTTTTGAAGATCAAATTCGATATTCTTTTCATTCAAGCCTTTAATATTCAGCTTTAATGGTTTATCGGTCTTATTGACGATATCATAACGAACTTTGTATTTACTACCGAAAACAAGCTTCAGATCTTCCACAGTTACAGATATGGAATATTCATCCGTTTCGATCTTTCGTAAACCTCTTCCGCGTCTGCAATATTCCATCAGCAGATGTTTATCATCTTTTTCCCATTCATAAGTGAGATATTCAAATTCATTCTCCTTTCTTCCATCCGGTTTCACTTCGATCGGTCTGATACTGTCATTATACCAATCGATTTATTTGAAATGATCTTTGACCAATTCATTTTTCAGAGCTGACGGAATCAGGTTGATCAGGTGAGTCGTATCATCGCGATCTTCCCAAAAGAAGCCGGTTTTTTTATAAAGCGGAACAGCAAGTGTGTTTCCACTCCAGGTATAAAGATCGAGCCTGTCCCAGCCAAGTTCTATGGTACGTTCCACAGCTTTCAGAACCAGAGTTTTTCCTATCTTCTTACCCTGATAATCATCACGAACATTCAAAAGACCAATGTAAAGTGCTCCAGTATCTTCCTGGTATTCATACAAGTTGCAATACCCAACTACCAAATCTCCATCAAGAGCAAGCCAGGCATTCAGATATATCGAGTTTTCTTCATCTGTAATAACATCCTGAGCAGTTGTAAGGAACGTTTCACCATTCCAGCCTTTGCCGCTGTTCTGCCACATTACGGCTGTTGCTGCTGCATATTTATGTTCGTATTCTACAATCTTTATGTTTTTCATAATTCTTCCTTATTATTTTTGATTATTTTTTTCTAACTCAGAATCAGGTTGCTGTTTTTGTATTTCATCTTTCAAATGCCGTCTAACAGCTTTACGTCCTTTCTTTTTGAACCAGCGTTTGCTTGTTGTATGTGCTTCATCCGGGTGTGCCGGACGCTTTCTGCTATATAGCTTTTTAGTTCCTCTTTTCATTTTTACCTTCAAAGAAACTTGAATAGGTTTAATTGAAAAAAATCCTCTGCGTGTAAACCTTTTTCAATTTTTTATTTAACTTTAAGAACATAATACAAATTGCCCAGTTCTCCATTTATATGCATATCCAAAGGTATCTGATTATGCTTTTCATTATAAATCGCTTCTAACCTGAACTTTCCTGACTCTCGAATCAGATTTTTCAGATCCTCGAAAAACCAAAGCCTTAATTTATGACGATCTTCCAATACAAAAGTTTTACCATTTTCAGTAATCGTCATTTTACAGAACTGATAACTGATCTTCTTTTGTTTATCTTCTTTCTCAATAGCCCAAATTGTTTTTACACGAATTCCATCTTTTTCTAAAACCCAACCCTCATTTTCAGTTTCATAAATTTCAAATTTATCGGCAGCACAAGCAAGGTGAATAATATAAATTCCACCTTTCTTTATCGATTCACCCGTATTGCGAAAATGCGAAATAATTTCACCGTCTGATAGGAGGTAACCGATACTGTTTATAGAATTAAAGGCGGCATCGAATTTCTCTTTGAATTTAATCGATTTCATATCACCCGAAATTACTTTTGCAAAATCTTGTAAACCTGCATTAGATATTCGTTTCCGTGCATAAGCCACCATTCTCCGATTATTGTCATAACCCGTTATATGATATTTATATTTTGGGAAACTCATCAGAAAACGACCCGAACCACTCGCAGGTTCAAGTATGTTTTTTACTTCATAAGGAACATATTTCTCAAAAATCATTTGAAGCAGATCAATCTCATTAGAATTATCCCAGGAAAATGCAATATTATAGTATTTGGGAAGATCATACAACTTCTTTTTCAAATTTTATTTCTCCTTTTTCTTGCCATTGACTTTTTAAAACTACCTTGAAAAGGTTTATAAGGCTTATCTTCCTGCTAAATCTTTTCAACGGTTAAAACTATCCAACCGTTCGGAAGGTCAACAAAAGAGCAAGAAGTCTCACACCCGTTCCGAAGGTTTCTGTACTTTTCGCAAACATGGATGTTTGCGTTACATTACGCATTCAACAACATTGCTTCCTGCTCTTCCATGAACTGGTTCGTGTAAAGCCTATAGTAATAACCTTTTTGTTTCAGCAGTTCGTGGTGATCTCCCTGTTCGGTTATCTTACCTTTTTGTATTACCAAGATGCGATCAGCAGAACGGATCGTGGAAAGACGATGTGCAATGATGAAACTGGTTCTGTTTTCCAGAACTGTGTGTATCGCTTCCTGTATTAATTGCTCGGTTTCTGTATCTACAGACGAAGTAGCTTCATCCAGAATGAATATTCTGGGATCAGCTAAAATTGCACGAGCAAAAGAAATAAGCTGTTTCTCTCCGGTAGAAAGTTTTGCTCCGCCTTCTCCAACTTCCGAGTCGTAGCCTCTGTCCATTTTCGAAATGAACTCATGTGCATTCACCAGTTTTGCTGCCACGATAATCTCATCATCGGTTGCGTCCAGTCTGCCATAAGTAATATTCTCTTTAATGGAACCGCTAAATAGATGCGGAGTCTGCAGAACATAACCCAGGTTGGATTGCAGCCACAACATCGAACGACTGCGATAATCTTCATCATCTATCTTTATCTTTCCTTTGGTTGGCTCATAAAACCTGCAGGCAAGATTAACAATTGTGCTTTTTCCGGAACCTGTTTCACCTACCAAAGCAATGGTTTCACCGGCTTTGATATCCAGGTTGAAATCCTTCAGGACTTTTTCTCCATCCTTATAACCGAATGTAACATCTTCGAAAGATATGTTTCCGTTTATCTTTGGCCAGTTTTCTTCTTTCGATATAAGAATATCTCCAAATTTTCTGATGACTTCAGATTTATCTATTATCTGAGGTTCTTCTTCTATCATAGAGAATATCCGTTCTGCAGAAGCCTGTGCATTTTGAAGTTCAGCAAACACACGTGCCAGTTCCCGCATTGGTTCAAAAAACTGAACCGTATAAGAAATAAACGCAACAAGAGTACCATAGCTAATAGCCTGTATCATCACGCCTTCACCACCAAACCAGAGGGCAAGCCCTGTACCGATGCTTCCCAGCGTAAGAACAGCCGGCAGGTAAAGTGAAGAAAAAATAGCAGCCTTCACAGATGAACGATACATCTCGGAAGTATTAACCTGGAATTCCTGCAAATTTTCCTCTTCCCTAACCAGGGTTTTTGTGGTCTTTGCTCCGGCAATTCCCTCATTGAAAGATCCGGTTATCTTCGAATTGGTTTTCCTAACCTTTCGATATGCTTTAAGAATCTTCTTCTGAAAATACAAGCTCAGCACAACCAGTACCGGAACAACAGTAAGAGTTATTAATGCTAATTTCCAGTTCAGGATAAGCATTGTTATCGAGATCATAATCATATAGGAAAATCCCCAGACCAGATCCACAATACCCCACGAGATGAAGCTTCCCAGTCGCTGACTATCGGAAGTCATCCTTGCCATCAACCAGCCTACAGGTGTTTTATCGTAATAGTTGAATGAAAGCTCCTGCAGATGCTGGAATCCTTCTTTTCGGATGTCGTAAGTAAGATACATCTCTATCTTTCCTGCAATATCGATGAAGAAGAAGATGTTTGCAGCCTGTACAGCTATTAGCAGGAAATAGATCATTCCAAATAATAGTATCCCATCGGTCTTTCCGGGGATCACAAAGTTGTCGACTGCATACTTGCTCATCAGCGGGAAGATAACATCCACTCCTGCCAGTCCTATCATGAAGAGTCCCAGGATCACAAGCCTTCTTTTGTATGGTTTGCAGAACTGCAATAACTTCTTCCACAAACTTACATCAAATCTTTTATCATATTCCTGTTCTTTAAATACATCCATAATTTACCTCATTTTTAGCTATATCTGAAACCTTGCGAAGGTCGAGAATTACAAGAAGTTCCACAACCATTCGCAAGGTCATTCTTCTCACACAATTTTCTTTTCCTCTTTTTTATCAATTCTCATTTCAATGCCTTCCTGCTCCAGGGCAAGTTCCTCTTCCAGAGAGGTCTGAATGGCCCAGATGCGTTTATACAAGCCTTCCTGCTCGATCAATTGAAGATGAGTTCCTTTTTGAACAAGCTCTCCATTATCCAGCACCAGAATCACATCGGCTTCAGCCAACGTTGATAGCCTGTGAGAAATGATGAATGTAGTTACCTTCTCTCTGCGCATTCTCAATTTCTTCCTGATGGCAGCATCGGTTTCTGTATCCACAGCACTCAATGAATCATCGAATATCAGAATAGGATTCCCATTGATGATAGTTCGAGCAATTGCTACACGCTGTTTCTGTCCACCGGAAAGAGTCACTCCCCTTTCACCGACAGCGGTTTTATAACCCTGTTCAAAATCCATTATCACATCGTGAATGGATGCGATTTGCGCTGCCTGGAAGACATCGTCATCTTTTGCCTTTTTCTTTGCCAGCCCGATGTTCTCCTTTATAGTTCTGGAAAACAGGAACGGTTCCTGCAGTACGATTCCTATATTCCGGCGCAAGGTTTTCTTACTGATCGATCTAATATCCTTTCCATCGATCGTGATCGAACCACTCTGATAATCATACAATCTGGGCAGAAGGTTCACCATTGTTGTTTTGCCGGAACCCGTCGGACCCAAAATGGCTATGGTCTGTCCCTTTTCTGCTTTGAAAGAAACATTCTTTAATATTTGTTTCCCTTCTTCATATTGGAAGGAAACGTTCTTGAATTCGATCTCACCATTTATTTTTTCAAGAGAAGAACCTTCATCTAAATCTTCTATCGGTTCATCCAATATTTCATGGATACGTTCCACAGAGACCTGTGCCTTTCCCATATCTGTAAGAACTCTTCCCATCTGGCGGATAGGCCAGAGCAGCATTCCCACATAAGATGAAAACGCCATCAGAGTTCCCAGACTGATAATACCTTTTGCTGCCCAAAAAGTTCCAAGGATCACAACTGCTCCTATCTGCATAAGGCTGAAGAAATCCGATACCGACCAATACCACGCTAGAAGACGAATGAGATGATAGGTTTTATCACGATATTCTACATTTTTCCCGTCGAACTTATCTATCTCGAATTTCTGGCGGGCAAAGGCACGAACCACCCGAACTCCTGTCAGGTTTTCCTGCAAAACCGTGGAAAGTCTTCCTTCCGATTCATCAGATTCCTTGAATGCTATTTTTACTTTTATAAAGAACACCACTGCAAAAGCAAATATCAATGGAACCAGCGAAAGCGAGATAAGCGTCATCTTCACATTCATCGGCAACATGAAAGAAAGTGCAAAAGTAAGCATGAAAAGTGCTCTTCCCACCTCCACAAATTGGATAGCAAGAAACCTGCGGATTGTTTCCAGATCCGATGTACAGCGCTGAATCAGGTCTCCCGTCTTTGCCTTCACATGATATTCAAATGGCAGATATTGCAGATGATCATACAGTCTATCACGAATATTCTGTACTATCGATTCCGATGCAACTGCCGACCATTTTCCTTTGAAGAATAAAAATATACCACGTGAAAGAGTAAGTAAAATCAGGATGAAACTGCACATCCAAAGACTTTGAGCAAGAATGCTCTTTCCACCCAAAAAATGAAATATGTTTTCAAACGCCGGAGCCAGCCAACCTTGCACCTGCATGGGATTATCACCAATTATCGAATCTATCGTTACACGCAATATCATAGGCCAGATAAAGCGAATAAACGTAGCAAACCCAATGGCAGCTATCGAGAAAACATACAATGATCTGCTGCCTTTCATAAAATTCCAAATTAATTTAAACTTTTTCATAATAATACTCTCATTTTCAACATTCAGCATTTTATTAAATCAGTTCTCAAAGCATGCCTTGTTGTTCGACATTGTAAAAGCTTTGAGTTACAAAAAAAAGCTCGAAAGGGCTTCCCCTTTCGAGCTTTATGTATTTAATTTTATTATTTTTAGATACAAAAATAGTGGGATCTGCCCATGTTTAAACATTAGACCAATCCCACCAATATATATTATCGGCTCTTTACAAGCCTACGAATGAATACAAAGGTTTAACAGGATCAGTCGCCTGTTATACAGAACTGCCTTGCGGAGTTCTAATGAGTTTAATATTAATCATGAAATCCTCCTTTTATTTATTTACGTTTTATTTACGAACGCACGTCTATCTTAATATAGGCTTTTTATGTCAAGAATTTTTTCTTGAACTTTTATCACTAAGAAAAGTTCTTTCTGAAAATATCCGGCTCACAATTTTTGTTAACTATATAATGTGATAATTACTTACAACCCGATAATATCACCAGAACCTTTTGCCTTTAGAAAACTCAACTTCAACCACTCTTTTGCCTCACTTTCATTTTCGAACGGTTGGCTTGTACAGAATGTGTCATCTGTAGCAAAGAAGCGCCAAAAATATTCATTACTATCTTCCATGCTGATCAGTTCCACCTTGAATACATTACTTAGATTTACTAACTTTTTCTCGTCTATTCTGAACATTATCATACAACACCTCACTCAATTTTCTAAACAATATATATACAAAAATAGCCTTGAAGATGATGTGTCAAAGAAAAAATCTTGCAAAGAATTGGCTGTTTTCATACTTTAGTATACAGAAATTAAATAGAAGGCAATAGGTTAGGTGATTTGTGGGTTTTAAAAGAAATCTTTACCGGACAGTGAATAGGAATAAGCACGTTATCCAGTTACTAAAAAACATACTGTTTATCTGCTGCGTAGTGATAGCAGGAGCCACAGTGATGCTGGCTGTGGAACATCAGAAAGCCGGTAGCGATATCAAGAATTTTTTTGATGCGATCTGGTGGTCTCTGGTTACTATAACCACAGTAGGTTATGGTGATCTGGTTCCCAAAACTTTCTGGGGCAGGATCATTGGCATTGTATTTATCTTTCTTGGATTCACAATATTTTCCACATTTACCGCTTTTATTGCCAGTACTTTTATAGATAGAAAAATAAAGGAGAGAAAAGGTTTGAATAAAATACGAGAAAGAAACCATATATTGATCTGCGGCTGGAACGCCAGTGCAAAAAAAATACTGGATTTTATCAGCAAGCTCGATCCTGCTGAGATCCCGAATATAGTGTTGATAAATGAGCTGGATGAAAGTAAATTCTCAGCTTTTCAGAATCATTACCCCGACCTGGATATTAAATTTATCAATGGCGATTTTACAAACCAGGAAGTTCTTTTAAAAGGAAATGTAAAAGAAGCTCAGCATATAATACTGCTCTATGATGAAAGCAAACCCAATTCCAGTCCATCAGACGAACGCACGATAATCGCTTCACATAATATAGCATATCTCAAGTTGAAAGGGAAGATAACCATGCAGCTCTACGATGAAAAATACCTGCCTAATATTCGCCGTGACATGGTTCAGAATGTTATTATTTTCGATGACGTAGGTGGCAACCTGTTAGCAAATTCTACTATCAATCCTGCTGTACCCGATTTCATCCAGGAAATCCTGAAATTCAGCGATGGAAAAGGGTTTAAGGAAGTAGATATTCCCAATGAATTCGTGACTAAAACATTCGCTGAGCTAACAGAATTCCTGAAAAAAGAACGCGATCTTATCCTGCTGGGTATTGTCTCTATTCATCCCAAAGTTTCTATTGAACAGATACTTTCCGATGATACATCCAGCATCGATAAATTTATTAAACAACAGTTCGAGCTATCCGGTAAAAAATTCAAGAGCAGCGAAACAAAAAGCAACATCAAGATCAAACCTGATGATGAATATATAATCCAGGAAACTGATAAAGCAATTGTATTGTGAGGAAATAATGGACCTGAAATTTTTAAAAAAAGTGAGTCTTTTAAAAGATCTTACCCCGGAAGAACTTGAAATCTTTGCTAAAAAATTGAAATTGGTCAGATTCAAAGAAAATGATGTAATTATTACAGAAAACAAATTAAGCGATAAGCTGTTCATTCTCTATTCCGGTGAAGTATGTATTTCCAAGAAAATGACCATGATAGATGAGCAGGAACAAATAGATAAAACATTCATTGTATTGAAATCGATGTATCACGTTTTTTTTGGGGAAATAGGATTATTGGGATTCCAGAAACGAACTGCTACCGCTACTGCCAAAACAGATTGTGAACTCTATACAATAAACCAGCAGGATTTCATGAATATTTGTATCGAGCATCCTACTATAGGATTCAAAGTACTGCTGGAAATATCCAGAAAATTATCATCAATTCTGGAAAAAACAAATGAGGATGTTCTGAAGTTGACCACAGCTCTAATTTATGCTTTGAAAGGATGATCAACTTTATCATTCTGCTTCGTATCTTATCATTTAAACAAAAAAAATAAATAACGCTTTTTTAACCTCGATTCATATCTTACATCTTTGCAACCAGTTATATTTAATAAATAATTGTGGTACAAAATATGCGTCTTGATTTAATGAAGTTTTTTCGGGCACTCTCCTCTGCCTGTTAATCTCTTCGTAATTCTCCCCCTATGATTACGAAGAGATTTTTTTTATTAACATAGAAGAGATCACTGAATTTGCTAAGCAGATGAATGCGTAGAGGAAAATCAGGATAATGTGACCGGTTGATGGATGGAATTAATTATCTTTATCAATCTCATACTTCTCATACTCTTCCTGGCTCATTTGCTTTTCAAACTCAGGATCGACGATAAGAACTTCATTATACATTAGGTTATATAATTTATACACAACTAAATCTAATTCTGATTGAAGATTTATAACTTTATCTTTATTATCTTTTTCAATAAAGATATGTATATTATCAACTATTTTGATTATTTGCTTATTCTCATGTGGATAAATTGGTAAAAACTTTAGATATGCTATTTTTACTTCCGCAAATGCTCTTCCTTGTTCATCTGTTAGATAATTATAGAACCAAGTTAATAATTTTGAATTAATAAGACCTAATATAAATTTTTCATTAATTTTGAAATTAAATAAAATGTGAGTGGTATCCATAGTTAAAAAATTTTTATAATCTAAACTAGAAATTAATTTATCTCCTGTTTGTCTTATAATAATTTTTGGTGATTTATTAAAAAACTCTCTATTCGTATTACTCCATAACAATTTCGGATCATATAAAACATAATTACCATCATATTCTATCGTAAATTGCTTTATATCTTTTCCTTTTAAGACGGGTTCATGTAATTTTGATTCTTTACTTTTCGCCAAAAATCTTTTATTATTTCCAGTTTTTATACCGTTATAAAAATCTACATAAGTATCTAAAATAGAATCGTAATTTGATAATTTATTAAAAACACTATATTCACGAATATTTGTGTAAAACTTAAAAAATGGCTTTTTTTTGTATAAATTCTGTTTAATATAATTTTTAAATTTCATTAATATTAAATCTTTCTCATGTAGGGCTTCAATCAAAGTAACATTTTTATTCGAATCATAACTATTACATATAACAAAAACCGTATTACCTCCAATTTCAGCATCTTGAAAAACTCGATACTTTAAATTTACAATCTCAATAATTGAATAATTTTGCAGTATATATTTTCTAATTTTGCTATAGGTCTTTTGAAGTAAAACAGTATTTGGTATAATCTGAGTTGAGTAACCTTTATTGTGTACTAACATTAATGACTTAAACAAGAATAATGAAAACGTATTTCCTTTATATTCAAACACTTTTTTATAAGAATTTTTATAATATTCTTTTTCATGTATTTTGGTATTTATTTTCCCTTTGCCTAAAGCTAGTGTTATATACGGTGGATTCCCGATCACCACACCAAAGCCATTGAATTTCCCTTCATGGTCTAGCACTTCCGGAAATTCAAATCGCCATTCGAAGGCATCATGATATATCTCGGCATCTTTCCATGCTTCCCATTCAGCTTGAGCTTTATTAAATTTTTTCTCAGCATCTTCTAGTTTTGTTTCATTTCGTTTTTTCATTTTCTCGTCAAGCAGGACAGGCACATCAAAATTATTTAATAATCTATTATAAACATTTCTTGCTTTTTTATATTTTTCGTAAACAAGCGTAGTATGTTCCAGTTCATGCTGAAATGTATTTTTAATACTTTTAATTGTTTCGCGCAGATTCTGCTTCTCATTTTTTGAAGTAGCGTTTTTATACTTATTAACTTTTTCAAGGTAATCATCCATTGTAATATGTGCCAATGGTAAAATTTTTGTAAGGTTTGTGTCCATTTCAAAACGACTGATAAGAGAATTACCGCATTTGATATTTATATCGATATTTGGTAAAGTTTGCAATTCTTTGTAATTGCTTTCCCGTGTATAATAGGCATTTTTCAATAGTTCTATCCAAAGGCGCAGGCGGCAGATATTTACAGAGTTAGGGTTAATATCCACTCCAAAAAGGCAGTTTTCAATAATTGTCTGTTTTTCCCTGAAAAGTGTTTCCTGGATATTTTGTAATTCTCTATGTGGTTTTCCATCTTCATTTAGTTTATATTCAAAAGGTACACTATACGGATCATGAACAAACAATTCATCATTCACAACTTCAATATTCCAACTTTTTAATGACTTTCCATTAATATCACAAAGAATACCAAGTTCGGCTTTAATAAATATTATTTCGTTAAGTGCAGAAACTAGGAAATGTCCTGAGCCAACAGCCGGGTCGCAAATTGTGATTGAATTAATAACATTGTTTATTCTCTGCAATTCTTCCGGTTTATAGCAATCGGAAAAGTAATTTTTCAATTCATCGAACGAATCAAAAAATCTTTCATATTCTTCATTTACTTTATCAATAACAGATCGTCTGATGGTTTCTCTGCACATATACATTGTAATGTATCCGGGTGTATAATACGAACCTTCTTTATATCCGTTTATTTTTTCAAATATTAATCCAAGAACCGAGGCATTTATCAGTGTTTTTTGCGCATCCTTGGTTTCTGTTTCGGCTCCGAAGTCGTATGCATCAAGAAACCGCAGCAAGTATTCTAAAGTATCAAGTGAACCGGAAAGTCTTCTTTTTTCTTTTTTCAAAACCGTTTTTGAATAGACGGGAATTTCAATCGAACTCAGTTCAGCCATCCCCATAACTTCTTCCTGTTCTGTACGGTCGAAAAGAGAACTGTTTAAATAAGGCAGGTTGTTAAATTTTTGTTTTATCACATCAACCCTATCATTCTCCGGTATTGCAAGCACATGAAAAAATAATTCTGTAAGTCGTTTATAAGTTTCTATCTTTCTAAAATCTAAAAAAGCGTAATTTTCATCACCATTATGATAAGAGATTAATTGAGCTTCCAGAAGTTTGAGAAAAAGTATTCTGTTCATCCAGGTTATACAAAGTTGAAGTCCAAAGTTAAAGAGTTGTTTTTCAGTATTATCCCCATATTTATCAGGATTGGTAATATGGTGCGTTTTTAATTGCCGTATTGTATTTTCCAAAAGAGAACCGACATCAGATTCCATTTTAGGACGTATAAGTTTTTTATTTTTTTCTTTATATTCTTCCAAGCCCAGAATATGAAGTAGTTCATTATAAAACTCTTTGTTTAGTTGATTGCTATCCTGTTTGGGTGTTTCTTTCAGCAGATAGCGTGGTGAAAATATTTGGTATAATTGTTTGATGTTTGATATGTTCGCTTTTGTGCCAAATTCAGTAAAATCGTTAATATTGAAATGTAATACCTCAATATTTCTATCAATACCATTTATCTCTTTCTTGATGATATTGTACATCTGCTTAGTGCTGTCATCATCTGTTTTATGTTCGCTCCAGGCACTGAAAACATTTCTTATTGTAGCGTTTTTATAGAAAAGGTCATGAAATTGTTTGGCATCAAAAAAATAGAAATCGAAAAAGTTGGTAATAACGATTCTTTTCATTTCGATGTTATCATTTACCATTCTTTCCTGTAAATAATAGAGAACTGCTTCATGAAGGGCTTTTCGGTTTAGTGTCTGTTTGGAGATCATTTCTGTTATGTTACCTGGATTCTTAGTTTCGATGATTACTTCAATTCTGCTTTTGTGATCATCTGAACTATGGATAACCAGGTCAACTTCGTGTAATCCGAAAAATGAGAATGTATTTATGTAGTTTTTGTTAACATAAAATGCCTTTAAAAGGAAATCACGGAAGAGAGCTTTGTAATGATCTTCTGTTTCTTTTCCCTTCGATAGACTTATTTTCTGGTAGTAAGTTTTTAATGCATTTGTAAATGAATTTAAGTCGCTATCTGTTATTTCATTACGTTTAAATAGTCCCAGACATGTTTTTGTTATAGACAGTGTTTTCAGTTCCATATATTCCCTTTATTACTATATTGATTTATATAGCTAAAAAGAATTAATCATTTATTTCGTCAAATCTTTTCCTTTTTCACTTCGAGTTCTCGTCGCTGTAAATTGCTGATTCCTCTTTTACCGGTTACCAGGCTGGGGTTTGGTAACCAAAGTGTAGTGAAGCACATTCTTTTCTTAAAATCCGGCATAATATAAATTGCGTTAAGAAATTTGTAATAAGCAAGCGTTAAGAAAAATCTTCTGTTTGAGTAATTTTCTCATCTCTCGTATCAAAGCTTGGACTTTGATACGCATTTCTTGTAGGTTACCAGGCTGGGGCTTGGTAACCAGATTGTAATTAGAAAATAACGAGTTAAGATTTTTTAGTGGTAATTACCAATTTTAGTTATTTATATTCGCCGGGAGTTTCTTGTCCGCCGTAACTTTCACCCTCCGTAGCTTAGCTACTGCGGAGGACGGGTTAGCAGAGGAGGATTCTTTGTGGAGCCTGTCCGGCTCAGACGGATTTATTTTGTCGGTACAAAAGAAATGAAGATAATACCTGTTTCAATTTATTCCTTTACAAACAAACCAACTTGTTAATCTTTATTATTGGAGGATCGATCTATGCGATATCCGGGATATTATATTATTATCGCGCTGGCACTTGTTTTTATTGTGATGGTTATTTATCCTAATTTCACTATTTACCATCACAAGGTAATTTACAGAAATTTCCGAATCTATTCTGATAAAGAAATTGATGACAATATCTATCAGATTCTGGATGAAGTAGAAAAGAAAATTTCCTGTTCGGAGATATATAACGAGAAAGTGAAATACAGAATGTATCTCAGTAGCAGCATTAAATTGTATGCTACTTTTGTTCCGGGTCAAAAAAACGCTTTTGCCGCTGCTTTTCCTATCTTCAAGAATATATTCGTTTCTCAAACAGATATAAAAAACAATATGGTTTACAGAAATGCAGAAGAGGATAATGAAAGATCGCTCTCCAGTGTTCTTGCTCACGAAGCTACTCATATTCTCATCGAAAAGAAGATAGGAATAGCTGGTAATCGAAAATTGATAACCTGGAAAAAAGAGGGATATTGTGAGTATATAGGCGGAGAGGGTGCATTCGATTTAAATGCCGGTATCAAGATGATCTATAACGGCGTCAATTCTGCTTCTCCTGCCTTCCAGTATCTGAAATACAGATTGCTGGTAACCTACCTGTTAAACGAGAAAAAATACGATTTTGAAGCTTTGGTTAATACAACTATCGACCTGAGCCAATTAGAAAGAGAGCTGCAGGATTACCTGCGAAAAAATTACAAGTTATAATATTAAGAAATTAATTTCTTGATATGAAATCTATAATATTATTTATTTGTATTGTATTCTAAAATAATTTGGAGGAAGGAATTATGTTAAAAGAAAACTTAGTTGATTTATTTGCATCGAGCCTTAAAAATAACTGGGGTATGCCTGCTTTTTCCAATTACAAGGAAAAAGAATTAACTTATGGCGAAGTTGCTGACAGAATATTTTATCTTCATCATATTTTCCAGAAGACAGGGATAAAACGTGGAGATAAAATTGCCATTTTAGGAAAGAACTCTACCAACTGGGCAATCACTTATCTGGCAACTGTAACTTATGGCGCTGTTA
The DNA here is from genome assembly GCA_030621085.1 of Candidatus Cloacimonadota bacterium. Taxonomy (GTDB): domain Bacteria; phylum Cloacimonadota; class Cloacimonadia; order Cloacimonadales; family TCS61; genus JACNIV01. Next base: position 5,546 of record JAUXIJ010000009.1, on the reverse strand, counting down.
TCGTTCCCATTCTTCCCGACTTCAAGCCAGCCGATGTGCATCACATAGTTAACCATTCCGATTCGGTGTTATTCTTCTCGGCAGATTCGCTGTACGAAGACCTGGATGAATCGAGCATGCCGAAAATAGAAGCAACGTTCTCTCTTTCCGACTTCTCTTTACTGCAATACAAAAATAAAACTGTTGTATCAGTTGTAGAGAAAGCCGCAGAAAGCTATCTTGATAAATTCAAAGGAGAATTAAAACCCGAAGATATCAAGTTTGACGAAATTCCTAATAATGACCTTGCATCTATTATTTACACTTCCGGTACTACAGGCTTTTCTAAAGGTGTGATGTTACCGCATAACAGTCTTGTTGCAAATGTAATCTTTGCCCAGAATAATATGCCTTTACAACCGGGCGATACAATTGTTTCCTTTTTACCCATTGCTCACGTTTTCGGCTGTGCTTTCGAGTTCCTTTTTCCTTTTACCAGTGGTTGTCATATCACGTTCTTAGGCAAGATCCCCTCTCCAAAGATCCTGTTGAAAGCTTTCCAGGAAATCCACCCGAGATTGATTCTTACGGTACCTCTTGTTGTAGAAAAGATCTACAAGAAACAGATCAAACCTACATTGGAGAAAGGTTCTATGAAATTATTATTGAAAATACCTTTCATGCGCAAAGTGATATTCAAAAAAATAAATGCCAAACTTACCCAGGTTTTTGGTGGAAATTTCCGGGAACTAGTTATTGGCGGAGCAGCTTTAAATTCAGAAGTTGAACAGTTCTTCCGTGATATGAAATTCCGTTTTACAGTTGGTTATGGTATGACGGAATGCGGTCCGCTTATCAGTTATACTGGCTGGAAAGATTACAAACTGCATTCCACAGGGCAACTTGTAGATACAATGGATATTAAGATCGATTCTGCCGACCCCTTTAGCGAGATCGGTGAGATAATGGTTCGTGGTGAAAATGTTATGTATGGTTATTACAAATATGAAGAAGCTACTAATAAGGCTTTAGATAAAGATAGTTGGCTGCGTACGGGTGACTTGGGAGTAATAGATAAAGAGAATTTTATTTTCATCAAAGGACGCTGCAAAAGTATGATACTGGGAGCTTCAGGTAAAAATATTTATCCTGAAGAATTGGAAGCAAAGCTCAATAATATGCCTTTCGTACAGGAATCTATTGTAGTGGAACGTGATGGTAAACTGGTTGCACTTGTTTATCCCGATATGGAAGCAGTGGACGCTATTGGCATTAAAGAACATAAACTCCAGCAAAAAATGGAAGCTAACAAAAAAGATCTTAATCAACTCTTCCCTGCCTATATGACAGTTAGTAAGATCGAAATATTTCCCGAGGAATTTGAAAAAACTCCCAAGAAAAGTATCAAGCGCTTCCTTTATACAACTTCTTCTCAAGAATAAGCCTGAGCAACAATGATAAGAGTATTAGTATTAATCCTGATATTGTTTGCTGTGATCGTAGCAGGATATTATTTCCTGAACAAACCATCCCCGATAGAAGAAGATTTTTCCAGCATAGATACGTTGCAGGATCCTCTGCAATCTGCACTCTGGACAAATGAACCGATCATTATCACCAAAAAAAACCTGCAGTTAAAGTTAACACCACAAGCCACATATAAAATCGGAGCTATTATCTTAAGCACAAAGAAATACGGTTCAGACTGGTCCAGCCAGATATCTCCTTATGACTTAGCTCTAGGCTGGGGTGGTGTATCTCGGCAGGAAAACCTGGATCATATAAAATTCAAACAGGTTCTTCGCTGGTACCGCTACCGTTATGATGCTCAATGCCTTATCTCTCAAGATTATATATCTAAACATTCTTCGAATCATCATATAATCTCTGCCAATTCCAATATTGCCAAAGCAATTAAGTTCATCAGGAAAAAAGACATAATAGAGTTGGAAGGCAAACTGGTGAATGTGAAAGGTATGTACAAGGGAAAATCGGTTCACTGGAATACCAGTACTACACGAGACGATACAGGCAATGGTTCCTGTGAAATACTATATGTAACCAAGATTAAGATTGGTCATAACATTTACAGGTAGAAAATTAAAATAGATAAAAATACCGGTGAAAGAAAATCTATGATAAAATATGAAATTGCTTTTCCTGATTATGATAATTGCATCATAAATCTGATGTCATCCATCCTGCAGAATTATAATGTACCCATCGAACATCCCCCTTTAAAACAGCTGAATATATCCGAACTAAAAAATAATATCGTATTGATGATCTTCGACGGATATGGTTATAATCTTTTAAAAAAATACTCTCAGACTTCCAGTTCATATCTTGCAGAGCATCTGATAGATTCGATAACTTCTGTTTTCCCATCTACAACTACTTCGGTTATAACAAGTTTTCGTACGGCAAAAACACCACTGGAACATGGAGCTCTGGGTTGGACAATGTTCTTCAAAGAATATTATAAATTCATAGATTTTCTTCCAAACTGGGACAGCATCACCGGGAAAGAAATCGATCATAGTAGATACCGAACTTATGAAAAAATGAGATTTGAAAATATTTTCCAAAAGATACAAAAAGCAGATCCTTCGGTAGAACTCTATAATATCTATGCAAAGTATCTTTCCAAAAAACCTTACTCGCAAATCGTTTCTAAGCCTTCTACTATAAAATCCTACAAATCCACAAAACAACTCTTTAATACTGTGGAGAAAATAGTTAAAAAGAAATCAACTTCCAGGAAGTTCATAATGAGCTATTCGGTAAACCCGGATGGACTAGAACATAAGAACGGAATTCATTCGAGAAAGGTGGAAGAGTATCTCAAAGAGATCGATATTGCCTGTGAAAAATTAGCTCATAAATTGAAAGGTACGAATACGTCAATTTTCATAACTGCAGATCATGGACTGGTGGACGTGAATAAATACTTATATGCAAATGAAGATGAAGAACTTTTCGACTGCCTGATATTACCCACAATGCCGGAACCGCGCTTTGTTTCCTTCTTTGCAAAAAAACACAAATTTGACAAATTCAAGGATGTGATTAAAAAATACGAAGATAAATTCCTGATACTGACAAGAGATGAGTTTTTAGCGAAAGGCTTTTTAGGAAAAGGTAAGATGCATCAGAGAATAGACGATCTGTTAGGTGATTTTGTGGGAATTGCAATTTCGGATGCAGCAATTAAAACAGTTTACGAGCAGAATGGAAAATGGAAAAAAGAATTCCTGGCACATCATGCCGGGCTTACGGAAGATGAAATGATGGTCCCATTAATAAAAATCGACCTCTAAGTTCATGAAAAGAAAAACGTCCATCGGTTATATTGAAGCAGTAAGTTCCATCCTTCTGAATATTATCCTTTTTGGGTTCAAATACTGGGTTGGAATAATGTCCTCTTCTGTTGCCATCATTGCCGATGCCTGGCACACTCTTTCAGATTCTTTCTCTTCCATAATTCTTCTGATCGGTATTAAAATATCTAATAAACCTGCCGACAAAGAACATCCTTTTGGTCATGGTCGGGCAGAAATCATTGCCACCGTTATAATCGGCATAATTCTTGCCGTTGTCGGTGGAAATTTTCTCATCGAATCTATCCGGAAGTTCTACTTTCATCAAGCTGCATCTTTTGGTAAAACAGCAATAATCATCACTGTAATTTCTGTGTTTGTAAAAGAGTTAATGGCTCGATTCGCAATCTGGGGTGGAAAGAAAACCGGGTCGAAATTGCTGATAGCAGATGGCTGGCATCATCGAACCGATTCCTTTTCATCTCTGGTTATCCTGTTCGGTATCTTCCTCGGTAAGTACTATTGGTGGGCAGACAGCGCCCTGGGATTAATTATGTCCCTGTTGATATTCCATGCTGCATTTGAAATTCTCAAAGGTTCGGTGAGTGCATTGATAGGAGAGAAACCGGACAAGGAATTGAAGGATACGATTGTAGAACTTGTGAAATCTCGAATACCTTTTCCCGTTCATTTACACCATCTTCATATTCATGATTATGGTGACCACAAAGAGATCACATTCCATATTGAACTTCCACCCAAAATGAAATTGGAAAAAGCTCATAAAATAGCAGATGAAATGGAATTTCTTATTCGTTCCGAACTAAAAATAGAATCCACTATTCACATCGAACCTCTAAAAAAATAAAAAATGAAAACGCAGAAACAAGCTTACATTTATGCAGTTCTTTCTGTATTATTATGGTCCACTGCTGCTTCTGCATTCAAGATCACATTACGATATCTAACAACTATTCAATTGCTGTTCTTCTCTTCTTTAACAGCAGCAATGGCATCATTCATCATTTTGCTATTTCAGGGTAAGATAAAACTTCTATCTTCCTTTTCCGCTAAAGACTACCTGCACTCCGCCATACTGGGCATGCTGAATCCTTTTATTTATTATGTTATTCTTTTTAAGGCGTACACTCTTCTTCCTGCGCAGGAAGCTCAACCTCTCAATTTCATCTGGCCGATTATGATCGTGATTCTCTCCATTCCCCTGTTGAAACAGAAAATATCTATAAAAAGTATTGGAGCTATTTTCATTAGTTTTGTGGGTGTGATAGTAATTTCTACACACGGAAATCTGCTTAACCTGAAATTTAAAAACACCTACGGAGTAATATTAGCACTTTCAAGTGCAATAGTATGGGCACTGTTTTTTATTTTTAATATAAAGGATAAGAGAGATGAAATCGCTAAACTTTTTCTCAGTTTCAGTTTTGGTTTTCTTTTCACGTTTATTCTCTTTATAAAAGCTCCTCTTCTACCAAATTGGAAAGGACTGGCTGGAGCTGTTTATATTGGTCTTTTCGAGATGGGAATCACTTTTATTTTCTGGTTGAAAGCACTTAAGCTGTCACGCACTACAGTTCAAGTGAATAACCTCATATATCTCACACCATTTTTATCGCTTTTATTCATTAATCTTGTAATCAGGGAAAGGATCGTTTTTTCTACTATTGTCGGGCTGATACTCATTGTAGCTGGAATCATTTTCCAGGAAAAGGTTAAAACAAATTATACTAAAAGTAATGTCATTCCCGTGAAAACGGGAATCTACAAAAATAAAAGGAAATAGATTCCCAATCCAGTTGGGAATGACAAGAAAATTGAGCAGAAGGTAATCTATGATCATTTCAATAAATCCGTACAATAATCGAAAAATTAAAGAATATAAAGAATTAACTCCGGGAGGAGAAAGAAACAAAATAGAAAATTCTCATATTGATTTCCGGAAATGGAAAGAAACCAGTTTTGAATATCGAACAAATTTGATGAAAAAAGCAGCAGATATCCTGCAGGAAAGATCAGATGAATTTGCTCAATTGATGACAGCCGAAATGGGAAAGCTCCTGAGCAGTGGAAAAGCGGAAGCGGAAAAGTGTGCATGGGTTTGCAGGTTTTATGCAGATAATGCAGAGAAATTCCTTTCCCAGGAAGAAATCAAAACCGAGATGAGCAGCAGCTTTGTTACGTTTAATCCTCTGGGTGTTGTGCTGGCGGTAATGCCGTGGGATTTTC